>NZ_JAIZSA010000029.1:0-68163 GCF_020419825.1 Burkholderia sp. AU30198 | reverse complement strand
GGTCGAACAGTCGGTGAACATCTACAACTGCGAGCGGCCACATGCCGCCCTCAAATACAAAACGCCCGATGCGGTGCATCGGGCGTTTAGCGGGTGAACACTGTCAACCTATTCCAGGACTTGACACTGCTCGTCCGCGTACGCTTGTGCGGGAGGTTCGGTCCCTCCTCGTGACGTTACGTAACATCCCCGCGTTACGGCGGCAGAACGCTTGCCATATTGTCGGCAACAAAAAATTTGTCCTTATAAATCAATGGGGTGATCGGTTCGTGGCGGCTGGCACGCAATCTGCTTTATATGTTGGAATCGTTGGAACAGGGAGGATGGCGTCAGATACCGAGGGTGCGCCGTGAGCGCCTGATCAACGGTATCAACGTCTTCGAATGCCGATGCGACAAGCGTCGGCGCAACTGATGACGATCCGCGCCAGCGTGCGGATCTCGATGGCCCCGTCGCCTATCCTCGTAGGGCGACGGTTTCGCCCGCGCTTCTCTGAAGCGCGGGCTATTTTTTTTGGGCCGTCGTGCGGTGCTGCGCTGGCGTAGCCGATGCGCGATGCGTGATTCGCGTATTCTCGGACTTTTCGAGATGAAGGGGGCGGGAATGGCGGAAATTGCAGTCGTGGCGCTGATCGTGGCGAAGCCGGGCGCCGAGGAGATGTTACGCGCCCAGCTCGAAGGGATCGTCGAGCCGACCCGCAACGAAGCAGGGGCATTGCAGTACGACCTGCACCGGGACCTGAAGGAGCCCGCGCGGTTCGTATTCATCGAGCGCTGGGAGAGCGAAGAGGCGCTTGCCGCTCATGCGCGCTCCGCGCACATTCTCGCTTATCGCGAAGCGGCCGCGAACTGGATCGAGCGTTCCGAAATCCGCGTGCTGTCGAAGCTCGTCTGAGCCGGGTGAGGCGACCGGACGCGTCCGGTCGCGGTGTGCGTCAGTGCGACGTGTTGGGTACGTCGAGGATCAGGATGATCGTCCAGTCGGCGTCGCCGTCGTGATGATACTGTCGCTCGGCCACGATGAACGGCGCCTGCTTGCCTTGCGGGCCAAGGAAGAGCACATCGCCCTCCATCGGCAGACACTCGATCGGCGGCAGCGCGAGGAACGCGTCGGCCGAGCCGCGGGGCATCAGTTGCTTGATCTGGCGAGTGGCGGCTTCGGTCCACTCGATGTCGAGTTGAATGTTGCTCATGCTGTCCTCCGCACCGGGGTGCGCACGGGTGGAAAATTTCGGTGCGCGACTTTAGCACAGCGCACGGGCACCGCAACCAAAAAAGCCGAACCCGGTTGCCCGGATTCGGCTTTTCGCTTGTGCGGTGCCGCCGAACTTACTGGCTGGCAGCGTCTGCAGCCTTGGCCGCCTTCTTGCCAGCCTTCTTCGCTGCTGCCTTGTGATGAGCAGCCTTCTTGCCGTGGTGATGCTCTTCCTGCATCGCCGGCTGAGCGGCTTCTGCCGCTTGCTGCTGCTGCAGCGCTTGTGCGCGCTGCTCGATCTCGGAGATCTTGGCCGGATCGGTGATCGTCTTGATTTCCGTGCTCTCTTGCGCATACGCTGCGCCAGTCAGCGCCGACATCGCTACCAGGATAGCCAGGGACGTCTTCTTCATTGCTTTACCTCCGCTAAGTGGTGATGAACCCGAGTGTTGCCGTTTTGTCTGGCGACTGCAATCGAGTGCGTGTCGAGTGTAACAAAAGTGACGGATCAATGTGCATCCGATCGCGGCGCGACGCAAGGCCCCGTTGAAGTCGCGCAACACTTCGTGCACTTCGTCACGCGCGTGCCATCCTGGGTGTCGCCGTCATTTTCGTTCCGGTTTCCGCGGGTCGTCAGAACCATCCGAGCCATCGATAGACGTGGAATTGCGCGATGCCGACCAGTTCGTGCAGCGCCTGCTCGGCGTTGGCCACATTGCGCCAGCGCGGCAGCCAGCCCGTTTGCGCACGTCGGCGATTCGCATAAACGGGCTGCGGATCGATCCCGAATCGGCGGAAATCGAGCAATGCGCGGCGCATCTGATACGACGAGGTGACGAGAATGCGCGTGTCGTCATACTGTGAGCGTAGTATAGACGCAGTGAATTTCGCATTTTCGTAGGTTGTGCGGCTATTCGGTTCCAGAACGAGGTCCGTGGGAGCGACGCCTTCGGTGACGAGCTGGCGCCCGTATACGGCCGCCTCGGTTTCGCCGTGATGCTGCGGGTCACCACCCGACATCACCACGGTGCAGCGCTCGGCCTGCTGTCGGCAGATGCGATAGAGCGTGGCGATCTTGTGGATGCGGGCGGCTCCGTCGGGTGGCGGCCGCAGCCCGGTGTCGGTGTGCTGCGTACCGGCGCCGATGAGAATCAGTGTGGTTCGCCCGTGCATGTCCGGGTGCTCGACGGGTACGACGCCCGCCTCGGTCCAGGCGATCAGCGGCGCGGCGAGCCAGCCTGTCGCGAGCAGCCAGAGCAGCGCAACGGCGGCGATCGAGATGATTCGCCGCCGCTTGCGGCAGAGCATGAAACAGATGAAGAGAAGTACAAATGAATCGAACAGAATCAATTTGATTGGGGTATGGTGTCTTTTTATGGACGGCTGACGATCCGGCCCTGACGCGACGCCGAACGTTGGCCTCCAGAATCGGTGGCGGTATCGGCGGGCGGAGCCCCCGCCCGGCGCGCCGCTTCGCATTGTCGCTGCACTTTAAGAAAGAATCGAGATGGCCACGTATTCCAACGAAGCGGTGCTCGACGCATTGAGACGAGTGCAGTACCGCCAGGTACCGTGGGCACGCCGCCCGGGCGTGTTCGAGTATCTCCGTTCGCTCGGGCTGATGGACACGGTCAGGCAGAAAACCGTTGCTCCCGCGCCGGGCTTCCACGCACCGGTCGACATTGCCGTGCTGACCGAAAGCGGTCGAGCCGAATTCTCGCGCCTCGAGCGCGACGAGAAATTACTTTCCTGGACCGATCGCCGCATGGCCGACTACGCATTGAGCGAGGCGAGTGCCGTGGCGATTCTCGAAAGCCGCCTGTAGCGGCCGATCACCCCGCCGCGCGCATCGCCGTGCGACTGGCGATGCTCAAAAAAAAGCCCGTATCGCGAGGATACGGGCGTACCGGATACTTTTGCTGTTGCCACGCTGTGCTCATGGCAACGTTGTGACTCGTCGCATGCGGCGCAGTTCCCGACTGTGGGCATTTTCTTTGGTGAAATCCTGAAATTGGCAGGACTACGGATGGCGCGGTACGTCGGACGGCTGCGAGCCGATGCGCGCCCGCGCGTTGTTGGCGATGTCGCCGCGCAGGTCGCCGCGCGGCACGGTTTGCCGGCCGGGCGGGTTGGCGGACGGTGGCTGGCGGAGGGTGTTCCGGTGATCCTGCTGGCGATGGGGCGGCTTCGCGCGATCGTCGGCCCGGGCTGGAGCGGACAACGCCAAAGAAATGACAATGCCGCATGCAACGAGCAGTGACATTGGTTTCATGGCGGGGCTCCCTTCAAGCCGTCGACGCGGCCTGTTGATATGTCGCTAAGGTAAGCGTGGGAGTGCAGGCTTGCTGTAAATATTGGTAAATAGATGTATCGCGGCACGACAACGGTAATCGACGGCAACGCAGGCGTCGCGAATGGGTCGCGTCGCCGAAAGAAACCGGGCGGCCGAAGCCGCCCGATCGAGCATTCGTTACGCCATCTTGACGGGCGCGCGCCAGGATTCCGGATTGGTCCAGAAGGCGCCGCGCAGCCGGTCGCGGCTCGGCGGTGCGGGCGGCTTCGTAGCGCTTGCGCCGATGCGCCCGCGCAGGGAGATCTGCCGGCCGCTCGTGCCGAGTCGTTTCACGATTTCGGCGAGCGTGCCGTCCGCCTGCCATTCGTCGAAGCGACGGCGGCAAGTCGGCGGCGACGGATAGCGGCCCGGCAGCTTCGACCAGCCTTCACCCGTCGACAGCACCCACAGCACGGCGTTCACCACCGAGCGGGCTTCCACGCGGGGGCGGCCGCGCCGCTCACTCCGTGCGGGTTCCGAGCAAAACAGACCCTCGACCAGCGCCCACTCGTTATCTCTCAAATCGTCGAACAGCATCATGTCCTCACCTCAGCGAAGCTAACTCCGGTGCGCTGCCCTGCGCCGCGCACTCTTCAAGCACTCGATCGTCGAGTGCCGGGTGGGGGCGTCCGGTTGGCCGGCAGCGGCGTTTCTGCTCTTCCGTCCGACGAAACCTGCGCCCTGTGCGTCAGGTAATGCACGAAGCGTGCCATGTCGGAGGTAATTCCCTCGAGAGCCGCTTGGCAGCGAGCTAACGGCTTAGTCAGCTAGGGGCGTATGAGACGCCAAAATAACCCGCCAGCAAATCGGGACAATCACCAATCTTGTGCAGTTCGCCCGCGCCACGTGCGTTCGCGGTTGTATTGCACCGCAGCGAAACATGTGGGGTAGGTGCCTGATTCGCACATCGACCCCGGATTCGCGCATTAAAATCACGCATCGATATCGACGATTGATGAGGTCGGGAAATGAACGTCACGCTGCGCCAGCTTCGCGTTTTCATCGAGGTCGCGCGGCTCAAGAGCTTCAGTCGCGCGGGCGGCGAGATCGGGCTCACGCAGTCCGCGGTCAGCCGCTGCGTACGCGAGCTCGAAGCCGAGCTCGGGCTGAAGCTGATCGACCGCACGACGCGCGACGTGCAGTTGACCGATGTCGGCGCGAACCTGATCGCGAGCGTGTCCCGTCTGCTCGACGATCTCGACGACACGCTGCGTGAGATTCGCGAGATCGGCGAGCAGCGCCGCGGGCGCGTGATCGTCGCGGCCAGCCCGACGATCGCATGCAGGCTGATGCCGCGCGTGGTGGCGTCGTGCGAGCGCCAGTTCCCGTTCGTGACGCTGGGCTTGCGCGATGACGTGCAGAGCGACGTGTTGCGCAAGGTGAAGTCGAGCGAGGTCGATTTCGGCGTCGTGATCGGGCCGCTCACGGATGTCGATCTGGTCTGCGAATCGCTGATGACCGATTCGTTCTGCCTGGTCGCACGCGCCGACCATCCGCTCGCGGCGCGTGCCGAGGTGCCCTGGACGGCGCTGGACGGCGAGCGCCTCGTGCTTCTCGACCATGCGTCGGGAAGCCGGCCGCTAATCGATGCCGCGCTGGCCGCCCATCGCGTCAACGCGACGGTCATGCAGGAACTCGGGCATTCGGCGACGGTGTTCGGACTCGTCGAGGCGGGCGTCGGTGTGAGCGTGCAGCCGTGGCTGTCGCTGCCGCTGCCTGCCGGCTCGACGCTCGTCGCGCGGCCGCTCACGCCGCGCACCGAGCGTACGGTCGAGCTGGTGCGCCGCCGCGACCGCTCGTTGTCGCCCGCTGCGCAGGCGATCTGGGAGCTCGTGCGGCAGATGCCGGCAAGGGCGGAGGACCTCGACTGACGCGCAGCGACGCGCGCCGGTCCGGCTTGCGGGCCGGTACACTACGCGGATCGTGTTCCTCGATGGTGGTGCTCGATGGCGCATTCCGCAGACTTTCTTCCGGTGGCCGGCGCGCCGGCGGCGCGCGACGCGGTGCACGCGTTGCGACCGTCGTTGATCCGGGAAGTGGCAAACGCCGGCTTTGGTGTGCCGGACATGCTGCCGTTCTGGTTCGGCGAATCCGATCGTGTGACGCCGGACTTCATCCGCGACGCCGCAGCAGCGGCGCTGCGCGATGGCGCAACCTTCTACACGCACAATCTCGGTACTGCGCCGCTGCGCGATACGATCGCAACCTACGTCAGCGCCCGTCATGGCGCGACGGCGTCCGACACGGTGGCCGTGACGAGTTCGGGCGTGAGCGCGCTGATGCTGGCCGCGCAGATGCTGGTCGGTCCGGGCGAGCGGGTCGTCGCGGTTACGCCACTGTGGCCGAATCTCGTCGAGATTCCGAAGATCCTTGGCGCGCAGGTCGAATGCGTGCCGCTCGACTATGGCGAGGCGGGCTGGCAACTCGATGTCGGGCGGCTGCTTGCGGCGCTGACGCCCGATACGCGGATGCTGCTGATCAACTCGCCGAACAATCCGACGGGCTGGACGATGTCGCGCGACGACCAGCAAGTCGTGCTCGCCCATTGCCGCCACCACGGCATCTGGCTGGTTGCCGATGAGGTGTACGAGCGGCTCGCGTTCGGCGCGGGCGGCGCGCCTTCGTTCCTCGACATCGCGTCGCGCGACGAGCGGGTCGTTGTCGTGAATTCGTTTTCCAAGGCGTGGGCGATGACGGGCTGGCGCCTGGGGTGGCTCATCGCGCCGGCAGCGGTGATGGGCGACCTGTCGAAGCTCGTCGAGTACAACACGTCGTGTGCGCCCGGTTTCGTGCAGGCCGCGGGCGAAGTTGCGCTGCGCGATGGCGAGCCTTTCGTGCGGTCGTTCGTCACGGCGCTGCGCGACGCGCGCGATTACCTGGTTGCCGCGCTGCGCACCCTGCCGGGTGTCGAGGTGCCGCCACCGCCGGGCGCGATGTACCTGTTCCTGCGTCTGCCGGGCGCGGCCGACAGTCTGGCGTTCTGCAAGACGCTGGTGCGCGATGCGGGGCTCGGCCTTGCGCCCGGGCGCGCATTTGGCCCCGAGGGGGAAGGGTTCGTGCGCTGGTGCTACGCATGCGATCCGGCGCGACTCGACGCGGGCGTCGAACGGCTGCGACGGTTCCTCGCGCGCGGCGTTGTCGCCCGCTGAAGCGGGGCCGGAGCGGACGCGGCGCGCTGGCGGCAGCCTGTTCGGCTTATCTTTACGCACCGGGCAATTTTGCGTAATATGGCGCTCAGTCACGCGGTTCCGTCGTTGAGCCGTGCTGTTCCGTCCGGTTTGGGCCTGGCCTGAAGTTGGTTCGCCGCCCCCGGTTCGTGCTCCCATCAATATGACCGATCAGAATCGGGCGAGCGCGTCTTCCGTTCCTTTCGTCTGTTTGTTGATCCGGTTCGTTTGACCACAGGGTCTGGCCTAGCTGCATGAATACCCAAGAGGCGAAGATCGTCCTCGAGACTGCTTTGATCTGCGCGCAGGAACCGCTGAAACTCGGCGATTTGCGCAAGCTCTTTGCCGACGGCGTGTCGGCTGACACGGTCCGCACGTTGCTCGAAGATCTGAAACAGGATTGGTCCGGCCGCGGCGTCGAACTGGTGGCGCTGGCAACCGGATGGCGCTTCCAGAGCAAGCCGGCGATGCGTCATTATCTGGATCGCCTGCATCCCGAGAAGCCGCCGAAGTATTCGCGCGCGGTGCTCGAAACGCTCGCGATCATCGCGTACCGGCAGCCCGTCACGCGCGGCGACATCGAAGAGATTCGCGGTGTGACGGTCAATACGCAGGTGGTCAAGCAACTCGAGGATCGCGGCTGGATCGAAGTGATTGGCCATCGCGACGTGCCGGGGCGCCCGGCGCTGTATGCGACGACCAAGCAGTTCCTCGACGACCTCGGCCTGAAGGCGCTCGACGATCTGCCTGCGCTCGAAGAGCCGGCCGCGAACATCGAGGCTGCACTGCTGGCTCAGCAGGCAATGGATTTCGATGAGGGCATGCCGGTTGCCGACGACGCCGCGGGCGATACGTCGCACGCGGATGAGGCGTCCGTCGGCCAATCGGCGGAATTGCCGGGGGATCCCGCGGCGGACGTAACGTCGACGCAGGAAATCCCGGGCCGCGATACGCTCGATGCTGATCGCGGGCAAACGGAACAATTGGAACAGGCTGGCGCCGAAGCAGTGCCGGCCGGTGTGCAGCCCGAGCCGCTGCGCGCGGATTGGAGCGAGGAAGATCGCAAGCCGGCTGCCGAAGCGGTTGCCGGAGACGGAGCGGAAGCGGCCGGCGACATGCCCGGCGAGGCTGGCCAGGCCGGCGCCTCCCGTTCCCGTCCCGCGGACGGCGAGATGCTGGACGACACGTCCGACAGTCTCGCCGACGCCGTACGAAGCGCCAGTGCACCGATCGGTGCCGACGCGCTGCCGGACGACGAAGCAGAACCCGAACAGCGTCGCGCCTGATCGCGGCCAACTTCTTGCCGCGCCCGCGCCGGGCGCGAGACCTGACATTTTGAGGTTGTTTTGACAGATATCCACGATATTGAATCGTCCGCGCCTGCCGTGCAGGCAGCGCGTGCCGACGATGCGCCGGAGCAGGGCGCTTCGGCCGAGGGTGGCGACGAGCGTCCCCGCCGCGGTTTGCGGCGAGGCCCGCGCAGCCTGATCGCGCGGCGTCGCGCGGCGGCCAAGTCGAAGGGCGCCGAAGGCGAGCCGCAGGGCGACGAAAGCGCTGACGCGCAGCCGGCCGAAGCTGCCGAAGCGCAGCCGCCGGCGCGTGCGCCGCGCAAGGAAGGCGCGGCCAAGGGTGCTCGCAAGCCGGCCGCCAAGCGCGAAGGCGCGGCCAAGGCCCAAGGCGGCCAAGGCGGCCAAGGCCGTCGCGGCGGTGCATCGAAGGCTGAAAACAGCGCGCCGAAGGCGGAAGGCGAGGCGTCCCAGGACGAGCTGTTCGCCTACGTGACGTCGCCGGCATTCGACGCGGACAACTCCGCGGGCGGTAGCGGCGTGCGTGCGCCGATGCTGCGTCGCGGCCGCAGCCAGCCGGCGAACAAGCGCGTGCTGTCGCCGGACGACGACGCACCGAAGCTTCACAAGGTGCTGGCGGAGGCGGGCATGGGCTCGCGCCGCGAAATGGAAGAGCTGATCGTCGCCGGCCGCGTGTCGGTGAACGGCGAGCCCGCGCACATCGGCCAGCGCATCATGCCGACCGACCAGGTGCGGATCAACGGCAAGCCGGTCAAGCGCAAGCTGCCGAACAAGCCGCCGCGCGTGCTGCTGTACCACAAGCCGACGGGCGAGATCGTCAGCCACGCGGATCCGGAAGGCCGTCCGTCGGTGTTCGACCGCCTGCCGCCGATGAAGACGGCGAAATGGCTCGCGGTGGGCCGTCTCGACTTCAATACCGAAGGTCTGCTGATGCTGACGACTTCGGGTGACCTCGCAAACCGCTTCATGCACCCGCGCTACAGCGTCGAGCGCGAGTACGCGGTGCGCGTCGTCGGCGAGCTGGCCGAAGGCATGCGGCAGAAGCTGCTGCACGGCGTCGAGCTCGATGACGGCCCGGCGAACTTCCTGCGCATCCGCGACGGCGGCGGCGAGGGCACGAACCACTGGTATCACGTCGCGCTGGCCGAAGGCCGCAACCGTGAAGTGCGCCGGATGTTCGAGGCGGTCGGCCTGATGGTGAGCCGCCTGATCCGTACGCGTCACGGCCCGATTCCGCTGCCGCGCGGTCTGAAGCGCGGCCGCTGGGAGGAGCTCGACGACGCAGAGGTGCGCAAGCTGATGGCGACCGTCGGCCTGAAGGCGCCGTCCGAGGAGAAGGGCAAGCGCGGTGGTGCCGATCAGGCCGAGCGTCGCCAGCCCGATCCGATGCAGACGTCGATGGGCTTCATCGGCCGTGAGCCGGTGCTGACGGCGCACGGGCAGCTGGATCAGCCGCGCCGCGGCGGTGGTCGCCGCGGCGGGCCGGGCCTGCCGGGCCTGAGCGGCTACGGCAGTTTGCCGGTTGCGCCGTCGGGTTACGGCAACCGCGCGGGCGGCAGCCGTGACGGCAACCGCGCAGGCGGCGGCCGTGATGGCAATCGCACGGGTGGCAGCCGTGATGTCGATGGCAACCGCGCATCGTATGGCGCAGGCCCGAAGCGCGACGGCGCGGGCCCCAAGCGCGGCGGCAGCAAGGGCGGCGGCAATCGCAACCCGAACGGCAATCGTGCCGAGGGTGCGGGCAGTGGCGGCGGCCCGCGCGGCGGCCAGCGTCCGCAGCGCAGTCGCACGCGCAGCCGCTAAGCGTTCAGGCGCGCGGCGGCGCAAGGCCGCCGGCGTACCGGAAGGATCGGCAGTCGTCCGGTTTTGTCGGTGCGGCGCGTTGCGTTTATTGCTTTCGGCTATATATATGTCGTGTGGCGCTGCATGGCCGTCGGCATAACCGATCACCGGCGTGCCACGATGGCGCCGGTCGATCGAGCAGCCCGATTTCGCATTTTTGGGCCGGTAAAGGCAGGCAACACGCTGCTTTTACGGGCTGGCTTGGCGTTTGCGCCAAAAATCGCTATAATCGCGAAGTCGCTGGGCGTACGGATTCAATGTGCGGCTCAGGTGCGACCACCAGTAAGAAGATGGGCGTTCCGCCCATTTTTTTTTGCTGAAACGGTTAGGCATCTCGGGTAGCGCTTCCTGCGCCGGCTAAGGCGCGCGCCCGCGGGTGAATCGCGAGCGGCGGGCGCGAACACCTGAGAGGACACAGTGCAACTGACGGAACTGATAGAAACCACGGTCACCGGGCTCGGCTACGAGCTGGTGGATCTCGAGCGCACCGGGCGCGGCATGCTTTGCATCTATATCGATCAGCCTGCCGGCATCTCGCTCGAAGATTGCGAAAAGGTCACGCGTCAGCTCCAGCACGTCTTGACGGTCGAAAACATCGATTACGAACGGCTCGAAGTCTCGTCCCCGGGGCTCGACCGCCCGTTGAAGAAGCTGGCCGACTTCGAGCGCTTCGCCGGCAGCGAAGTTTCCGTGACCTTGAAAAAGCCGCTGGACGGGCGCAAGACGTACCGGGGCATTCTGCACGCGCCGAATGGCGAAACGATCGGTTTGGAATTTGAGAGGAAGAAGGGCGAGGCGGCCATGCTGGATTTCACGCTGGCCGATATCGACAAAGCCCGCCTGATTCCGCAAGTTGACTTTAGGAGCCGCAAATAATGAGTCGCGAAGTGTTGATGCTGGTGGATGCGCTGGCGCGCGAGAAAAACGTCGACAAGGATGTGGTGCTGGGCGCCCTCGAGGCTGCGCTCGCGTCCGCTTCCAAGAAGCTGTTCGACGAAGGCGCCGAAATCCGCGTCCATATCGATCGCGAAAGCGGCGAGCACGAAACCTTCCGTCGCTGGCTCGTCGTGCCCGATGAGGCAGGCTTGCAGGAGCCGGATCGCGAGATCCTGCTGTTCGAAGCGCGTGAGCAGAATGCCGACGTCGAAGTCGGTGAGTATGTCGAGGAACCCGTGCCGTCGATCGAGTTCGGCCGCATCGGTGCGCAGGCCGCGAAGCAGGTGATCCTGCAGCGCGTGCGCGACGCCGAGCGCGAGCAGATCCTGAACGACTACCTCGAGCGCGGTGAAAAGATCATGACAGGTACGGTGAAGCGCCTCGACAAGGGCAACTTCATCGTCGAATCGGGCCGTGTCGAGGCGCTGCTGCGCCGCGATCAGCTGATCCCGAAGGAAAACCTGCGCGTGGGCGACCGCGTGCGGGCGTACATCGCGAAGGTCGACCGCACTGCGCGCGGTCCGCAGATCGAGCTGTCGCGTACGGCGCCCGAATTCCTGATGAAGCTGTTCGAGATGGAAGTGCCGGAAATCGAGCAGGGCCTGCTCGAGATCAAGGCGGCTGCCCGTGACCCGGGCGTGCGCGCGAAGATCGGCGTCATCGCGTACGACAAGCGGATCGATCCGATCGGCACCTGCGTCGGCATCCGCGGTTCCCGCGTGCAAGCCGTGCGCAACGAGCTCGGTGGCGAAAACATCGACATCGTGCTATGGTCGGAGGATCCCGCCCAGTTCGTGATCGGCGCGCTCGCGCCGGCAGCTGTTCAGTCGATTGTCGTCGATGAAGAAAAGCACTCGATGGACGTCGTCGTCGACGAGAACGAGCTGGCTGTCGCGATTGGCCGCAGCGGTCAGAACGTTCGCCTTGCAGGCGAGCTGACCGGCTGGCAGATCAACATCATGACGCCGGACGAATCCGCCCTGAAGCAGGGTGAAGAACGCGACCGGCTGCGTGCGCTGTTCATGGCGCGTCTCGACGTCGACGAAGAAGTTGCCGACATCCTGATCGACGAAGGCTTCACGAGCCTGGAAGAGATTGCGTACGTGCCGCTCAACGAAATGCTCGAAATCGAGGCGTTCGACGAGGACACCGTGCATGAACTGCGCAACCGCGCACGCGACGCGCTGTTGACGATGGCCATCGCGAACGAAGAAAAGGTCGAGAACGCAGCGCTGGATCTCAAGAGCCTCGACGGCATCACGCCGGAGTTGCTCGCGAAGCTGGCCGAACACGGCATGCAGACGCGGGACGATCTCGCCGAGCTGGCTGTGGATGAACTGGTCGACATGACCGGGATGGAAGAGGATGCCGCTAAGGCGTTGATCATGAAAGCACGTGAACACTGGTTCCAGTGAGAAATGACCATGGCGCACTGATTTGATGGCGGCCGTATGGCCTGACCCGATGCTAACCGCAAGGAATCGGTCCTTGCACTAAGAGGAATGAATGGCGAGTAACAACGTAGCCCAATTTGCCGCGGAACTGAAAATGCCTGCTGGTGTGCTGCTCGAACAGCTGCAGGCAGCGGGCGTCCAGAAAGCGAGTGAAGACGATGCGCTGTCCGAAACGGACAAGGCGCGTCTGCTCGATCATTTGCGCAAGTCGCACGGCGCAACCGACGGCGACAAGCGCAAGATCACGCTGACCCGCAAGCATACGTCGGAGATCAAGCAATCTGACGCGACGGGCAAGGCTCGCACCATTCAGGTCGAGGTCCGCAAGAAGCGTACGTTCGTCAAGCGCGACGACGCGAGCGAGGGTGCGGAACAGGGTCAGGCGCAGGTCGCCGAAGCGGACGACGATGCAGAACTGAAGCGTCGCGAAGAAGAAGCGCGCCGCGAGGCCGAACTGCTCGAGAAGCAGGCGCAGGAACTGCGCGAGCGTCAGGAACGCCTCGAGCGCGAGGAAGCAGATCGCCGCGCCCGCGAGGAAGCGGCTGAAGCCGAGCGCCGTCGTGCCGAGGAAGAAGCGGCGGCGAAGCGTGCCGCGGCCGAAGCTGCGGCGGCGCAGCAGCAGGCAGCCGCGCAGCAGCAGGCGGCCGCACAGCAGGCTGCTGCTTCCGAACAGGAAGCGGCAACTGCGCAGTCCGCGCAGGACGAAGCACGCGCAGCCGCCGAACGTGCGGCGCAGCGCGAAGCGGCGAAGAAGGCTGAGGACGCAGCTCGCGAGGCGGCGGACAAGGCGCGCGCCGAGCAGGAAGAGATCAGCAAGCGTCGTGCGGCGGCAGAAGCCGAAGCGCGTGCGATTCGCGAAATGATGAACACGCCGCGCAAGGCCGTGGTCAAGGCAGTCGAGCCGCCGAAGCCGGTCGAGCCGCCGAAGCCGGCCGAAGCGAAGGGCACGCTGCACAAGCCGGCAAAGCCGGAAGGTGCGCAGGCGCGTCCGGCCGTGAAGAAGCCGGCCGGCGCTGCAGCGCCGGCTACGACTGCGCCGGCAGGCGCGGGCGACCGCAACAAGAAGCCGGGCGCAGGCAAGGGCGGCTGGCAGGACGACGCATCGAAGCGTCGCGGCATCAAGACGCGCGGCGACTCGAGCGGCGGCGTCGACCGCGGCTGGCGCGGCGGCCCGAAGGGTCGCGGCCGTCACCAGGACAGCTCGACGTTCCAGGCGCCGACCGAACCGATCGTCCGCGAAGTGCACGTGCCGGAAACCGTGTCGGTTGCCGATCTCGCGCACAAGATGTCGGTCAAGGCCTCCGAAGTCATCAAGGTGATGATGAAGATGGGCCAGATGGTCACGATCAACCAGGTGCTGGACCAGGAAACGGCGATGATCATCGTCGAGGAACTGGGCCACCGCGCGGTTGCCGCGAAGCTGGACGATCCGGAAGCGCTGCTCGTCGAAGGCGAAACGGGTACCGATGCGGAGCAACTGCCGCGTCCGCCGGTCGTCACGGTCATGGGTCACGTCGACCACGGCAAGACCTCGCTGCTCGACCACATCCGCCGCGCGAAGGTTGCCGCTGGCGAAGCGGGCGGCATTACGCAGCATATCGGCGCTTATCACGTCGACACGCCGCGTGGCGTCATCACGTTCCTCGATACGCCGGGTCACGAAGCGTTCACGGCAATGCGTGCACGCGGCGCGAAGGCGACCGACATCGTGGTGCTGGTGGTGGCAGCCGACGACGGTGTGATGCCGCAGACGAAGGAAGCCATCGCCCACGCGAAGGCAGGCGGCGTGCCGATCGTCGTCGCGATCAACAAGATCGACAAGCCGGACGCGAATCTCGATCGCGTCAAGCAGGAGCTGGTCTCGGAAGGCGTCGTGCCCGAAGAGTACGGCGGCGATTCGCCGTTCGTGCCGGTTTCGGCGAAGACGGGCGCGGGTATCGACGATCTGCTCGAGAACGTGCTGCTGCAAGCCGAAGTGCTGGAACTGAAGGCACCGGTCGAGGCGCCGGCCAAGGGCATCGTGATCGAAGCGAAGCTTGACAAGGGCAAGGGCCCGGTCGCGACGATCCTGGTGCAGTCCGGTACGCTGAACCGAGGCGACGTCGTGCTGGCGGGTACGGCCTACGGCCGCGTGCGTGCGATGCTCGACGAGAACGGCAAGCCGACGAAGGAAGCCGGCCCGTCGATCCCGGTCGAAATCCAGGGTCTGTCGGAAGTGCCGGGTGCGGGCGAAGAAGTCATCGTGCTGCCGGACGAGCGCAAGGCGCGTGAAATCGCACTGTTCCGTCAAGGCAAGTTCCGCGACGTCAAGCTTGCGAAGCAGCAGGCCGCGAAGCTGGAGAGCATGCTCGAGCAGATGGGCGAAGGCGAAGTGCAGAACCTGCCGCTCATCATCAAGGCCGACGTGCAGGGCTCGCAGGAAGCACTCGTGCAGTCGCTGCTCAAGCTGTCGACCGCCGAAGTGCGCGTGCAGATCGTGCACAGCGCGGTGGGTGGCATCAGCGAAAACGACGTCAACCTCGCAACGGCATCGAAAGCGGTCATCATCGGCTTCAACACGCGTGCAGATGCACAGGCGCGCAAGCTGGCCGAGTCGAACGGCATCGACATCCGTTACTACAACATCATCTATGACGCAGTGGATGAGGTGAAGGCGGCGATGTCGGGCATGCTGGCACCGGAGAAGCGCGAAGTCATCACCGGCATGGTCGAGGTGCGCCAGGTCTTCAAGGTACCGAAGATCGGTGCAGTCGCCGGCTGTATGGTGACGGACGGTATCGTCAAGCGCTCGTCGTCGGTGCGCGTGCTGCGTAACAACGTCGTGATCTTCACGGGCGAACTCGAATCGCTGAAGCGCTTCAAGGACGACGTGAAGGAAGTGAAGCAAGGCTTCGAGTGCGGTATGTCGGTGAAGAACTTCAACGACATCGTCGAAGGCGACCAGTTCGAAGTCTTCGAAGTGACCGAAGTCGCGCGTACGCTGTAACCCTCGCGCATCGGCTCATGGGCGGGGCAGGCTTGGGCCTGTCCCGCCCATTTTCATGGTGGCGTGCCAATACTGGCCGCCGCTTTATCCTGATAAACGGATCACGGATCGATCATGTCCAGGAAACGTACTTCCCCCAATCGCAACGTGCAGATCGCTGACCAGATTCAGCGCGATCTGTCCGAACTCATCATGCGCGAGGTCAAGGACCCGCGCATCGGCATCGTGACCATCCAGAGCGTGGAACTCACGCCGGATTACGCGCACGCGAAGGTCTTCTTCACTGCGTTGACCGGTGATCCGGCCAAGACGCAGGAAGCGCTGAACCACGCGTCGGGTCACTTGCACAACCTGTTGTTCAAGCGCCTGCACATTCATACGGTGCCGACGCTGCATTTCCACTACGACCAGACGATCGAGAAGGCCGTCGAAATGTCGCGCCTGATCAAGGAAGCGAACTCGACGCGCGCGAAGGACGACGACGAGGCCGACGCGGCCGCCAAGGACGACTGAGCTCGACCGACCTATGACGACTGCAGCACCCCAACGTCCGCGCGTGCCCCGGCGCGTGCTGGACGGCGTCCTCCTGCTCGACAAGCCGATCGGCCTGTCGAGCAACGATGCGCTGATTCGTGCGAAGCGCCTGCTGCTCGCGAAGAAAGCCGGTCACACCGGCACGCTCGATCCGCTGGCTTCGGGTTTGCTGCCGCTGTGCTTCGGCGAGGCGACGAAGTTCTCGCAGGATCTGCTCGAAGCGGACAAGACTTACGAAGCGACGATGCGTCTCGGTCAGCGTACGGCCACCGGCGACGCGGAAGGCGAGGTAATCGACACGCGGCCGGTCGAATGCGACCGCGCGGCGGTAGAAGCCGCGCTCGTGCGCTTCACCGGCGAGATCGTGCAGGTGCCGCCGATGTATTCGGCGCTCAAGCGCGATGGCAAGCCGCTGTACGAATACGCGCGCGCGGGGCAAACCGTCGAACGCGAGGGCCGCAACGTGACGATCCTCGCACTCGACCTGCTCGCGTGCGACCTGCCTGACGTGACGTTTCGCGTGACCTGCAGCAAGGGCACGTACGTGCGCACGCTGGCAGAGGATATCGGCGAGGCGCTCGGTTGCGGTGCGCATCTGACGATGCTGCGTCGCACGGGCGTCGGTGCGCTGACGCTCGAGCATGCGGTGACGCTGGATGCGCTGTCCGATGCCGACGAAGCGTCGCGCGATGCGTGGCTCCAGCCGGTCGACGCGTTGCTGTCGACGTTTCCGCTGGTGCGTCTCGATGAAACCGGCGCGAAGCGGTTCCTGCATGGCCAGCGTCTGCCGCTGTCGGCGCTCGACCCGATCGACGCGGCCGAAGGTGAGCGGGTGCGTGTCTACGACGCGACGCGACTGCTCGGCGTGGCCCGCAAGGCGAACGGCGTACTGGCGCCGGAGCGGCTCGTTGTCACGGCCGCCTGACGCAGCCGAGCGAACGCGCTCCCGTCGAAATAAAAAAGCCCGGTCGATGTCGACCGGGCTTTTTGTTTGCGTTCTGGCTGCGCGTTCAGTGTGCAGCCGATGCCGCGGCGCCTGCATCGCCGCCGCCTGAGCGCTCGGGCTTCGTGATCCAGATCAGCCCGATCAGCAGCACGAAGATCGCCGCCGAGATGTAGAACAGGTCGTTCACGCCGAGCTGCGCGGCCTGCTGCGTGGCCATGTTGTTGATCAACCCGTGCGCCTGCTCCTGCGTCAGACCGAGGTTGCCCATCTGCGTGACGGCCTGGTTGAACGTCGGGTTGTAGACGTTCGTCTGCTCGACCAGCTGCGCATGATGGAAGTTGTTGCGATGGTCCCAGGCCGTCTGGAAGATCGACGTGCCGATACCGCCGCACATGATCCGCACGAAGTTCGACAGGCCCGATGCTGCGGGGATGCGGTGGCCGGGCAGGCCGGACAGCGTGATCGACACCAGCGGGATGAAGAAGCCGGCCATCGCGATGCCCTGCACGAGCGTCGGCAGCGTCAGCGACCATTCGTCGACACCCGTCGTGTAGCGCGACCGCATCCAGAAGCACAGCGCAAACGTCAGGAACGACGCAGTCGAGATAAAGCGCGGATCGGTACGCGGCAGATACTTCCCGGTGAGTGGCGACAGCAGGATGGCGAACAGCCCGACCGGTGCCATCACGAGACCGGCGTCGGTCGCGGTGTAGCCGATCTGCGTCTGCAGCCACAGCGGCAACAGCACGAGGTTGCCAAAGTACAGGCCGTATCCGATCGACAGTGCAACCGTGCCCCCGGTGAAGTTCCGCATGCGGAACAGCGACAGGTCGACGACCGGGTGCTCGGCGGTCAATTCCCAGATGACGAAGAACGCGAACGCAATGACCGCGGTCAGTGCAAGCACGATGATGGTCGTCGACGCGAACCAGTCGAGATCCTTGCCCTTGTCGAGCATGATCTGCAGCGAGCCGACCCAGATGACCAGCAGCGCGAGGCCCACGCCGTCGATCGGCGCGCGGCGCACGGCTGACTCCCGATTGCGGTAGATCGCCCACGTCGCGGCGGCGGCAGCGATGCCGACCGGGATGTTGACGTAGAAGATCCACGGCCACGAGTAGTTGTCCGAGATCCAGCCGCCGAGGATCGGGCCGGCAACCGGGGCGATCAGCGTCGTCATCGCCCATAGCGCGAGCGCCATTGGCGCCTTGGCGCGCGGATAGCTGGACAGCAGGAGCGCTTGGGACAGCGGAATCATCGGGCCCGCAACTGCGCCTTGCAGCACGCGCGACGCAAGCAGGAACGGCAGCGTCGGCGCGAGTCCGCACATCCACGACGAAATGACGAACAGGATGATCGACGCGAGGAACAGGCGAACCTGACCGAAGCGGTCGGTCAGCCAGCCTGTCAGCGGCACCGAGATTGCATTCGCGACCGCGAACGACGTAATGACCCACGTACCCTGGTCGGACGACACGCCGAGGTCGCCCGAGATGGTCGGGATCGCGACGTTCGCGATGGACGTGTCGAGCACGTTCATGAACACCGCGAGCGATACCGCGATTGTCCCGATCACGAGTTGCCCGCCCTGCAGGGGCGGGTGAGAGACAGGAGCCTGTGCCATGTCGGTTGTTTTTCCGGAGTCGGAACGGTTACATCATCTTCGCGATGGCGTTCGACTTCGCCGCGGCCGGTGCCGATGCGTTGCCGCCTGCGTTCTCGGCGATGATGCGGGCGATTTCGGCATCGGCTTCGTCGCCGTACTTCGCGAACACGTTGGTCTCGTAGACGGTGTTCTGCGCGTTCACGAGCTGATCGCCGCGTTCGTCCTTGATGTCCACGTCGACCTGCATCGACAGGCCGATGCGCAGCGGGTGCTTGTCGAGATCCTTCGGATCGAGTTCGATCCGCACCGGCAGGCGCTGCACGACCTTGATCCAGTTACCCGTCGCGTTCTGCGCCGGCAGCAGCGAGAACGCCGAGCCGGTGCCGGCCGAGAAGCCGACCACCTTGCCGTGGTAGACCGCCGACGAGCCATAGATGTCGGCCGTCAGTTCGACCGGCTGGCCGATGCGCATGTGCTTGAGCTGGACTTCCTTGAAGTTCGCATCGACCCACACCGCATTCAGCGGCACCACCGACATCAGCGGCGTGCCCGGCGACACGCGCTGGCCGACCTGCACCGAGCGCTTCGCGACATAGCCGGTGACCGGTGCGGGCAGCACGTTACGCGCATTTGCCAGGTAGGCGTCGCGAACCTTCGCGGCCGCGGCCATCACGTTCGGATGCGATGCGATCGTCGTGTTCGCGGTCAGCGCGCGGTTCGATGCGAGCTGCTGCTGCGACGCGTCGAGCGATGCCTGGGCGGCGCGAACGGCGTCGCGTGCGTGCGAGATTTCTTCCTGCGACACGGCGCCCGTCTGCGCGACGGCTACGCGGCGACGGAGATCGTCCTCGGCTTTCGACAGGTCGGACTGGCGCAGCGCGACTTGCGCGCGGTACTGGTCGTCGTTGACGAACAGGCCGCGCACCTGGCGCACCGTTTGCGCGAGATTGGCTTCGGCCTGCTGCAGCGTGACCTGCGAATCGGCCGGGTCGAGCACGACGAGCGGATCGCCGGCCTTGACCGTCTGCGTGTCGTCGGCTTTCACCGCGATCACGGTGCCGGTGACTTGCGGCGTGATCTGCACGACGTTGCCGTTCACGTACGCGTCGTCGGTCCCTTCATGGAAGCGGGCGACGAGGAAGTAATACAGGCCATACGCGATGGCCGCGATCACGATGACCGCGATGAGCAGCGTCATCATTCGTTTGCGTTTGCCGTTGCTCTGCGGCTGCGCGCTGGCGGCGTTTTGTTGGTCGCTCATGGCGATTTTCTCCGTCCGTTATTTCGAGTGTCTGCGTAGTGGTGGCGCCGGATCAGTTGGCGGCCTGTTTTGTCGGCTTGTCGGCATCGGGTGCGGCGAGCGGCGTGCCGGTCGCGTCGAACCCGCCACCCAGCGCCTTGATCAGCGCGAGCTGCATGTCGCGGCGGCGCATCTTCAGGTTGGTCACCGTCTGCTCCGATGCGAGGCGGTTGCTGTCCGCGTTCAGCACCTGCAGCTGCGGCGACAGGCCGGCCTTGTAGCGGATGACAGCGAGGTCATAGGCGCGCGTCGATGCGTCGAGTGCGCGTTGCGCATCGCCCATCTGGCGATCGACCGCGCGGATCGACGCGACCTGCGTCGCGACGTCGTTCAGCGCGCTGATCAGCGTCTGGTTGTAGTTCGCCACCGACAGGTCGAAGTCCGCGTAGCGGCCCTTGAGCTGCGCGCGCAGCGCGCCGGCGTCGAAAATCGGCAGGTGGATCGCCGGGCCGAACTGTGCCTGGCGGCTCGCGAAATTCAGGAATTTGCCCCAGCCGAACGCATCGAAGCCGAAGCCCGCCGCGAGGTTCACGTCGGGATAGAACTCGGCCTTCGCTTCCTTCACGTCGTGCATCGCGGCTTCGACCTGCCAGCGCGCGGCGACGATGTCGGGGCGGCGCGCGACGAGATCGGCCGGCAGGTTGCCGGGCAGCGCGACTTCGCCGCTCGGGTTCAGCACGGGCGCCGCGATCTGCAGCCCGCGATCCGGGCCCTTGCCGAGCAGTGCCGCGAGCTGGTAGCGCACCGTCGTGATCTGGCCATCGAGATCCGACAGCGAAGCCTGGGTCGTCGCGATATTGCCGCGGGCCGTCTGGCGTTCGACGTTGGTGTCGAGGCCGGCTGACACGCGGCCGTCGGTGATCTTGCCGACCGTCTCGCGGTTGGTGATCTCGCGTTGTGCGATATCGCGCAGCGCATAGAGTTGCGCGAGCGAGTTGTAGGTGCGTGCGACCGACGACGCGAGCGTGATGCGTGCCTGCTGCATGTCCGCTTCGGCCGCCTTTTCCTGCGACACGGCGGTGTGCAGGCGTTCGCGGTTCTTGCCCCACAGGTCGAGTTCCCACGACGCGCTTGCGAGCGCGTTGTTCTCGCTGTACCACTGGCCGCCGTACGGGGGCGGGAACAGCGCGTTCCCCGAATACAGCTCGCGCGTCCACGAATAGCTGGCTTCCGCCTTCGGCAGCAGGCTCGAACGCGACGATTCGATGTACGACGACGCCTTGGCGATACGCGCCTGCGCCTGCGCGATCGAAGGATTGCCCTGCAGGGCTTCGTCGATCAGCTTCGGCAGTTGCGGATCGCCGAACTGGCTGGCCCAGTCGAGCGCCGGCCACTGGCCGCCCTGGGCCGGCAGGCTCTGGGCGGATTCGAATTGCGACGCGGGGGCGATCTGCTTGTCGCTCTTGATGCCGATGTAATTTGCGCAGCCCGCCAGCGCCAGTGCGGCGACCGCGGCGGCAACGGCGGCGCGGCACGACCCGGCGCGCACGGACAACGGGGAGGATTTCATCGCGCTGATCCCTGACTCGGAATGAATGATGGACACTGCAAGGATTTCCTTACATTAATCTGTCAAAAGTAATTGTTATGGCAACTATTACGTGATGCTGCCGCCGGCGGTCTCGCAGTAGTTGCTGAGAATGCGGCGCAGCATGCTCTTCAGGAACCCGACTTCTTCCGGCGTAAACCCGTCCAGCACCTGGTCGAGCACGCTGCGGAAAATCGGCGGCAGCCGTTCGGCGAGCGCACGGCCTTCGTCGGTCAGCTCGAGGCGCACGACACGCCGATCCTCGATGCTGCGAACACGGGACAGCAGGCCGCGTTTCTCGACCCGGTCGAGCAGGCGCGTGACCGCGCTCGCGTCGATCCCGTACTCGCGCGCGAGCTCGGCGGCCGTCGAGCATTTGCCGACCGCGATCATGAACAGCATGCTCGCCTGCGTGCCCGTGATGCCGAGCTCTTCCTGCGTGCGTTGCGTGACGAGGTTGGTCATCACCGACTTCACGCGCGACATCAGATAGCCGACGCTGTCGTTCATCTGATACGAAGACAGCGGCGAAACGGGTGGTTGGGTAGAAGAATCCGGCATAAAACCCTGAAGCTGCAATAGTTGACTAGGCAGCAGTATAGGCACAGTTGCTTGCCGCGGCAAATGTTAATCGAACGGCAAAGGGCGCGCTTCGCGTCAGACAAATCCCTTATTTCAATAAGGTTTTTGACCTCGGCGACGACGTGGGCTTCGATCGATTGGCGTGTTCGAGGGGAGGGCGCGCGGGCCTGCTGGCTGCGTCGCAACGTGTCCGCCAGCTTTCGACATTCTCACGTGCTATAATTTGTGGTTTCCAAGCTGCAATGCGCGCGCCCGTGAAAACCGAGCGGGCGCTTTTGCGCGTTCAAACGATTTCCAGGTTTCTATGACCCGCGCCCTTCGCAATATCGCCATCATCGCCCACGTCGACCACGGCAAGACCACGCTCGTCGACCAACTGCTTCGCCAGTCCGGCACCTTCCGCGAGAACCAGCAGATTGCGGAACGGGTGATGGACTCGAACGACATCGAAAAAGAGCGCGGGATCACGATTCTCGCGAAGAACTGCGCGGTCGAGTACGAAGGCACGCACATCAACATCGTCGACACGCCGGGGCACGCGGACTTCGGTGGCGAGGTGGAGCGCGTGCTGTCGATGGTCGACTCGGTGCTGCTGCTCGTCGACGCGGTCGAAGGCCCGATGCCGCAGACGCGCTTCGTCACGAAGAAGGCGCTCGCGCTCGGCCTGAAGCCGATCGTCATCGTCAACAAGATCGACCGTCCGGGTGCGCGGATCGACTGGGTCATCAACCAGACCTTCGATCTGTTCGACAAGCTCGGCGCAACCGAAGAGCAGCTCGACTTCCCGATCGTCTACGCATCGGGCCTGAACGGCTATGCGTCGCTCGACCCGGCTGCGCGCGAAGGCGACATGCGCCCGCTGTTCGAAGCGGTCCTCGAGTACGTGCCGGTCCGTCCGGCGGATCCGGAGGCGCCGCTGCAGCTGCAGATCACGTCGCTCGACTATTCGACGTACGTCGGCCGGATCGGCGTCGGCCGCATCACGCGCGGTCGTATCAAGCCGGGCCAGCCGGTCGCGATGCGCTTCGGGCCGGAAGGCGATGTGCTGAACCGCAAGATCAACCAGGTGCTGTCGTTCACGGGCCTTGAGCGCGTGCAGGTCGAATCGGCCGAAGCGGGCGACATCGTGCTGATCAACGGTATTGAAGACGTCGGCATCGGCGCAACGATCTGCGCGGTGGATACGCCGGAAGCGCTGCCGATGATCACCGTCGACGAGCCGACGCTGACGATGAACTTCCTCGTCAACTCGTCGCCGCTCGCCGGCCGCGAAGGCAAGTTCGTCACGAGCCGCCAGATCCGCGACCGCCTGATGAAGGAACTGAACCACAACGTCGCGCTGCGCGTGAAGGACACCGGCGACGAAACGGTGTTCGAAGTGTCGGGCCGCGGCGAACTGCACCTGACGATTCTCGTCGAGAACATGCGTCGTGAAGGCTACGAACTGGCCGTGTCGCGTCCGCGTGTCGTGATGCAGGAAATCGATGGCGTGCGCCACGAGCCGTACGAACTGCTGACCGTCGACGTCGAGGACGAGCATCAGGGTGGCGTGATGGAAGAACTCGGTCGCCGCAAGGGCGAGATGCTCGACATGGCGTCGGACGGCCGCGGCCGCACGCGCCTGGAGTACAAGATCTCGGCGCGTGGCCTGATCGGCTTCCAGAGCGAATTCCTGACGCTCACGCGCGGCACGGGCCTGATGAGCCACATCTTCGACTCGTACGCACCGGTCAAGGATGGCTCGGTCTTCGAGCGCCGCAACGGCGTGCTGATCTCGCAGGACGACGGTGCTGCCGTGGCCTACGCACTGTGGAAGCTGCAGGATCGCGGCCGCATGTTCGTGAAGCCGGGTGACGCGCTCTATGAGGGCATGATCATCGGTATCCACAGCCGTGACAACGACCTCGTCGTGAACCCGATCAAGGGCAAGCAGCTGACCAACGTGCGCGCGTCGGGTACCGACGAAGCCGTGCGCCTCGTGCCGCCGGTCCAGATGTCGCTGGAATACGCGGTCGAATTCATCGACGACGACGAGCTCGTCGAAGTGACGCCGCAGTCGATCCGCCTGCGCAAGCGTCACCTGAAGGAGCACGAGCGTCGCCGCGCGAGCCGCGAAGGTGCGGTCGACTAAGCATTTCGACCGTTCGCTGCGTCACGGAAAAGGCTGCCTGCGGGCAGCCTTTTTTGCATCTGCGCGACGTGCAACCGGGTTGCCTGCAAAACACTGTTTCTGAGGGGTGTGGCAATCCGGCAAAACCCCGTCGCGCGGTGCTTTCAGGCACATTTCACCGTGAACTTCGGTATCGGTTCTGTGATATGCTGCGCGCACGCAAGTTTAGGTCCTTCCAAGCAAGACTTGATTCGCAATCCGCTAAACGGTCAGGCCGTGTCGCGGAAGGTTGAGTAACCCGCTATTTCTCGAGAAGCTCGAAGAAAGGTGAGCGTAAAATGTCAGATGTAATGAAGCAGTTTCAGCTGAACTCCTATCTGTTCGGCGGCAATGCTTCGTACGTTGAAGAACTGTACGATGCATACCTCAACAATCCGGCATCGGTGCCGGAGAACTGGCGAGAGTATTTCGACGCGCTGCAGAATGTGCCTGCAACGGACGGTTCGAATGCCAATGACGTCGCCCATTTTCCGATCGTCGAATCGTTCGCCGAGCGCGCGAAGGCCAATGCCTTCATTCCGCGCGAAAGCACCAGCAATCTGGCTGCGGCACGCAAGCAAGTGCACGTCCAGTCCCTCATCAGCGCCTATCGCTTCCTCGGCTCGCAATGGGCCAATCTGGATCCTCTGAAGCGTCGCGAACGTCCCGCCATTCCCGAACTCGAACCCGCGTTCTACGATTTCTCCGAAGGCGACCTCGACCAGACGTACAGCGCAAGCAACCTGTACTTCGGTTTCGACCAGGCTTCGCTGCGCGACATCGTCAAGGGTCTGCGCGACACGTACTGCGGCACGATCGGCGCCGAATACATGTACATCAGCGACCCGGAACAGAAGCGCTGGTGGCAGGAGCGTCTGGAGTCGATCCGCGCGACGCCGAACTTCTCGGCAGACGAGAAGAAGCACATCCTGAATCGCCTGACGGCATCGGAAGGTCTCGAGCGCTATCTGCACACCAAGTACGTCGGCCAGAAGCGCTTCTCGCTCGAAGGCGGCGAAAGCTTCATCGCGGCGATGGACGAAGTCGTCCAGCACTCGGGCAAGCGCGGCGTGCAGGAAATCATCATCGGCATGGCCCACCGTGGCCGTCTGAACGTGCTGGTCAACACGCTGGGCAAGATGCCGGCCGACCTGTTCGCCGAATTCGAAGGCAAGCACGTCGACGACCTGCCGGCCGGTGACGTGAAGTACCACAAGGGCTTCTCGTCGGACGTGTCGACGGAAGGCGGCCCGGTCCACCTGTCGCTCGCGTTCAACCCGTCGCACCTCGAAATCGTGAACCCGGTGGTCGAAGGTTCCGCGAAGGCGCGGATGGATCGTCGCGGCGACGAAGACGGCCTGCAGGTGCTGCCGGTGCAGATCCACGGTGACGCGGCCTTCGCAGGCCAGGGCGTCGTGATGGAAACGCTGAACCTCGCGCAGACGCGCGGCTACGGCACGCACGGCACGCTGCACATCGTCATCAACAACCAGATCGGCTTCACGACGTCCGACCCGCGCGATGCGCGCTCGACGCTGTACTGTACCGACGTCGTCAAGATGATCGAGGCGCCGGTGCTGCACGTGAACGGCGACGATCCGGAAGCCGTCGTGCTCGCGATCCAGATCGCGATCGACTACCGGATGCAGTTCCACAAGGATGTCGTGATCGACATCGTCTGCTTCCGCAAGCTGGGCCACAACGAGCAGGACACGCCGGCAGTCACGCAGCCGCTGATGTACAAGAAGATCGCGCAGCACCCGGGCACCCGTGCGCTGTACGCCGAGAAGCTCGTGCAGCAGGGCGTGATCAGCGCGGAAGACGCCGACGCCTACGTGAAGGCGTACCGCAAGGCGATGGACGACGGTCACCACACGGTCGACCCGGTCCTGTCGAACTACAAGAGCAAGTACGCGGTCGACTGGGTTCCGTTCCTGAACCGCAAGTGGACGGATGCAGCCGACACGGCCGTGCCGCTCGCAGAACTGAAGCGCCTCGGCGAACGCATCACGACGGTCCCGGAAAACTTCAAGGTTCACCCGCTCGTCGAGCGCGTGATCAACGACCGCCGCAACATGGCGCGTGGCGACCAGCCGCTCGACTGGGGCATGGGCGAGCACCTCGCGTACGCGTCGCTCGTCGCATCGGGCTACTCGGTGCGCCTGACCGGCCAGGACTCGGGCCGCGGCACGTTCACGCACCGTCACGCAGTGCTGCACGACCAGAACCGCGAGCGCTGGAACGACGGCACGTACGTGCCGCTGCAGAACATCGCTGAAGGCCAGGCGAAGTTCACGGTGATCGACTCGGTGCTGTCGGAAGAAGCGGTGCTGGGCTTCGAATACGGTTACTCGACCGCCGAGCCGAACACGCTCGTGCTGTGGGAAGCGCAGTTCGGCGACTTCGTCAACGGTGCGCAGGTCGTGATCGACCAGTTCATCTCGTCGGGCGAAGTGAAGTGGGGCCGCGTGTCGGGTCTCACGATGCTGCTGCCGCACGGCTACGAAGGCCAGGGTCCGGAACACTCGTCGACGCGTATCGAGCGTTTCCTGCAACTGTGCGCAGATCACAACATGCAGGTCGTTCAACCGACGACGCCGGCGCAGATTTTCCACCTGCTGCGTCGCCAGATGATCCGCTTGTTCCGCAAGCCGCTGATCGTCGCGACGCCGAAGTCGCTGCTGCGTCACAAGGAAGCGGTGTCGGATCTGTCGGAACTCGCGAAGGGTTCGTTCCAGCCGGTGCTGGGCGAAACCGACGGCGGCATCGACGCGAAGAAGGTCAAGCGCGTGCTGGCATGCTCGGGCCGCGTGTATTACGACCTCGTCGCCCATCGCCGCGAAGCGAAGGCGAACGACGTCGCGATCATCCGTATCGAGCAGCTGTATCCGTTCGCGCACAAGCAGTTCGAAGCTGAAATGAAGAAGTACGAGAACGCGACTGAAGTGGTCTGGGTGCAGGACGAGCCGCAGAACCAGGGTCCCTGGTTCTACGTCGAGCACCATCTGAAGGAAGGCATGAAGGAAGGGCAGAAGCTGGCATACAGCGGCCGTCCGGCTTCGGCCTCGCCGGCGGTTGGCTACTACGCGAAGCACTACGAGCAGCAGAAGGCCCTCATCGAAGGTGCATTCGGCCGCCTGAAGAGCGCATCGATCGCGAAATAACCGACGGACGCGAAACGGGAAGGCGCCATGCGCTTTCCCGTCTCTTTTGGCCCGCCGGGCGCGTAGCGCGCCGCACCGGCCGAAGGAATCGCACGAACCTCGTCATTACCCAGATTAAGCATCCAGGAAAATCACATGGCTATCGTAGAAGTCAAAGTCCCCCAGCTTTCGGAGTCGGTTTCGGAAGCCACCATGCTGCAGTGGAAGAAGAAGCCGGGCGAAGCAGTTGCTCAAGACGAAATCCTGATCGAACTCGAGACCGACAAGGTCGTGCTCGAAGTGCCGGCACCGGCCGCAGGCGTGCTCGCGCAAGTGCTGCAGAACGACGGTGACACCGTCGTTGCTGATCAGCTGATCGCAACGATCGACACCGAAGCGAAGGCAGGTGCAGCCGAAGCCGCGGCGGGCGCCGCCGAAGTCAAGCCGGCAGCAGCGCCTGCTGCAGCCGCACCGGCAGCACAGCCGGTCGCAGCCGCCGCATCGTCGACCACCGCATCACCGGCCGCATCGAAGCTGCTGGCCGAGAAGGGCCTGTCGGCAGGCGACGTCGCAGGTTCGGGCCGCGACGGCCGCGTCACGAAGGGCGACGCGCTGGCAGCAGGCAGCGCACCGAAGGCCGCTCCGGCAGCAGCACCGGCGAAGACCGCCGCTGCGAAGCCGTCACTGCCGGACGTGAAGGTGCCGGCGTCGGCGACGACCTGGCTGAACGACCGTCCGGAGCAGCGCGTGCCGATGTCGCGCCTGCGTGCGCGTATCGCCGAGCGTCTGCTCGAATCGCAGCAGACCAACGCGATCCTGACGACGTTCAACGAAGTGAACATGGCCCCGGTCATGGAACTGCGCAACAAGTACAAGGACAAGTTCGAGAAGGAACATGGCGTGAAGCTCGGCTTCATGTCGTTCTTCGTGAAGGCGGCCGTGCACGCGCTGAAGAAGTTCCCGCTCGTGAACGCGTCGATCGACGGTAACGACATCGTCTACCACGGCTACTTCGACATCGGTATCGCTGTCGGCTCGCCGCGCGGCCTCGTCGTGCCGATCCTGCGCAACGCGGATCAACTGAGCCTCGCCGAGATCGAAAAGAAGATCGCCGAGTTCGGCCAGAAGGCGAAGGACGGCAAGCTGTCGATCGAGGAAATGACGGGCGGTACGTTCTCGATCTCGAACGGCGGCGTGTTCGGCTCGATGCTGTCGACCCCGATCATCAACCCGCCGCAGTCGGCAATCCTCGGCGTGCACGCGACGAAGGAGCGTCCGGTCGTCGAAAACGGCCAGATCGTGATCCGTCCGATCAACTACCTCGCGCTGTCGTACGACCACCGCATCATCGACGGCCGCGAAGCCGTGCTGTCGCTCGTCGCGATGAAGGATGCGCTGGAAGATCCGGCACGCCTGCTGCTCGACCTGTAAGCCGAGTTTCACCGCATTGACCCGCTCCGCACGGGCGCGCGACACGCGCTGCCCGTGCGGTTGCACAAGAAGAAAGGATTGTCATGTCCAAGGAATTTGACGTCGTCGTGATCGGCGCCGGCCCCGGCGGCTACATCGCCGCGATCCGCG
This sequence comes from Burkholderia sp. AU30198, assembly GCF_020419825.1. Classification (NCBI taxonomy): domain Bacteria; kingdom Pseudomonadati; phylum Pseudomonadota; class Betaproteobacteria; order Burkholderiales; family Burkholderiaceae; genus Burkholderia; species Burkholderia sp. AU30198. The sequence continues at coordinate 39,576 of NZ_JAIZSA010000029.1, read as the reverse complement.
CCGCGCAGCTCGGCAAGACCGTTGCCTGTATCGAGAAGTGGAAGAACCCGGCCGGCGCGCTGAAGCTCGGCGGCACGTGCCTGAACGTCGGCTGCATCCCGTCGAAGGCGCTGCTCGCGTCGTCGGAAGAGTTCGAGAACACGTCGCACCACCTGGCCGACCACGGCATCACGGTCGACGGCGTGAAGATCGACGTCGCGAAGATGCTCGGCCGCAAGGACGCGATCGTCGAGAAGATGACGAGCGGGATCGAGTTCCTGTTCAAGAAGAACAAGATCACCTGGCTGAAGGGCCATGGCAAGTTCACCGGCAAGACCGACGCCGGCGTGCAGATCGAAGTGAGCGGCGAAGGCGAAGCCGAAGTCGTCACCGCGAAGAACGTGATCATCGCGACGGGCTCGAAGGCCCGTCACCTGCCGGGTCTTCCGGTCGACAACAAGATCGTGTCGGACAACGAAGGTGCGCTGACGTTCGACGCGGTGCCGAAGAAGCTCGCCGTGATCGGCGCAGGCGTGATCGGCCTCGAGCTCGGCTCGGTGTGGCGTCGCCTGGGTGCCGAAGTGACGGTGCTCGAAGCGCTGCCGGCGTTCCTCGGCGCAGCCGACGAAGCGCTCGCGAAGGAAGCGGCCAAGCTGTTCAAGAAGCAGGGCCTCGACATCCATCTCGGCGTGAAGATCGGCGAAGTGAAGACGACCGCGGACGGCGTGTCGATCGCCTACACGGACAAGGACGGCAACGCGCAGACGCTCGACGCCGACCGCCTGATCGTGTCGGTCGGCCGCGTGCCGAACACCGACAACCTCGGCCTCGAGGCAATCGGCCTGAAGGCGAACGAACGCGGCTTCATCGACGTGGACGACCACTGCCGCACGGCGGTGCCGAACGTGTACGCGATTGGCGACGTGGTGCGCGGCCCGATGCTCGCGCACAAGGCGGAAGACGAAGGCGTGCTGGTCGCGGAAGTGATCGACGGCCAGAAGCCGCACATCGACTACAACTGCATTCCGTGGGTGATCTACACGTACCCGGAAATCGCATGGGTCGGCAAGACGGAGCAGCAGCTGAAGGCGGAAGGCCGCGAGATCAAGTCGGGCAAGTTCCCGTTCTCGATCAACGGCCGCGCGCTCGGCATGAACGCGCCGGACGGTTTCGTGAAGATGATCGCGGATGCGAAGACCGACGAACTGCTCGGCGTGCACGTGATCGCTGCGAACGCGTCGGACCTGATCGCGGAAGCCGTGGTCGCGATGGAATTCAAGGCGGCGTCGGAAGACATCGCCCGCATCTGCCATCCGCACCCGTCGATGTCGGAAGTGATGCGCGAAGCGGCGCTCGCCGTCGACAAGCGCTCGCTGAACAGCTGAGCGCGGTATAGCGCCGGCCGGCCAACGGCCGGCGCAACCGTCTCATGACGAAGGCGGGCGGGGTTTCCCGTCCGCCTTCGTTTTTTCCGGTTTACCCGATGAACGTCACCGAATACTACACGCGCGAACTGACCACGCGCGGCTATCAGTCCGATCCCGCGCAGCGCGCGGCCGTCGATCGCCTGCAACAATGCTTCGACGAGTGGGTCGAGTACAAGGCGCGCCGCTCGAACGCGTTCAAGAAGCTCATCAATCATCCTGACCTCCCGCGCGGCGTCTACATGTGGGGCGGCGTCGGTCGTGGCAAGAGCTTCCTGATGGACAGCTTCTACGCGGTCGTGCCCGTGCAGCGCAAGACGCGCCTGCATTTCCACGAATTCATGCGCGAAGTGCACCGCGAGCTCGAGGAACTGAAAGGGCAGGCCGATCCGCTCGACGAACTCGCACGGCGTATTGCGAAGCGCTACCGGCTGATCTGCTTCGACGAGTTCCACGTGTCGGACATTGCCGATGCGATGATCCTGTATCGTCTGCTCGACCGCCTGTTCAACAACGGCGTGCAGTTCGTGATGACGTCCAACTACGATCCCGATGACCTGTATCCGGACGGCCTGCATCGCGACCGCATGCTGCCGGCGATCGCGCTGATCAAGTCCAAGCTTGATGTGCTCAACGTCGATGCGGGTGTCGACTATCGCCAGCGCACGCTCGCGCAGGTGAAGATGTATCACACGCCGCTCGGCGCGGACGCCGATCGCGAATTGCGGCATGCGTTCCAGAAGCTCGCTGCCGTTCCTGATGAAAGCCCGCTCCTGCATATCGAGAAACGCGAGCTGAAGGCGCTGCGCAAGGCGGACGGTGTTGTCTGGTTCGACTTCGCGACGCTGTGCGGTGGCCCGCGCTCGCAGAACGACTATCTCGAACTCGCGAGCCGCTTCCACGCGATCGTGCTGTCCGAGGTGCCGCAGATGTCACCGCGGATGGCGTCCGAAGCGCGCCGCTTCACGTGGCTCATCGACGTGCTGTACGACCACAAGGTCAAGCTGCTGATGTCCGCGGCGGTGCCGGCGGAGCAGTTGTACATCGAAGGCCCGATGGCCAACGAGTTTGCACGTACGGTGTCGCGAATCGTCGAGATGCAGTCGAAGGAATATATCGAAACGCCGCGCCGCATCGTCGATACGTCGCTGACCTGAGTGTGATTGTCGGGAATTGGCGGGATTCAAACGTCAATTCCGGTCAAATAAGGGCGATCTCAGGGTATTTTCGGATTTGTCTTATATTCATCGTTGAGGTGAGTCGATATCGTTGTGTCATGGTTACCAAGGCTGGAGATATCCATGACACCGTATCGCGATTTGACCGACCACGAGTGGCGCTGTGTCGCGCCGCTTCTGCCCGAAATGCAGCCGCGCACCGAGTTGCGCGGCCGGCCATTGGCCAATACGCGTGCCGTCCTGAACGGCGTGCTCTGGGTGATCTACAGCGGCGCAACGTGGTCGGCCATGCCGCGCCGTTACCCGTCGTATCAAACTTGCCATCGACGCTTCAAGGTCTGGCACGAGACGGGTACGTTGATGAGTGTCATGCGTGAACTCTATGGCGACGCAGGCGTGAATCTGTGCAACGAATTGTCCGCGCGGATGCGCAAGCACACGCAATCGAAGGCGGCGGAAGCGCGCAGCAATGTGGCGCCCGCGTATCGGGCACCTGGCAGCTATGCGTCGGACACGCTGAAGCATGCAGCGTGATATCCGTCAGTTCGAGCTACACCCGCACCAAAACAAAATCGGCCTGGCGACATCGTCGCAGGCCGATTTTTCATTGAGCCGCGCGTTTAAGCGCGAGTCGCATTATTGCTGGCGAACCCAGGTCTGCGAACGACCGAGCAGCGACACGCCGATGTAACCGCGCACGACGAGTTTCTGGCCGCCGTCTTCAAGCGTCATCTTGCACTTGTAGACCTTGCCGTTCTCCGGGTCGAGAATGTTGCCGCCGTCCCAGTGGTCGCCTTCCTTCTTCATTGCCTTGATGATCGTCATGCCCTTGATGAGCTGATCCTTGCGCTCGTCCGTGCAGGCGGTGCAGCGGCGATCCGGCGTATCGTTCGCACCGAGGCCCTTGACGACCTTGCCGTTCAGCGCACCGTCGCCGTCTTCGGAGATCTGCACGAGTGCCTTCGGCTGATGGGTGCTGTCGTCGATCGTCTGCCACATGCCGATGGGGTTGTCAGCTTGTGCGAAGGTGGGGGCGGCGCAAGCGAGCAGTGCGCCGGCGACGGCGATTGCACGCAACGGGCGGGTCAGTTGAATCATTGTCGTCCTCCTTGTTTTGCATGTCGTGTTCGATTTGCCCGCACAACCGTCTGCATGGGGCGGGCATGTTGCGAGCTTCGCCAGAATACGTGAAACCGCGCGCCACGTTTGATAGAGGGGGCTCTAATCGAAACAGCCCGCGTGGCGCGGGCTGTCTGGTGACCGATCAGTTGAGCTGATACGAGAATGCGGCGTTGATGCGCGGGCTGCGCGATGCGCTTTCGACGGGCGCGTCTCCCACCGGCTTCGCGACGTTCAGGTCGAGGCTGTAGAAGCGGCTGTCCGAGAAACGCACGCCGATACCGACCGACGACATGCGGTTCGGTGACGGTGTGCCGGCATGCAGGTACACGCGCGCCATGTCGTAGGCGATGTATGGCGTAACGGATTTCATATACGTCCAGCCCGGCGTGAAGCCGCGGTTGACCTCCAGCGACATCCCCCATCCCGAGTCACCCGACGCTTCGCCGGGCTGATAGCCGAGCGCGTAGCGCGTCGAGCCGAACGAGATCTGCTCGGACGTCGGCAGCGAGTCGGGGCTGTATTGCCCGGTCAACGAGACCGACGTACCGATCCGGAACGGCCATTCGTTGGTTTGCGTGAAGGTCGCGCCGGTGCGGACGAAGGTCAGTGATGTCGGGTCAGCGTACGTAATCGTCGAGCCGTTCGCCTGGGCGACCTGCGATTTCGACGCGCCGAGAATGTCGAACGCCTTGGCGACGTTGACGCTCAACTTTCGCACCTGTTTCGGCTGGACGTTCGTGTAGTCGAGCTGCAGTTGCAGCACGCGAACCTGCGACCGGTTGTTGAGCGTCGCGCCATTGATCTGGTTCTGGTAATTGTCCTCGTTGTGTGCCGCGTAGCCCGACACCGTGCCGAGCAGGCTGCGCTGGTTGTTCAGCAGTATCGGATAGGATGCCGAAAGACCAAGCTTCTCGTTCTTGACCGTACGCTGCACGTATGACGGCAACCCCGGATTGTCGGTCGGCTTGCCGCGATAGGTGCTCGCATCGAGGCGCGTGATCAGGCCGCTGCTGCCGACGGGGAGTGCGCCGCTGAATGCGAAGTAAGTCTGCTTGTCGCGCCCCGGCGGCGCCAGCGCGGAAATGCTCAGTTGCTCGCCGAACGACGTGAGGCCGTTTTCGGTCGCGGTGATGAGACCCTGGACGCCCGGGTGGTTGAAGTCGATGCCGGTGCTGACGTTGAACGGCTTGCGGTCGACCGCGAGTTCGAGCGTCGTGGCACCGTCGGTGGTTTGAGGCGGCGGTACGTTCGCCTTTACCGTGAGGCCGGGCAACAGGCCGAACGTGTTCACGTAGCGTTCGAACGTCGCGCGGCGCAGCGGGCGATCGGCCGTGATATGCGCGGCGATCGCACGAATCTTCGATTCCATCGCGCCGGGCTTGCCGGTGACCTTGACGTCCGACACATAGCCTTCGACAACCGTGATGCGCACGACGCCGTTCTCGAACGTCTGCGCGGGAATGAACGCGAACGACAGCGCGTAACCGCGATCCTGGTACAGCTTCGTCACACCGTTGGCGGTTTCGATCAATTCGCCGATCGTGATGTCCTTGCCGACGAGAGGGGTGAAGCGACGCGAGATTTCCTCGAACGGCACGGACTTCACGCCTTCGACCTGGAACGTCGTCGGTGTCAGGTGGCGCGATAGCAACTCCTGCAACTGCGGTGCCCGCGGTGCGACCTGCACGGTTACGTTCGGGCCGCTTTTCGGCGCGTTGATCTGGGGGAGGGAGTCGAGCGGGTTACCCCCGACGCGCGTTTGTGCATGTGCCGTGCCGGCTGCCGCGATGGCGAGCAGCATCATCCATCTGTCGAGTCTGGATTTCATTGTTCTTCCTCGTAGGCCTTGCTTTTCGTCTTCTTTGTAATGCCGGCGCGCGACACCAGGGTGTCGCGCGCCGCGTGCCGCAATGCCGGTTGTGTTTGTACGGCCGCACCATTCGCTCCGGCTGCGAAGATACGATCGTCCTCCTTACTTCCCAACGCTACCCAGCAACCCCGTTACCGGTGCCAGCAGGCCCGTCGAGCTGCCGCCCGATGCTGCCGTACCCGTGACGCTGCCGACCAGCGACGTGACCGGCGCGAGCGGGCTCGCTCCCCCGGAGCCTGCTGCGCCACCCACTGCTCCGGTGACAGTATTCAGCAAACCGGTGACAGGCGCGAGAGGGTTTGCACTGCCTGCGCCACCCGTTGCGCCGCCGAGTGTGCCGGTGACCGTCGACACGAGATTCGTGACGGGGGCGAGCGGGCCGCCGCTGCCGCCTGCTGCGCCACCGAGTGCGCCCGTCACCGTGGAGACGAGGCCCGTGACCGGCGCGAGCGGGCCGCTGCCCGAACCGCCGGTCGCGCCGCCGAGTGCGCCCGTGAGCGAGCCGAGCGGCGTCGAGCCGAGACCCGACAGCAGGCCGCCGAGCGGATTCGTCGAACCGGAGCCCGACGACGTGCCGTTCTGTACGGTCGCCGTCGAGCCGCCGACGAGGCTCGTGATCAGGCCGGGGATCGGTGCCGCGCCGTTCGGACCGTTCGGGTTGACGAGGCCGCCCGCGTTGGTCACGGTGTTGCCGACCGCGGTCACGAGCTGACCGACGTCGCCGACGAGCGGCTGGCTCGACGTGCCGCCGACCTGCTTGCCAGCCGAGCTGATCGCGCCGCCGACCTGGCCGAGCAGGCCTGAGACCGGTTGGCCGAGGCCGGTCGTCGTGCCGACCTGTTGCGTGACCTGGCCGGCGGTGATCACGAGCGGTGTGATCGCTGAGCTGAGCGGCTGCGTCACCTGCTGCACGGCGCCCGACGACAGCGTCGAGCCGATCGTCGTGCCGGCGGCTGTCAGGCCATTGGCCACCGTGTCGAGCACGGTGCCGACCGGAGTCGTGACAGGCGCGAGCGGCGCGAGCTGGCCCGTGCCGAGTGCCTTGACCGTCGAGCTCAGGCCGGACACCGTGTTGCTCGTCGCGCCGACCACGTTGCCGAGGCCTGCGACGGTCGTGCCCACCGGATCCTTAGTCGTGCCGATCTGTCCCAGACCGTTGCTCACGGCATCGGCGGCTGCGCCGACGATCGTGCCGGTGCTGGAGAGCGTGCTGCCGACACCCTTCGTCACACCGTCGCCGAGGCCCGGCACGCTGATGTTGCCGACCGTGCTGCCGAGGTCGGTGGCCGTCTGGCCAACCGTGCTGACGACTCCCTGGGTGCCGGTGGGCGTGCCGCTGGTGCCGCTCGTGCTCGGCGTACCGCTCGTGCTGGGGTTGTTGTTGCTGCTGCTGGACGGCGGCGAGCTGACGCCGCCGCCGCCGCAGGCGGCCAGCAGGCAGGCCGCGGCGAAGGCCGTGAGGGGCACGCGCCACTGGCGAAGGGTGGCTGTCGTGAGAGAGCGTTGCTGGGACATGATTGACTCCTCGCTGTCTTGTCGATTGATGGATCTTGGTTTACTTGCCGTGCGTGCCGCCGAGCAGGCCGCCGATCAGCGATGTGACAGGCGCCAGCGGATTCGACGCCGAGCCCGAGTTCGTGACGGCGCCCGTGCCACCGGTCAATGCCGGCGCGCCGACCGTGCTGGTCACCGTGGACACTGCGTTCGTCACCGGGGCGAGCGGGCTGGTGCCGCCTGCGCCGCCCGTTGCGCTGCCGAGTGCGCCCGTCACCGTGCCGAGGAGACCCGTGACCGGCGCGAGCGGGCCGCCGCTCGTACCGCCCGTTGCGCCGCCGAGCGCGCCCGTGACCGTCGAGACGAGGCCCGTGACCGGTGCGAGCGGGCTGCTGCTGCCGCCCGCTGCGCCACCGAGTGCGCCCGTAACCGTCGAGACGAGGCCGGTGACCGGTGCGAGCGGGCCGCCGCTGCCGCCTGCTGCGCCACCGAGTGCGCCCGTCACCGTGGAGACGAGGCCGGTGACCGGCGCGAGCGGGCTGCTGCTGCCGCCTGCTGCGCCGCCGAGTGCGCCCGTGACCGTCGAGACGAGGCCGGTGACCGGTGCGAGCGGGCCGCCGCTGCCGCCCGTTGCGCCGCCGAGTGCGCCCGTGACCGTCGAGACAAGGCCGGTGACCGGTGCGAGCGGACCGCCGCTGCCGCCCGTTGCGCCGCCGAGTGCGCCCGTGACCGTCGAGACAAGGCCGGTGACCGGTGCGAGCGGACCGCTGCTGCCGCCCGTTGCGCCGCCGAGCGCGCCCGTGACCGTCGAGACGAGGCCGGTGACCGGTGCGAGCGGGCCGCTGCTGCCACCCGTTGCGCCGCCGAGTGCGCCGGTGACCGTCGAGACGAGGCCGGTGAGCGGAGCCAGCGGGTTGGTCACGCCGCCGGTGCCGCCCGTGAGCAGGCCGCCAACGGCCTTCACCGTGTTGCCCGTCGACGAGACCGTGTTGCCAAGGCCGGTCGTGACGGGGTTGCCGCCCGTCGACGCGAGCAGGGCGCCGGCCTGGTTCAGACCGTTGCCGACCGTGCCGAGCAGCGTATTGACGGGCGCGCCGAGACCGGTCGCCGTGCCGATCGTCTGGGTCGTCTGGCCGACCATCGTCGTGATCGGCGTGATCGCCGAGCTGACCGTCTGCGTGACTTGCTGGATCGGGCCGGTCGACAGTGCGTTGGTGAGGGTGGTGCCGCCGTTCGATACGGCGCCGCCCAGCGTCGATACAAGTCCGCCGACGGCGCCCGTGACCGGCGCGAGCGGCGTCAGCGGGCCGCTGCCGAGGCTCGAGACCAGGTTGCCCGTCTGCGTGACTGCGCCGCCGAGTTGGTTGACCACGCCGCCCGTGCTGGCGAGCGTGGTGCCGAGCGGATCCTTCGTCGCGCCGAGTTGGCCGAGACCGTTGCCAAGGCCGTTGCCGAGCGCGGTCACGGCACCGCCGACGTTCTGCACGATGCCGCCTGCGGCCTGCGTAGTGGCCGGGTTGACGCCCGGCAGTGACTGGTTGGCGATGACCGAGCCGAGACCCGAGACGGTTCCGCCGACACCCGTGACGATGTTGCTGCTGCTTGCGAGGACATTTCCCACTGCGTTCGACGACACACCCGAGGTGCCGGAGGTACCGCTCGTACCCGACGTACCGCTGGTGCCGGAGGTACCACTCGTGCCCGAGGTTCCGCTGGTGCCGGAGGTACCGCTCGTGCCCGACGTACCGCTGGTGCCGGAAGTGCCGCTCGTGCCCGAGGTGCCGCTCGTGCCGGACGTACCGCCACCCGACGTGGAGATCGAATCGCCAGCGCCCGAGCTCGAGCCGCCGCCGAGCCCCTGGCTGATGGAGCCGGAACCGCCGCACGCGGAGAGGGAAAGCATGGCTGCAACGGTGGCCGCGATCAGAGTCGTCCGGAACACGCCATGAGGGATAACCTTAATGTCCATTTTGTCCTCGCATTAAAAATGTGTTGTGAACTTCGTTGTGTTGAGTGGTGCGCGGACTACTCTGCAACAGTCGTGCCATTTCGATGCCCGACGGTTCGACAACAGGTTTTAAACGGGGCAATTCCTTGTTGGAAAAGGAAGTTATGGAAATTGAAAGATTGTTGAATCTGTTTAAGTACAGACAAATGAGAACGGTTTCGACCGTTTCGTAACGTAACGTCACAACATTGGCGTTACGGATGCGGCGTAACATCGGGTTTGTGCGGACACGGCAGGCTGGCTGGGCGGTTGTTTTACTGGTGGAATAGATGTGCACATCTAACCTATCGTAAGTCCTATGTGTAAGACGTGCCGAAACGCCGTACAAATACGCTGTGCTTACGGAAAAAATTTCGATCCCCATCGCTAAAAATGGGTTGGAAATTGGAGGGAATCAGAGATAAGATTCAGGTCAGATGTAAGCAAATGTACGGATCGGTACACGACGTTCGAGGAGGGTTCCTATCGCGAATGTTAACTTGCATCAAATTGCGATACACGCTCTTCGGGGCGAACTATAAAGAAAGCGCACCTGGTCGTCGTTGCGGAAATGTGACGAACGACGCGGGGCAAGCGGCCAGATATGCGGGGATGTAAGACGTATAAAAGGCCAAGAACGTATATATAGGCACGAGGAAACAAAAATGAAAGCACTCATCAAGCGCTTCCTGACGGAAGAGAGCGGGGTTACCGCGATCGAATACGGTCTGATCGCGGGGTTGATTTCTGTAGTCATCTTGGCGAGCGTTACATCGATCGGGACGGGCCTCGAAGGCATGTTCCAGAAGATTGCGCTTTGCGTATCGCCAGCCTCGGGCGCCTCTGCCCAGTGTTCGCCATAAGTGTCACGCTAAAGCGGTGAGCGAGATATGTTGATTCGCTTGCCGCTTTCTTGCGCTTGTATCGGCGGTCGATATGAAATCCTTGTTTTTCTCAGGCGTGTTTGTGGCCTGGGCGGTGCTTGTCGCGATCAGTGATATTCGTTTTCGGCGTATTCGGAATTCGCTAACTGTTGCGGGTTTGGTTGGCGCATTGCTATGTGCGTTTGCTAACGAAAATCCGTTCGGCATTTCACTTGTTCAGGCGCTTATTGGGGCCTTGTGCGGCTTGATTTGTCTTTTTCCATTTTTTGCATTGCGATTAATGGGCGCAGCCGATGTCAAGATATTTGCCGTAATGGGCGCGTGGTGCGGCACACACGCGTTGTTGGGGATCTGGATTGTGGCCAGTTTGGCTGCGTGCGCGCATGCGCTTGGCGTGATGTTTATATCCCGCATGTCGGTCGGCGAATTGTTTGGCCGTGGTATGCCGACGATGGTAGTCGGTAATCGTCGCGCAACGCCTTATGCGGCATTTCTCGTGATGCCGGCGGTTGTTTGGCTGGGATATCTTCTGGTGCAGAGGGGAATATGAGGGCTCGCCGCTTGCTGTTGCACGGGTTGGAGCGTCAACGAGGAGCAACGGCAATCGAAGTTGCACTTACTTTTCCGCTGTTCTTCCTGATTTTCTACGCGATCGTCACGTTCGGGATGATTTTTGTCATTCAGCAGAGCCTGACGTTTGCTGCTTCCGAAGGGGCGCGTGCGGCATTGAATTACACGCTGACACCGTGTGACCGGTTAAACGTGAATGCGGGAACGGCAGTGACGCAAGCGCTGAATGGCTCGCCGTGGGGGAAAAACGTTCAGTTCTCCGCGCAGGTTTCAACGTCGACGCCGTCCACGAGCTCAACAACGGGCGTAACTTGCGATGCATCTGCATTCGTGCCTACGGCTACATCGACATTTAACGTAATGGTAACAGTGACATATTCGTACGCGAAAAATCCGTTGATTCCGTGGCTGTTTGTATTTACCGCTCCCCAGTTGCAGGGCAGTGCAACGGTGCAAGTCACCCCAAGCATGCTTTGACGCAACGAGTCAGCTCCCTATGAATCAGCCGGCTCACTGAATTTACGCTCCAGAACCTGCTTCCGGCATTCCAATATCAACATGGCCAACAACCTGACAAAAATCATCGCGGGGCTGCTGATTGCGATCGCCGTTCTGCTCGGAATCTACGCATGGATGCTCGGACGCAGCGCACCGCATGCCGTTCCGACACAGCAGCAGCCCGTTGTGGCCAATCCGGTGCCGGTCGTGATTGCCACGCGCACGCTGCCCGTCGGTCAACCAATCGCGGCCGACGCGTTGAAGGTCCAGCCGACCGCGCCTGCACCCACAGGCGCGTTTGCCGATCCGGCCACATTGGTTGGTCGCGTTCCGGCGAGAGACATATTGGCATCGGCTCCGGTCGTCTCGGACGCACTGGTCTCGGGGCTTGCCGAAGACGTTCAACCGGGGGAGCGCGCGATTGCGGTTCGGGTCGACGAGACCAATGCGGTCGGCAACCGTTTGCGGCCTGGCAATTTCGTCGACGTGTTCGTGAATCTGAAGCGCGAAGGCGGCTCGATGCTCGACGGCGAAGTCTCGCAGACGCAAGCGCGGCTCTTGATGTCGAAGGTGCGCGTGTTGTCGTTTGGCGACGCGACGCCGGATCGCGACAGCGGAAACAACAACGGCAATAGCAGCCAGCCGACCAACGTGCGCATCGCTGTACTCGCGGTACCGACCGCGCAGGTCGATGCGCTGACGCTTGGCGAGGCAAGCGGCCGGTTGACGCTGGCACTGCGCAATCCCCGCGATGACGAACTTGCGATGCAAACGGTTGCCGTGCGCACGGACAACAAGCTGTCGCCGTCGGCACTGGCTGCGGCCGGGGTATCGCTGCAACAACTGTCTGGCACGCCGAGAACTGCCGTGGCTAACGTGAACGTACCGCCGTTGCCGTCGCGTCTGCCGCCGGCAGTACGGTCGGTTGGTGGCGGTGGCGGAAGCAGCATCGAGGTGATCCGCGGCGGCCGGTCGGAAACGGTTGCGTATTGAACGACATCGATGGCCATCGATATCAGCGACGACAAGTAAAGGCCGTGTGACGGTCTACCAAACAATGAAAAACACACTGATTGCATTCGCGATTGCTATCTGGACCATGACATTCGCATCGCTCGCGAGCGCGAGCGGCAAGATCGAACTGCCGGTCGGCGCGCAGCGGCAGATTTCGGCTGGCCATGCATTGCAGCGCGTGGCGGTCGGCGACCCGGCGATCGCCGACGTGCTGATCATGAAAGGCAGCCGGTCCGGCTCGGTACTGCTGACCGCGAAGGCGCCCGGTGCGACGAATGTGATGCTGTGGGAGCGTGGTCACGACGAGCCGACGGTCTGGAGCATCGAGGTCGTCGACGCAGCCGCGCAAGCGGTGCTCGATGATTCCACACCGCGCGTGAATGCATATGGCGGAACGGCGGTGCTGCGTGGTGCGTCGGCATCGCTTGACGCACATGAACGCGCAGTCGCAGTCGCCAAGAACATGGCCGGGAAGGGCATCGTGATCGATCGGTCGACGCTTGCCGGCAAGAACGTTGTGCAGGTCGATGTGCGCGTCGTCGAGTTCAGCCGGTCGGTGCTCAAGCAGGTCGGGTTCAACTTCTTCAAACAGAACAACGGTTTCTCGTTCGGCTCGTTTTCACCGGGCGGCGTGCAGTCGTATAGCGGCGGTTCCGGTCCCGGCTCTGCAGGGTATATTCCGACGCTCGGCTCACCCGTGACGTCGGCATTCAACCTGGTCGTGAATGCTGCTGGACGCGGCATCTTCGGTGAGCTGTCGCTGCTCGAAGCGAACAATTTCGCCCGGGTGCTCGCCGAACCGACGCTCGTTGCGCTGTCTGGTCAAAGCGCGAGCTTCCTCGCGGGTGGCGAAATTCCGGTCCCGTCACCGCAAGGACTCGGTTCGACCGCAATTCAGTGGAAGCAATATGGCGTCGGACTTACGCTGACGCCGACCGTGCTGAGTCCGCAGCGGATTGCGCTGAAGGTCGCGCCCGAGTCGAGCCAGCTTGACTTCGTGAACAGCGTGACGATCAGCGGTGTCGCAGTGCCGGGGATCACGACGCGTCGCGCGGACACGACGGTCGAACTAGGCGACGGAGAGAGCTTCGTGATCGGCGGCCTGATCGATCGCCAGACGATGTCGAACGTCAGCAAGGTTCCGCTGCTTGGCGACCTTCCGATCATCGGTACGTTCTTCAAGAATTTGAACTATCAGCAGAACGACAAGGAATTGCTGATAATCGTGACGCCGCATCTCGTTGCGCCGATCGCGAAGGGCGCGGCGTTGCCGGCGACACCCGGCGAGTTGTCCGAGCAGCGTGACGGGCCGGTCTGGCGATCGTATCTGGGCGGCATTGCGGCGCCGGATGCAGCGCCGGGATTTTCGAAATGAACGCGAAGCCTTGCGTAATCGGGGGTGTTCGACATGAACGCACGAACCCAGTCATTGTGTGAACCCGCCGTGACCGACTATTTCGTTTGCGCATCGCCGAAGGAAGCGCGCGTCCGCTGGCTTGCCGATACGCTTGTGTCGGCCGGCGCGGTCGAGGCGGCGTCGCTCGAGCCGGGTGTGCTTGCGCAGCGCATCACGGGCGTCAATCCGGCGCTGGTGTTCATCGATTTCTCAGAGGGAGGAGAGGCGGCGAGCGTGGCCGCCGCGATGGTGCGCGCTGCGCATCCGGGGTTGCCGATCGTCGCGCTGGGTTCGCTCGCGCAACCGGAAAGCACGCTCGCTGCATTGCGTGCCGGCGTGCGCGACTTCATTGACGTGTCCGCATCGACCGAGGAGGCGCTGCGGACGACGCGTGGACTGCTCGCGCATGTCGGCGAGCCCGCGAGCCGCCATGGGAAGGTCCTCGCGCTGGTCGGCGCGCGTGCCGGTATGGGTGTCAGCACGCTCGCAGCGAATCTCGCCGTCTGGCTGCAAAAGCGCGCGCTCGGCCCGGGCGCGGCGGCGGTTCCGGATGGCGGCACACCGGCCGGCCGTCAAACCGCGCTGATCGATCTGGGCCTGCCGGCCGGTGACTGCGCGCTGTTTCTGAACACGCGCTGCGAATTCCATTTCGTCGATGCTGTGCAGAACCTCCGCCGCATCGATCGCACGTTCGTGAACACCGCGCTGACGCGGCACTCGAGCGGTGTCGCGCTGACGACACTGCCGCCGGATCTTGCCGGGCTGCGCGACGTGTCATATGCGTCGTGCATCGGTTTGCTGAACCGTCTCCGCGCATTCTTCGATCAGCAGGTCATCGATCTCGGCGGCTTTTCTAACCGCGAGTTTGTCATGCAGATCACGGCATCCGTCGACGAGGCATGGCTTGTTTGCGATCAGGGCGTGGCGTCGATTGTGTCCGCGGCTGATCTGCTCACAGGCCTACGCGACGCCGGCGTCGATACCGATCGCGTCAAGCTCGTGGTTAATCAATACGACTCCGCCCTGAACCTGATGCCCGGACAAATCGCCGAGCGCTTGGGGTTGTCGCTGGTCGGTACGCTGCCGGCGCGCCGCGTTGCGATTTGCCATGCCGCGAACCAGGGCCGGCTCATTGTCGATATGGCCGAGCGCGATCCATACGTGCGAGCGCTTGAATCTCTGGCTACACGATTGCCCGGGGTGTCCGGCATGGCGGGCGCGTCGCGTATCGCGCCCAGCCTGTCTGCATTGAAACGTTTCATTCAACCTTCGTCCAAGCGGTCGTAAGCGATGGCACACGACATTCAATTCGCCGACGGCGCAGCGCCGTTTTCCCAGACGCAGCAATTTCACGACATCAAGAATGCCGCGCACGAGCATCTGCTGACGCGTATCGAGGAACTCGGCGCCGAGTTCGGTCGCTGGTCCCGCCAGGCGATCAACCAGTTCGTCGATCTCGAGATCGACAGCTTCGTGCGCCTGCGCCGCATCCCGCTCAACGAGAACGAGGTGCGTGCCATTGCCGAGGCGCTGACCAAGGAGCTTGCCGGCTTTGGGCCAATCGAGGACCTGCTGGCGGATCCGGCGGTCGAGGATATCCTGATCAACGGCTACAACGACGTGTACGTGTCGCGTCACGGGATTCTGGCGAAGCTGCCCGTGCGGTTCACCGACAACGCGCATCTGCTGCGGATCGTGCGCCGCATTCTCGCGCCGATCGGGCGTCGTCTCGACGAGTCGAATCCGATGGTCGATGCGCGTCTGCCCGATGGCGGTCGCGTGAACGTCGTGATCGAGCCGCTGTCGATCGACGGTCCGATCGTCTCGATCCGAAAATTCCGCAAGGATCCGTTGAAGCCGTCCGACCTGCTCGGCAACGGCACGTACAACGAAGAAATCGGCGCACTGCTCGAGGCGGCGGTCGAAGCCCGCTGCAACGTGCTCGTGTCGGGCGGCACGAGCTCCGGCAAGACGTCGTTGCTCAACGCACTGGCGTTCCATATTCCCGAGGCGGAACGTGTCGTGACGATCGAAGACACGGCCGAACTGTCGCTGAACCACCCGCACGTCGTGCGGCTCGAGAGCCGGCCTGGTGGTTTCGACGGCACCGGCGTCGTGACGATCCGCGACCTGCTGCGCAACACGCTGCGGATGCGCCCGGACCGGATCATCGTCGGCGAAGTTCGCGGCGGCGAAGTGCTCGAAATGTTGCAGGCGATGAACACCGGCCACGATGGCTCGATGGGCACCGTGCACGCGAGTTCGCCGCGCGAGTGTCTGTATCGTCTGGAGATGCTGGCGGGCTTCGCAGGCTTCCAAGGCACCGAGTCGAGTCTGCGCCGGCAAATCGCGAACGCGATCGACTTCATCGTGCAGATCGGGCGTCTGTCGAATGGGCGTCGCCGGATCTTGTCGATTACCGAAGTGACCGGTTTGTCCGACAACATCATCGCGACGCAGGAACTTTACCGCTACGAAGCGCGCGTAACCCCTGAAGGCGAGGAGATCGACCACTGGGAGTCGCTCGGCATCCATCCACATTCACCGAAGCTTGCGCGCTATCGTCAGGCGCTGGTGAACAGCGGCCTGGGTGGCGGTGGTTTCGGCGGCGGCTTTGGTGGCAGCGGCTTTGGTCGCGGCGGAGGCTTCAATGTATAGCCCGATGATCTGGGTTCTCGCGATCGCGATGCTGTGCGTCGCGTCGGCCCTGATGTTGTGGCGGCACGCGGAAGCGCGGCGCGTGAGAACCGATGCGAAGCGCTTCATCGACAGCCGGCTCGAACCTGGTGTACGGGCGGCGGCGCAAGCATCTCGGCCGGCGGCGGGAGGCGCGCCGCGTCCCTCGTCGCCCTTGGGTGTTGCACGGAGTGCGTCCGATACGTTTCGGGTGCACTGGTATGTGATCGCCACGGAGTATTTGAACAATCTCGTGTCTCGCGCGGGGATCGACGGGGCACGCGGCAAATCGATTGTCGCGCTGATCGTACTCGTTGCAATCGTGGTGATCGCCGGCAGCCACGGCGGCGCGCTTGCTGGCTTCGCGGCGTTTGCGTGTGGGGTTTCGATACTCGGGGTTTGGCTGGCGTCACGAATTCAGCGGCGGCGACTCAAAATCGTTCGGCAGATTCCGTCGTTTCTGGACGGAATCGTACGTCTCGTGACGCTCGGCAATAGTGTGCCGGCCGCATTTCAGGCCGCACTGCTGACAACGGAGGAGCCGCTGCGCGGCTGTCTTGATCACGTATCGCGGATGCTGCGCGGTGGTGTGGAGATCGATCGCGCGATGACGCATATCGCGAAGATATATCGGACCGAGGAGTTCGAGCTCGTCGGTTCAGTGCTGCGTCTGTCGGTCAAATATGGCGGTCGCGCAGACGTAATGCTCGAACGCATGGCCGTATTCATGCGCGATCTCGAACAGGCGGAGCGTGAGCTGACTGCGATGTCAGCAGAGACGCGGCTGTCGGCGTTCGTGCTTGTAATGTTGCCGATCGTGATCGGCAGTTTTGTCATCGTGAATAATCCCAAGTATCTGCAAGGGATGTGGGGCGATCCGAGCGGACGACTGATTCTCACGCTGGCATTTCTGCTGCAGTTGGCCGGCAGCGTGTGGTTGTATCGAATTGCTCGACTCAGGTAACGGTATGACGGCAACTCAGATTGGAGCGATTGCTTTGGCCTTGGGCGCGCTTGGCGTTTTGCTGTTCGGAATGCTGGCAGTGCTGCGCGCGAGTGCCACGACGCGCGCCGAACGCGCGCTCGTCGACGCACTGGATCGGCGCATGGCTGTACTTGAGGCAGCCAAGGCCAAGGCTGAAACAGCTGACAGCACTTCTGCGAAGCCGGACGCGAGTGGTGGCGAGCGCGTTGCACATTTTCTCGATCGATTGTCGTCGACGGGAATGCGCTGGCTCGACACGGGGTTCGGCAAATACATCGTTGCCGAAGAAGATCGTCGTTTGCTCGAACAGTGTGGATACATCGATGCGCGTACGCGTGGACTGTTCCTGAGCGTGCGAATTGCATGCGCGATCGGGTTGCCGCTGCTGTTTGCGATATTTGCGAGCGGTCAGATGAAGAGCGGTTACTGGATGATCGGCATGTTTGCCGCATTCGGGTTCGGCTTCATGGTGCCGAAGCTCTATGTGCAACGTCGCGCAGCTGCCCGCAGACAGAGCGTTGTCGACGAGTTGCCGCTGCTCGTTGACATGCTGCGCCTGTTGCAGGGCGTCGGGCTGTCGCTCGATCAGAGTCTGCAAGTCGTGACGAACGATTTCCGCGGGATGATGCCGGTGCTGTCGTCGGAAATGGGTATCGCGCAGCGTCAGTTTGCGGCAGGCCGTACGCGCGAGCAGTCGATGCAACGACTGTCCGGAGGATTCGACAATGAGGATCTGCGCGCGATCGTTCGATTGATGGTTCAGGTTGACAAGCACGGCGGTGCAGTCCAGGAGCCCCTCAAGCAATTCGGAGACAGGTTGCGTGAGACGCGTCGTGCGATGCTTCGCGAGCGGATTGGCCGATTGACCGTGAAGATGACCGGTGTAATGGTACTGACCCTGTTGCCGGCGCTGCTGATCGTGACGGCCGGGCCCGGGATGTTGGCGGTGATGCATGCGCTGGCGTCGCACCATTGATGGACGAAGGAAAAATGATGAAGCGGACCAGCGGGATGGTGCGGTACGCAGGTGTAGCGACAGCAGCGTTGCTGCTCGGCGCGTGCGCGACCAAGGAGAACGGGTACGGCGTCAACACGCAGACCGAGCGTGCTGCGCTGATTCAGGCGGCCGATCAGAAACAGTCGGTGCCGGACACACCGGCGATGTATCTGGGTCTGATCCAGCGGATGCAGGTACAGGGTCTTTATTATGCGTCGCTTGCGCACATCGACGCATACGACAAAGCGTACGGCGTGTCGCCCGACACGATCCTGCTGCGCGCGGATGCACTTCGGATGACTGATCAGCCGGCTGCCAGCGCGGCAGCGTACACGCAGTTGCTGAAAACGCCGCTCGCGGCTCGCGGTTACAGAGGGCTTGGGCTGATCGCCGGCGCGGCGGGCGATTTTGGACATGCGGTGCAGGCGTTGACGCAGGCGTCCGAACTCGCGCCGACCGATGCGTCGCTGTTATCCGATCTTGCTTACGCGAAATTACGCAATGGTGATGTCGTTGGCGCGCGGGTGCCGCTGCTAAAGGCGGCCGAACTGGATCAGCATAATCCCAAGATCGTCAGCAATCTTGCGCTTTATCTGTTTGCGGCGGGGCACACGCAGGATGCGCAGATGTTGATGACTCAGCAGCATTTGCCTGCGGATATCCGCAAGGATATCGGTATTGACTCCGCGAAAGTTGCTGCTGCCGTACGCGCACAGAAGCGTGCGGCCGCTACGCCGCTCGTCGTGCAACGGCGAGGCGTGAGTGAACCGATGGCGAACAATTTTGGCTACGACCAGACCGTGCCGCTGCTGCAACGGTTTGCACAATGAACGGACAGGCGGGGAACGATATGAATAATGAACATCAGCGAAATACACGCGCGGGTCGAATCGCGATTCTGGGCGCGATCGTCGGGGTGGCAATGAGCACCGCTGCTGCATATGGGCAGCAGGTTACGAGGCCAGGCGTATCCGACGTCAACGGCTCGACTAGGGCGTGGCTCTCGATGCAGCGCGACAACCGCGCGGCGGCGCCGACGCAGCCCATGCTCGGGGACGTTGCATCCCTTGTCTATCAACGTTATCTGGATTCGTTCAAGAACAAGATTCCGAACTCGATGAGTTCGCAGATTGGTTCCACCAGTGGTGGTATGTCGGGTGGTGGGCAGGCTGCGCAATAAGCGACATGGCGATGCGTGTAGATCAATCACATGTACGTCGGCGGCGCAGCACTGGCTGGCCCGGAATGCGTCGTCAGCGTGGCTCCATTGCGGTCATGGCGGCGATCTGGGTGATGGTCGCGATTGTCGTGCTGGGGGCGCTCGATATCGGGAATCTGTATTTGCAGCGGCGGGATCTGCAAAGGATTGCGGATATGGCTGCGTTGGCGGCCGCGCAGGCCGCCGCGCCGACCAATCCGACGGACATGTCTTGTTCCAGTGCGAATCAGGCCGCGCAGAGCGTGGCGCAGTTGAATGACTCATACAAGCTCGGTACGATCGCTCCGGTAAATGGCACGGACCAGATCCAGTCGAGTTGCGGCAGATGGGATCCTCCTGCAACGGCGAGCGGATCGTCGACGTATCAGGTCGCCAACGCGAGCATGGCCTGTCCTCAACCCAGTGCTTCGCCTGCTACTCAGTCATGCCCCCAACTCAACGCCGCGCAAGTGACGATGACACGCAAGCTGCGTTATTCGTTCCTGGGAATGCTTTGGTCGACCGTTGCCGGGCCGGTGACCATCTCTGCGACTTCGACGGCCCGCGCGGCGGCGGTGGATGCATTTTCGATCGGTACGTCGCTGGCGATGTTCGGCAGTAACACCGACTGCAACGGAAATGTGATTACGAGCAATGCATACAATCCAGGCCTGGTCAATTCGTTGTTGGGTGCGTTGCTCAATACGTCGTTGAGCTTCAATATCGGTACGTATCAGGCGTTGGCATGCACGAGCATCAAAATCGACGATTTGCGCGCGGCGCTCCAGGTGGGGACTGTCGATCAACTGTTGAATGGGACCGCGTCGATCAGCAAGCTTGCAAAGCTGATGATCACTGCGCTGGGGCAGACGTCCGTTGCGAATGTGCAGGCGAACGTTACCGAAAGCCTGAAGATACTGAAGGTGCTTACTCAGCTGAACGTGCCTGGGCCAATCGCGCTTGGAAACTCGGCGTCTACTCCGGGCTTGTTGTCAATCGGTCTGGCAAACACGCAAAATGCAGCGAATGCGACGGTTAACCTGCTCGATCTGTTGTTTACCGCAGCAGAAATCGCGAATGCCAACGCGAACAGCCCCGCTGTGAGTGTCAATACCGGCCTCAATCTTCTCGGTCTTGCACAAGCCGCGCTGCAAGTGCAGGTAATCCGGCCGCCAGTCATTGCCATTGGTGAAGGCGGCACCGATCCAACGAAGCCAGGGAATCCTTGGCGCACGCTCGCCCACACTGCAGACATCGCGGTCTACCTGAACGTCGGGCTTGGAACGTGGGGTTCCTTGGGCGGGCTGCTGAACGGCCTTCTCAATTTGAGTGTGAAGTTGCCGCTATACCTCGAAGTAGCCCCTGGAACAGCATGGTTGACATCGACGAGCTGTGCAGCAACGCGGGCCAATAGCCGCGCGAATATCGTTGCGCAGCCTGGGTTGGCGAATATATGTATCGGAGACGCGCCGTTGAACAGCCAGGGCGCGATGGACGTGTCTGGTGGCTACTCGTGCGGCTCGCCGCAGGTTGCGACGCTCCTGAACGTTGGTGTTCTGAGCGCGCTGGGTTTGAAGACATCGGTCACCGCGACGGTTCCCGCCATTTCGGTACCCGCTGTCGCATCCGTTGGCGGTCCTTTGGTATTTGACGGCATTACTGGAAATAGCGATGACTATCAAAGCGTCAATTCCAACCAGGTCGGACAAGTGCTGACGAACGCGCTATCGGGGCCTGCCGCTGCGCTTTCCAAGGGAACCGGCCTGACCTTGACGGTGACGCTGTTGGGTGTCCCGATCACGGTCGGTACATCGGTGATCGGCGACCTGCTCGGAATGCTGTCGAATACAGTACTGAACGGTATTTTTAGCGCTCTCGACCAGCTGCTCGTACCATTGCTGCAGCTATTGGGCGTTCAGGTCGGGGTTGCGACCGTCCATAACATGTCGTTGACATGCGCCGTTCCGCAGCTAGTAGGTAATTAAGTGCGTTTTCAACTGAAGTAGCTGGATCAAATTGATGAGACCCACCTCCGCAATCGAAGAGCTCGACCTGTACGTCTGGGAAGGCAAAGCGGACATTGTCGACCGCGTTGCCCGCTGCATGGCGAGCTTCGACGTCGAAGTGATCCGCGCCGACAATGCGGAAATCTCGCCGGAGCGCGCCGCGTTGCGGCCGTCGCTGGCGATCATCAGCGTGACGATGATCGAAACCGGCGCGGCGTTCCTGCGCGACTGGCAGGCCAACATCGGCATGCCGGTTGTCTGGGTCGGCGCGGCGCGCGACCACGACGCGTCACAGTATCCGCCCGAGTATTCGCATATCCTGCCGCTCGACTTCACCTGCGCCGAACTGCGCGGCATGATCGGCAAGCTCGTCACGCAGCTGCGTGCGCATACGGCTGAAACGTCGCATCCGACCGAACTCGTCGCGCACTCGGAATCGATGCAGGCACTGCTGCATGAAGTCGATACGTTCGCCGACTGCGACACCAACGTGCTGCTGCACGGCGAAACCGGCGTCGGCAAGGAGCGCATCGCGCAACTGCTGCACGAAAAGCATTCGCGCTACCGGCACGGCGAATTCGTACCGGTGAACTGCGGCGCGATTCCCGACGGCCTGTTCGAATCGCTGTTCTTCGGTCATGCGAAAGGATCGTTCACGGGTGCGGTTGTTGCGCATAAAGGCTATTTCGAGCAGGCAGGGGGCGGCACGCTGTTCCTCGACGAAGTCGGCGATCTGCCGCTGTACCAGCAGGTCAAGCTGTTGCGCGTGCTCGAGGACGGCGCGGTGCTGCGCGTCGGTGCGGCGACGCCGGTCAAGGTCGATTTCCGCCTGGTCGCGGCGAGTAACAAGAAGCTGCCGCAGCTCGTGAAGGACGGCCTGTTCCGTGCCGATCTCTACTACCGGCTCGCGGTGATCGAGCTGAGCATTCCGTCGCTGGAAGAGCGCGGCGCCGTCGACAAGATCGCGCTGTTCAAGTCGTTCGTCGCGCAAGTCGTCGGCGAGGATCGGCTCGCTCAGTTGTCCGACCTGCCGTACTGGCTGACGGATTCGGTCGCGGACAGCTATTTCCCCGGCAACGTGCGCGAACTGCGCAACCTCGCCGAGCGTGTCGGCGTGACGGTGCGGCAGACGGGCGGGTGGGATGCCGCGCGGTTGCAGCGACTGATCGCGCACGCGCGCAATTCGGCGCAGCCGGTACCGGCGGAGAGCGCGGCGGAGGTCTTCGTCGACCGCAGCAAGTGGGACATGAACGAGCGCAGCCGCGTCATTGCGGCGCTCGACGCAAACGGCTGGCGGCGTCAGGATACGGCGCAGCAGCTCGGCATCAGCCGCAAGGTATTGTGGGAAAAAATGCGCAAATATCAGATCTTCGACGAGGAGCCCGAGACCCGCGAAAGTGAGTAATTAATGAGATAAAATCGCGCTGAATTACAACGACTCGGGCGGGAATAGAACTTCATGAGCCATAAGACGGGGTTGGGAAGGGCGTGCGTATTGCTCGCCCTGGTGGGAGGCATGCAGGGCGCGTACGCGCAAAGTCTGGCAGACAGCGGTTCGCCGGCCGTACAACAGGCGTCGGCGCCGGTGGCGGCGATTCCGGTGATCGACTCGCAGGCGTCGGTGCAGCCGCAGGCGGGCGAGTCGACGGGCCCGAGCACGGTCGACGACTTGCAGCGCCAGATCCAGGCGCACACGCTGACGGAAATGCGCACGAGCTACAACGGCAGCTACGGTGCGAGCCTGCTGTTCAACGTCAAGGACGGTGCGTACTTCGTTGCACTGTTCCAGCAGAAGGCGTTCTGGCGCGTGATCAAGACTTACGACGAAACGCGTGCGGAAGCGATCTATCGCGATTTCTCGCATCAGGCGGAGCGGCTGGCCGTGAACGAACTGCGGGCAGCGAAGCTGGAATCGCAGAAGACGCAAATGGACAAGCAGATCGAAGTCACGCAGGATCGCGCGCGGCGCTTGCAGGCCGATATCTCGATCGCACGCCAGCAGCAGACGGCAGTCGCGGATCGCCAGAAGAGCGTACGTAACGAGACGGCCGCATTGCAGGCGCAGCAGGCCGAACTGCAGTCGCAACTGCGGGCGTTGCAGCAGCAGGTGCGTTCGTTGCAGCGTGAGGCCGATGCGGGCCTGCCGACGACGGCACACTGAACCCGATGGCGGTGCGGCGACATGCCGCGCCAGCCGCACAAGTAAAAAGGGCAAGCCGGTTGGCTTGCCCTTTTGCTTTACTGGCCGTCCGGCACGATTCGCCGGCGGCGTGTCACGATCACTGGCCCGTTGCCGCCGCGCGAATCCGACGGCGATGCGTTGCCGGATGCGTCGCCGGCGTCGCGTGGCGCGCCGTAGCTTTCGCGCGGTTCACGGGGTTCGCGCGGGGCGCCGTAGCCTTCGCGCGGCTCACGCGAGCCGTAACCCTCGCGCGGTTCGCGCGAGCCATAGCCTTCACGCGGTTCGCGGGAGCCGTAACCGCCATCGCCGCGCGATTCGCGCGGGCCGCCGTGCGAGCCGTACGGGCTGTGACCGCCACCTTCACGGCCGCCCGGGCGCCCGCCGGTGCGCGGCCCGCGGGGACCGCTGCCGCCCGGACGCGAGCCGCCCGTGTCGAGCTGGATCGTGGAAATCGCGCGCTTGTAGATGCCTTGCAGACCCACGGGGGTGCGCAGCATCACCAGGTACTGGTCGAACGACTCGATGCACCCCGTCAGACGAATGCCGTTGACGAGATAGATTTCAACGCGCTTACGTTCCTTGCGCGCCGAATTGATGAAGTCGTTTTGCGGATGGGATTCTGCGGGATTGGCCATTGAGGTGCGGCAGGAGCCTGCGTCAGAGAATATGTTGTGCGTGTGTGTGGCGTGTTCGTCCACAAGGTGTTTGGCGGGATTCTACCCTGTTCGATCGGGGAGCGCGTAGCCGTGATTGTGTCGAACCGTAACCCACTATAGACGTTCCAGCGCATTTTCGCGATTCGGCCGAACGGCCAGCGCCATTTCGTTACGCCGCGTTACGACTCTCGCAGTGCCGTATCACCTTGATTTGCGCGCCGCGCGTAGATTGGCTGCGCGAGCCGGGCGGGCCGGCATATCAGGGATTCAGAACATGAACAAGAGACGATGGGCAGGGTGGGTCGGGGCCGTGGCGTTGCTGGCTTCCGGCAGTGCGATGGCGGGGCATGTCGACCTGTCGGTCGGCATCGGTGTGCCGGTCGCGCCGGTCTATGTCGAGCCGGCACCGGTCTATGTGGCGCCGCAGCCGGCCGTGGTCGCCTATCCGGGATACGGATACGGCTACTACGGCGATGACGACGACGATCGCTATCGCAAGTGGCACAAGCACTATGACAAGCATTGGCGCAAGCACCACGGCGACGACGATGACGATTGAGCCCGAGGCGAGCCCCGCCGGCGCGCATCAGAACGCGTAGTCGGGGTTTTTCGGGGCGAACGCGGTGTCGTCGAGCGTCGCCGGCGCGATTTTCTCGATGACGATCCGTTCGAAGATCTTGCCGTCGTTGTCATAGGACTCGACGGTCCGGAAATAGGGCGCGTGCAGGTCGAGCCCGAGGACTTCCTTCTTCGCGTAGAACTGCGGTCGGCCGGTCGGCGTTTCGTAGGTGAGCGCAACGACGCGCACGCCGCCGATCGTTCTGGCTTCCACATCGGTCGGCCGCTGCACGCCGGCTTCCACGTATTTCTTCCCTTCGGTCAGGTACAGGTTCGTGATGAACTCGGTGCCGAGATCCGTCACCTGGTGATTCGACTGAGCGCGCGCGAGTGCGCCGTCGAGTGCCGTCCACAGCGGAATCTTGCCGAGCAGGCCACCGAGATGGCCGTACATCTCGTCCTTGCGCTGCGTCGTGTCGTAGATCGTCTCCTGGCCCGCATGCGCACCGCCCGGCAGCCATTTCGCATAGACGCGCAGCGGCTCGCGGGTGGTTTTCACGAGCATGCGGTCGGGTGTATCGGACCATTTTCCGCTGATGCGCTCCTGGCGCACCATCGTGAACTGGTATGACGGATAGCCGTTGGGGCCGTTACGGATATAAAGCGGTACGGCGAGCGGATCGAGTGCCTTGAAGAGCGCCGTGAGCGTCGCGTCATCGAGTTGCGCGAGCGTGCCGCGCTGTGCTGCCGTGCGCAGCCAGCGCGCCTGCTGTGCGATCGGCTCGCGCGTGACTTTCGCGAGATCCGCTGGCAGCGCGACACCCGCTGCCGCGCTCGCGGCGGCGGCCGTTTCCTGTGCATGCAGGCCCGCGTGTACGAGCGACAACAGGCAGGCGACCGCCACGGCGGCGGCATGCCGCGCGTGGTGCTTCTTTCCTTCGTTCATCGACGGCGTCTCCCGGGGCGATGGATCGTTCAGCCTTGCTTCGCGGCCTTGATTTTGGCGAGTTCCTCGTCACGCAGCGCGCGGCGCAGGATCTTGCCGACGTTCGTTTGCGGCAGCGCGTCGCGGAACTCGACGAATTTCGGCATCTTGTAGCCGGTCAGGTTCTTGCGGCAGTGCGCGAGCACGTCGTCGACCGTCAGCGACGGGTCGCGGCGCACGACGAACACCTTGATCCGTTCGCCCTGTACCTCGTCAGGAATGCCGATCGCCGCTGCTTCGCTGATGCCCGGATGCATCACGAGCACTTCCTCGATTTCGTTCGGATACACGTTGAAGCCCGACACGAGGATCATGTCCTTTTTGCGGTCGATCAGGCGGATGAAGCCGCGTTCGTCCATCACGCCGATGTCGCCGGTGCCGAGCCAGCCGTCGGCGTCGATCACCTTGGCCGTCTCGTCGGGGCGCTGCCAGTAGCCGCGCATCACCTGCGGACCGTGCACGCACAGCTCGCCCGGTTCGCCGATGGGCGCCCAGGTGCCGTCCTCGCGGCGAAAGCGCACGACGGTGGACGGAGCGGGCAGGCCGATCGACCCGCTGAACGCGGCCATGTCGTTCAGGTCCACAGGGTTCATCGTGACGATCGGCGAGCATTCGGTCAGGCCGTAGCCTTCGACGACCGGCCGGCCCGTCACCTGCTGGAAGCGCTCCGCGACCGCGTGCTGCATCGCCATCCCGCCCGCCATCGCGAGCTTCAGCTTCGAGAAATCGCGCTTGCGGAATTCCTCGTTGTCGAGGAAAGCGTTGTACAGCGTGTTGATGCCGGTGATTCCGGTGAACGTTTCGTTGCGGATGATCTTCATCACCATCGTCATGTCGCGCGGGTTCGCGATCAGGATGTTGCGTCCGCCGAGCCCCATGAAGATGAAGGCGTTCACCGTCAGCGAATAGATGTGATACAGCGGCAGCGGCGTGAGCACGGTTTCGACGTCGCCCGATACCTGGTCGGCGATCCAGGCCTTCGCTTGCAGCAGGTTCGCGATCAGGTTGCCATGCGTGAGCATCGCGCCTTTCGCGACACCCGTCGTACCGCCCGTGTATTGCAGGAACGCGAGGTCGTCGCGCGTGATCGGCACCGACTGCGGCTTGCCGCGCGCACCGAGCGCGAGGGCGGAGCGCAACCGGATGGCCTGCGGCAGGTGGTAGGTCGGCACGAGTTTCTTCACGTGCTTCAGCACGAAATTGATCAGGCGTCCTTTCGCATTGAAGCCATCGGCGAGCAGGTCGCCGAGCGCGGTGACGACGATGTTCTTCACCTGCGTTTCCGGCAGCGCGTCCTGCAGCGTGCGCGCGAAATTCTCGAACACGACGATCGTCTGCGCACCGCTGTCCTTCAACTGGTGCGCGAGTTCGCGCGCGGTGTAGAGCGGATTGACGTTGACGACGATCGCGCCTGCCTTCAGCGTGCCGAACAACGCGACCGGGTACTGGAACGTGTTCGGCAGCATGATCGCGACGCGGTCGCCGGGCTTGACGCCGAGGCTTTGCAGATACGACGCGAACGCGTCGACTTTCTGCGCGAGCGTGCGGTAGGTCATCGATGCGCCTGCGCTCACATAGGCGACGCGCTCGGCGAAGCGGCTGGTGCATTCGTCGAAGAACTGCACGAGCGATGCATATTGCGTGACGTCGATGTCGTGCGGGACGCCGGGCGGGTATGACGCGTACC
The DNA here is from genome assembly GCF_020419825.1 of Burkholderia sp. AU30198. NCBI lineage: Bacteria > Pseudomonadati > Pseudomonadota > Betaproteobacteria > Burkholderiales > Burkholderiaceae > Burkholderia > Burkholderia sp. AU30198. The sequence continues at coordinate 12,230 of NZ_JAIZSA010000029.1, read as the reverse complement.
AGATGCCGTCGGAGTTGGGCGGAACCTGGGCCGCTGCGGTTGCTGCGGAAGATGACATGACGTGTCTCCGGTCTTTGCTCTCGGCGACGGCGGGCGCTTCGGCACCCGCCTGTGCCCTGTGCCGCACGGTCGATCGACGGGGACGCATCGACGCCCCGCATGACCGCGCGTTTCAATCAAATCGTGAACAGGAAGTCGCGCGTGGCCTCGCGCGCTCAGTTCGTGGAATGCAGCGTTGCCGTATCGGCGGTGGTCGCGCACGACTGCGGCAGCCCGAACGCTTCGCTCGCGCCTGCGTCGTCGAGCACGGCCGCGAAGATCGACAGTTGCGCGCTGTCTGGCATCGGCGCTTTCAGCGCGGCGACGATCAGCGACGACAGTCGCGCGATCATCTGCACGTCGTTCATCGTGCGGCCTTGCGAGAACTCGTCGATCAGGCTTTCCGTTTCGGCGCCGGCGAGCGCGCCGGACAGCGCGCCGATCGCGAAGTGCAGCCGCCAGCCGAGCTCCGTGCGCGGCAGGTGCGGCAAGGCCCGCTGGAACGCGTCGAAGAAGCGGCCCGCGACGCTCGCGTAGTGCGCAGTCAGGAAGTTGCGCACGAACGGCGACGGATCGGTGTACGCACGGCCGATCAGACGCAGGAACCCGGGCCCGCCGCGCTCGGGATTGCGCGATGCCTTCAGCGCGGGAATGAACATCGCGCCGAGCACGTGCTCGCAGGTGATGTGCGTGCCGAGTTGCGCATCGAAGCGGTCGAGGATGCCGAGGCGTTCCTGGTTGAGCTGGTCGAGCCGGCGCGACAGCATCGCGTGAATCAGCGCTTCCTTGCTGCCGAAGTGGTAGTTGACCGCGGCCAGGTTGACCGCCGCGCGCGAGGTGATCTGGCGCATCGACATCGCCTCGAAGCCATGCTCGATGAACAGATCCTCGGCCGCATCGAGGATGCGCGCCTTCGTCCCGCCGGTCTGCCGAGTGCCGGATGACCGCTGCCCGGACGGCCGTCCCGTGGATGGCCGTCCTTCCTGACTTACTGCCATGTCCCGCCTCCCATGCCGGTCGCCCGGCCGCGAACTGGTGATTTGTTTGTCTGATTCAAACAGTCGTTTTTATTAAGATAAAAAAGGGCGGGCGGAGCGGGCAAGCGCGGAATCTGGACAAATTCCTCTAGTTCGATGTGCAGATGCGGAAAGTATCGCGCGCGCCCTCGGCAGGGCGGGGCACGCGCGATGGTGCGATGCGTCAATGTGCGGGGTCAGCTGACCGCGCTACGCGTATTGACCGATTGCGTCATGTCGATGCCGCGCCGCTCGCGGCTGAACAGGATCAGCACGGCGATCACGACGGCGACGATGCCGGCCACGAGCGCGAGCGCGAAGCTGTAATTGTTGTTGTGCGAAACGGCGAGCGAGGCCTGCATCGTCGCGTTGCCCGACGCGAGCAGGTTGCCGAGCTGGTAGACGACGCCGGGGAAGGTCGCGCGGATCTCGTCGGGCGAGATCTCGTTCAGGTGAACCGGGATCACGCCCCACGCACCCTGCACCGAGATCTGCATCAGGAACGCCCCCGCGGCGAGCGCAACCGGGCCGCTCGAGAACGCCCACAGCGGCAGCACGGGCAGTGCGATCAACGCAGCGATGAAGACTGCACGACGCCGGCCGATCCGCTCCGAGATCGCGCCGAACGACAGGCCGCCGACGATGGCGCCGATGTTCAGCACGATCGTGATCCACGATACGGTATGCGGATCGAAGTGATGCTGTTCGCGCAGGAACGTCGGATAGAGATCCTGGGTGCCGTGCGAGAAGAAGTTGAACGCGGTCATCAGCACGATCGCGTAGATCGTGAGCTTCCAGTTCTGCTTCAGCGTGGAGCCAAGGCTCGGGCGCGGGCGCTTCTCCATCTGCTTCCATGCCGGCGATTCGGGCACGTGCGCACGCACGTACAGCACGAGCAGCGCGGGCAGCACACCGACCATGAACATCCCGCGCCAGCCGATGTACTGGTAGAACAGGCCGAACACGACGGACGCGAGCAGGTAACCGCTCGGATAGCCGGCCTGCAGCAGCCCCGACACGAAGCCGCGCGCATGGGTCGGCACGGTTTCCATCGTCAGCGCGGAGCCGACGCCCCATTCGCCGCCCATCGCGACGCCGAACAGCGCGCGCAACACGAGCAGCGCGGTCAGGCTCGGTGCGAAACCCGACGCGAGTTCGAGCAGCGAATAGCACGCGATGTTGACCATCAGCGTCGGGCGGCGGCCGAAGCGGTCGGCGAGCCGGCCGAAGATCAGCGCGCCGAGCGGGCGCATCGCGAGCGTCAGCGTGAGCGCGAACGCGACGGCGGGGATCGTCGACCCGAATTCGGCGGCGATGTCCTTCAGCACGAAAACCATCAGGAAAAAATCGAACGCATCGAGTGTCCAGCCGAGATAGGCGGCGATCGTGACGTTGCGTTGTTCGCGGGTCCAGCTCATGTCCGAGGTCTCCTCGTTGGCTTGCGCGCTCACGATGTGCAGGCGGATGCCGGCCCGGCTTGCGCGCGGTGCGGGGGCATTGATCGAGTGTAGGCCGCGGCGCCGAGCGATGTAGGGCGCGATAACGTCGAATCGGGAATAATCCCTAGGAAATGAACTGTTGCGGAAAGGGAAACGGCGTCGCGCGGAACAGGCGACAGGCATCTGTATCATTCCGGAAGGCTGTTTGTAGTTGTTTTGTAATGCGCCCGGTGCACATCGTCACCGAATCAGGAGTCCCGATGACCGAACCTTCCGCCACCACGTTGCCCGTGCTCGAAACCGCCCGGTTGTGGCTGCGTCCGCGCGTGCTGGCCGATCTCGATGCGTGCGTCGCGATGGATCGCGATCCCGAGGTTACGCGACACATCGCGGGCCCGTGGCACGATCCCGTCGAGCATCGGCGCTTCGTCACGCACCGGATCACACGCGACTATCCGCCGGGACTCGGCTACTGGTCGATCTTCGAGAAGGCCGCGCCCGATGCGTTCATCGGCTGGATCCTGCTGATTCCCGACTATGCGGACGGCGCGCGCGACGTCGAGATCGGCTGGCGGCTGGTGCGCGCGACATGGGGGCGCGGCATTGCGAGCGAGGCTGCGGCAGCCGTCGTGCGTCACGCCTTCGACACCGTGCGACTACCGCGCGTGATCGCCGATATCGCAGAGGCCAACAGCGGCTCGCTGAATGTCGCGCGCAAGCTCGGGATGCGTCGCGTGAACGTCGTGCACGATGGCATTCCTTACATCCGGCATCGTCTCGAACGCAACGATCTGCGCGCGTAGCGCGGCGCTGCGCGGGCGGTTGGGCGGTTGGGCGGTTGTCAGAGATCGTCAACCGGATGCGTATCGAGGTCATGACGTATTAACGGCTCGCGCGATCAGGAGTATCGTTGCCGGAATTTCGCAACATGGGGTACGACCATGGCACTCGGCAATGATGTTCATCTGATTCCCGTCAAGCTGGAAGAACTGCGTCCCACGCAGATGACGGTCGGCTATCGCGAAGTCAAGGCGAAGCGCAAACACTGGAAGGGGCTCAGCAAGCGTGCGCGCAAGGCCGCGATCGAATCGCACTGGTTCCCGGCCGTGCTCGGCCCGGACGGGCTGCACTACATCACCGATCACCACCATCTCGGCCTCGCGCTGATCGAGGAAGGGGAGGCGCGCGTGAACGCGATGCTGCTGAAGGATCTGTCGTGGCTCGACCACACGATCTTCTGGCGGATGATGGAACACAACCAATGGGTGCATCCGTTCGGCGCGGACGGCACGCGTCGCGACTACGCGAATCTGCCGAAGGCGCTGACGGGGCTCGTGGACGATCCGTACCGCAGCCTTGCCGGCGAGCTGCGCACGGCGGGCGGCTATGCAAAGGACGCGACGCCGTTCAGCGAATTCCTGTGGGCCGACTACCTGCGCCAGCATGTGCCGCTCGACCAGATTCGCAAGAACTTCGCGAAGGCGCTCGATATCGCACTGCATCGCGCGCACGAGCAGGATGCGCGCTATCTGCCCGGCTGGTCGGGCGTCATTGCCGTCAAGCCCTGATCGCCTCATGACGACCACCCCGATCCGCCCCGATGCCGGCCCGCAGCATGCCGACCATTTCGCCGTGCTCGACACGACTTCGCCGCCACCCAAGCGGCGCATCGGCCTGGACGCGCTGGCCGGCCTGTCGATCGCGGGCCTGCTGATACCCGAGGCGGTCGCGTACGCGGGGCTGGCCAACCTGCCGCCGCAGGCCGGTCTCATTGCGTTGCTGTCGGGGCTCGTCGTCTATGCGCTCACCGGCAGCAGCCGCTTCGCGATCGTGTCGTCGACGTCGTCGTCCGCCGCCGTGCTTGCCGCGACGGTGCTCGCGGAGTCGGGGATGGCGCTCGCCGCGCAGCTCGCGCTTGCGGCGGCGCTCGTCGCAATGACGGGCGTGCTGTTCATCCTGGCAGGTGCCGCGCGGCTCGGCGGCATGTCGGATTTCGTCGCGCGGCCGGTGCTGCGCGGCTTCACGTTCGGCCTCGCTGTGACGATCGTCATCAAGCAGTTGCCGAAGATTCTCGCGATTTCCGTGCAGCACAGCGATGCGCCGCATGTCGCGCTTGACCTGATCACCGGCGCGCCGCATGCGAATCTCGCCAGCGTCGCGCTCGGTGCGACTGCACTGGCGTTGCTGTTCACGCTCGGGCGGAGTTCGCGCGTGCCCGCGACGCTCGTCGTGATCGTGCTGTCGATCGCGGCCGGCTATGCGATCGACTGGCAGCGATACGGGATCGCGATCGTCGGCCACATCGATTTCAAGCACATCGAGTTCGGGCTGCCGACGCTCGACCGCAATGCGTGGATGCAGACCATCGAGCTTGCGTTCGCGCTGATGCTGATCCTGTACGCGGAGTCGTACGGATCGATTCGCAACTTCGCGCTGAAGCATGGCGACAGCGTGTCGCCGAACCGCGACCTCGTCGCGCTCGGCTGCGCGAATCTGGTGTCGGGCCTGCTGCACGGGATGCCGGTCGGTGCCGGCTATTCGGCGACCTCGGCGAACGAAGCGGCCGGCGCGCAGTCGCGCTTTGCCGGCCTGTGGGCGGCGGGCGTGGTCGCGCTGATCGTCTGGCTGCTGCTGCCGCAGCTCGCGCGCACGCCGGAGCCCGTGCTCGCGGCGATCGTGATCTTCGCGGTCAGCCACTCGCTGCATCCGGCGGTATTCCGGCCGTACTGGGCCTGGCATCGCGACCGGGTCGTCGTGATCGCCGCGCTGCTCGCGGTGCTCGTGCTCGGTGTGCTGCACGGGCTGCTCGCGGCCATCGGCGTGAGCCTGCTGCTGACGCTGCGCAAGCTGTCCGAGCCGAACGTCAGCGTGCTCGGCCGGCTGCGCGACAGTCACGACTTCGTCGACGTGGCGAGCCACGCCGAAGCGAAGCCGGTGCCGGGCGTGCTGATCGTGCGGCCCGAGGCGCAGCTGTTCTTCGCGAATGCGGACCGGATGCTGAACCGCGTGCGTGCGCTGATGAAGGCCGCGCCGGACACGCGTACCGTGATGCTGAGCCTCGAGGAAACGCCGGATGTCGACGGCACGACGATCGAATCGTTGCGCACGTTCGCGGCCGAATGCACGGCGCGCGGGTTGCGCCTTGCGATCGTGCGGCTCAAGGTGCACGCGCTGCATGCGTTGCGCCGCGCAGCGGACGAAACACTGCGCGAAGACGCGATGTCCGAATTGAGCGTCGACGAGAGCCTGCAGCTGCTGCAGGCCGGGATGCCGCCGAACGGTAGTGGCGGAACGACTGCCGCTTGACAGTGCGGGGGCGGCGCGCCGGCGCGTGTTATTGCGAAACCACGGTGTCGGCCGAGCGATCGATCATGTCGGTCACTTCGGCCGCCGTCGGCGCATAGGCGCCTGCATGCGCGCAGGCGACCGCCGCACAGGCGGCTGCATAGCGCAGATGCTCGGCGGCCGACGCATCGGGCCGCGCAAGCTGGCTCGCGAGCCAGCCGCCGATGCTCGCATCGCCACAGCCGACGGTGTCGGCAACCTCGGTCGGAAACGCAGGCTGGAACAGCACGGTGTCGCGATGCAGGAGCTGCATGCCGGACGCGCCGCGCGTGACGAGCATCGTTGCGTCGGGTGCCCAGGCGCGCAGTTGCGCGAGCGCGGCGGCTTCGTCGAACTCGGGAAACAGCCCGCGCAGATCCTCGTCGGATACCTTGATCCAGTCGGCGAGCCCGGCCAGCCGGCGCAGCGTGTCGCGATACGACGGCGCGGCCATCGGCGCACGGAAGTTCGGGTCGAACGAGATCCGCTTGCCGGCGGCCCGCGCGGCCTGCGCCACATCGATCAGGCGGGCCGCGAGCGGCTCGCGCACGACGCCGAGCGAACCGACGTGCACGATCTCGGCCGCGTCGAGTGCGCCGGCGGGCAGGTCCGCCGGATCGAACACGAGATCGGCGCTGTTCTCGCCGATGAAGAAATAGTGGGGCGGCTGCTTCGACACGACCATCGCGAGCAGCGGCGCGCGATCGACTTGCCGGATGAAGCGCAGGTCGAGCCCCGCGTCGGCGCTCTTGCGCATCAGCTCGTCGCCGAAGATGTCGCGGCTGACCGTGCCGGCGAAGGCCGTCGGCACGCCGAGCCGCGCACCGACGCGCGCGACGTTCCAGCATGACCCGCCGGCGACGCTGTGCCAGCGCTGCGCGTCGTCGCGGATGAAATCGGTCAGTGCTTCGCCGAATACGATCAGGCGGGGAAACGTCGTCGTCATGTCGAAACCTTGTACCGCGACGTTGCGCGCGGCCATGCACGGGGGGAAGTCAGAGGCGGGCGGCGCCGGCCGTCGCGTGCGGCGATGCGGCCGGGCACTGCCCGGTTTTGCGGCGGGGCGGCGCGATCAGCGCGGGGCGCTCCAGCCCTTGTAGCTCTTCACGTTGTCGCGCGTGATGAGCGTCGGTTCGATCAGGATCATCGGGTTGGCCGGCTTCTGGCCGTTCATGATGCCGTAGCCGACGTTGACGGCCTGCTGCGCCATCGCCCACGGATCCTGGCTCGACGACGCCTGCACGAGCGTGTTGGTCTTGAGTGCGACTTCGATATCGGGCGCGCCGTCCACCGACGTGATCACGATGCCCGGGCGGTTCAGCTGTTTCGCGGCGAGATCGCTGCCGATCGCCTGCGGGTCGTTGATCGTGAATACTGCATCGAGCTTCGGAAAGCGCGTCAGGTAGCCCTGCATCGCATTCATCCCGCCTTCGCGCGAGCCCTTGCCGTCCTGGTCGCTCGACAGTACCTTGATGCCGGCGTTTTTCGCGAGCACGGTCTTGCAGCCGTTGACGCGATCGATCACGGCCGACACCTGCGGGCCGTTCTCGATGATCACGTTGCCCTTGCCGTTGAGTTTCTTCGCGATGTAATCGCATGCGAGCTCGCCGGCCTTCACGTTGTTGGTCTGCACGGTCGCGTTCGCGCCGGCGGCCGCGACGTCGACCGCGACGACCGTGATGCCGGCCGCCTGCGCTTTCTTCACCGCCGGCTCGATCGCCTTCGGGTCGGTTGCATTGAGCAGGATCATGTCGACGTGCGCGGAGATGAAGTTGTCGATCTGCGTGAACTGCTTGTTCAGGTCGTAGTCGGCCGACACGGCCGTGACCTTCGCATTCGGATTGAGCTGCTTGGCGCGCGCCTCGGCGCCCTTGACGATCGTGACGAAGTACGGGTTGCCGAGCGACCCGACCGTGACGCCGATCGATTTGAGCGGCTTGTCCGCCGCGTGCGCGGCGGAAGCGCCGAAGGCGAGTGCGCAGGCAGCGGCGGTCAGGGCGGCTTTGTGCTTGAACATGTCGTTGTGTCTCCGTGAAGTTGCTTGGCGAGCGGGCGCAGGGATCGGCCTGCGCCGCAAGGTCGAATGGACGGGAAGGGGCTCAGGTTCGCGCCGAATCGCGCTGGCGGTAGCGGTCGAGCGCGACGGCGCCGATGATCACGAGCCCCTTGATGATGTACTGCCAGATGTCGGACACGCCGAGCAGCACGAGGCCGTTCGTCAGCACCGCGATGATCAGCGCACCGATCAGCGTGCCGACGATCGAGCCGACGCCGCCGACGAAGCTCGTGCCGCCGAGGATCACCGCGGCGATCGCGTCGAGTTCGTACGACTGGCCGAGCTGCAGGCCGTTGGCCGCATAGAGCCGCGCGGCCGACATCACCGCGCCGAGGCCCGCAAGCAGCCCCGATGCCGCATAGACGAACATCTGGATTGCCCGCACGTTGATGCCCGACAGGCGCGCGGCTTCCGGATTGCCGCCGACCGAATAGATCCGCATCCCGAGCACCGTGCGGCGCAGGATGAACCACGAGATCGCGATCACCGCGCACGCGATCACGACGAGCCACGGCACGCCGAGGATCGTGCCGTTGCCGATGAACGCGAACGGCAGTTGCGGATTGAACACGGTCGTGTCGTTGCCGATCAGGCGTGCGACACCGCGCACGGCCGTCATCGCGCCGAGCGTGACGATGAACGGCGGCAGGCGCAGGAACGAGATCAGACCGCCGTTGATCGCGCCGAACACGAGGCCGACGACGAGCGCGAACGGCACGCCGAGCCAGCCCCAGCCGGGGATCGTCGACGCGAGCAGCGCGGCGACAGCCGCGGCGGCGAGCACCGAGCCGACCGACAGGTCGATGCCACCCGTCAGGATCACGAAGGTCATGCCGGCCGCGAGCACGATGTTGATCGATGCCTGCTGCGTGACGATCGACAGGTTCTGCAGCGTGAAGAAACCGTCGGTCAGGAAGCCGAAGCCGATGCACAGAACCAGCAGCACCGGCAGCATGCCGGCGGTGCGGATCAGCGACTGCATGCGGGCACGGTGATCGGTGCCGCGCAACATCGGCGTACGGTTGGCCACCGGCTGGGCCGTCGCGGAAGCGAGGTTCCGCTGCTTGGTCGGGTTGATCATTTCGGTAACCTGAATGTAAAAGTGAAATGAAAGGGCTGATTCAGTGCGCGTCGGCGAGTTCGGCCTGCGAGCCGGTGGCGAGCGCGATGATCGCTTCCTGCGTGATGGGCGTGTGCGTGTGGCCGCCGAGTTCGCCCGCGATCTCGCCTTCGCGCATCACGAGCACGCGATCCGCGACGCCGATGATTTCCGGCAGTTCGCTCGAGATCACGATCACGCCCACGCCGGCCCGGGCAAGCTCGTTGATGATCCGGTAGATCTCGGATTTCGCGCCGATGTCGACGCCGCGCGTCGGTTCGTCGAGGATCAGCACGCGCGGCTTCGTCTCGAGCAGGCGCGACAGCAGCACTTTCTGCTGGTTGCCGCCTGACAGCGCGCCGACGTTGACGTTTGCGTTCGGCACGCGGATCGACAGCGACGCAATGGCGTCGCGTGCGCGGTCGGCGCCGCGTGCGAGGTCGAGCGCGCCGAGCCGCGCATCGCGGTTGCAGACCGAGATGTTGATGTTGTCGCGCACGCTCATGTCGAGGAACAGGCCCTGGCGCTTGCGGTCTTCGGTCAGGTACACGAGGCCCGCGTCGATCGCGTCGCGCGGCGAGTGCGCGCCGAACGTGCGGTCGCCCACCTTCACGTCGCCGTGCTCGCGCGGTTCGGCGCCGAAGATCAGCCGCGCGAGTTCGGTGCGGCCGGCGCCGACGAGCCCCGCGATGCCGAGCACTTCGCCGGCGTGCAGGTCGAGGCTGCAGCCGCGCACGCGCGCGCCGTCGGCGATGTCGCGCACCGATAGCAGCAGGTGGCCGGGATCGTACGGCGCGTGTTCCTTCTTGTAGAAGCCGGAGATGTCGCGGCCGACCATCATCGCGACGAGACGCTCGGCCGACAGCGATGCGCGTTCGAGCGTGCCGACGTACGCGCCGTCGCGCAGCACCGACACGCGGTCGGACAGTTCGTAGATTTCCGCCATCCGGTGGCTGATGTAGATGATCGCGAGACCTTCCTCGCGCAACTGGCGGATCAGGCGGAACAGGTGCTCGGTCTCGCGCGACGACAGCGGCGTGGTCGGTTCGTCCATCACGAGGATGCGTGCGCGGGTATGCACGGCGCGCGCGATCTCGACGAGTTGCTGCTCCGCGATCGACAGCGTATCGACGAGCGTCTCGGGCCCGAACGATGCGCCCAGGCGCGCGAGCACGTCCTCGCAGCCACGCGCCATCGCCGCGCGGTCGATCGTGCCCCAGCGCCGGTTGCCGCGCCGCAGTTCGCGGCCGATGTAGATGTTTTCCGCGACGGTCAGGTTCGGCGACAGGCACAGCTCCTGGTAGATCACCGCGACGCCCGCATCGCGCGCGGCCAGCGGGCCGTCGATGTCGAGGCGGGCGCCGTCGATCAGGATCTCGCCGCCGGCGTCGGCACGGTAGGCACCCGACAGGATCTTCATCAGCGTCGATTTACCCGCGCCGTTTTCGCCCATCAGCGAATGGATCTCGCCGGGATAGACGGTCAGGCTGACGTTGTCGAGCGCGCGTACGGCCGGGAACGTCTTGCTGATCCCGCGCATCTCGAGCAGCGGGCGGGGCGACTCAGATCGCGACATGGCTGGCCTCCTGCGAGTCGGTGCGGGCGCCCTTGAGGATGCCGGCCCGTGGGGAGAAGTTGAAGAACATCGGCAGCGTGGCCGCGCCGATCGCACCGGCGTCGGCGCCGAACGTGCCGCGGACGAGTACCGGCGTGCCGCGCGCTTCGGGCGCGGTGGCCACGAGCGCCGCGCGCAGGCGAGTCGTGACGGCGTCGAGCAGGCCCGCGTCGGTATCGGCGTCGAGCACGACCACCGGCGCATCGACCACGCACAGCACCGCGCGTAACGCCGGCGCGAGCGCGTCGACGCAATCGTCGATCCATTCGTCGACCGCGGGCAGGCCGCGGGCGATGCACGCTTCGAGATCGGCCCGGTTGTCGACCGTCTCGCCGTGATGGCGCAAATGGCGCACGAGCGCATGCAGCGACGCGCGCGCGAGCAGGATGTCCCACGGGCCGCGCGGCGGCGGCGCGGATGCCAGCCGGCTCGGCGGCACGGGAATCACGGCGATGTCGCCCGCATTGCCGGTCACCCCGCGCAGGCAGTCGCCGTCGATCGCGATGCCGCCGCCGATCGCCGGCCCGATGAACAGGTAGACGAAGTCGTCGCACTGCCGGCCGTATCCGTAGAACAGCTCGGCGATCGCGGCCGCGTTGCCGTCGTTTTCGCCGAATACCGGAAGCGACAGCGCGCGACCGAGGTCGCTTGCGAAATCGACGTCTTCCCACGCGCGGAACGTGTCGGGTGCGAGGCCGAGTTCGCGCATCCACGCGCCGAGGTTGTACGGCTGTGCGACGCCGATGCCGGTCAGGCGGGCGCGCTCGTGGTCGGGGAGCAGGGCCTGCATCGCGTCGATGTCGTGACGGACGATTTCAAGCACGTCGGCGGGCGGAGGCAGCAGCGTGTCGTGGGAGCGCCGGCCGAGCACGTCGCCCGCGAAGTTGACGAGCGCCGTTTCGATGCGCATCCGGTCGAGATGGACGCCGATGCCGAACGCGCCACGCGGGTCGAGGCGAATCAACGAGGCCGGCTGGCCGCGCTGGCCTTCGGTGCGGCCCGCGAATTCGATCAGCTTTGCGTCGGCTAGCGACGCGATGATGCTGCCGACCGCCGTGCCCGTCATGCTCGCGAGGCGGGCGAGGTCGGCCTTCGATGCGCTGCCGGCGCGGCGCAGCGTCTTCAGCAGCAGGCGCTCGTTGTAACGGCGCACGTTGGCCGAATTGCTTCCCTGGCCGAAGTGCGGGCTTCTCATGGCGTCTCCTTCCATGGTGCGCCGGTTGGTGGCGCATTAAATAAATCACGTTGATTTATTTAACCGCGTGAGCGCCGGCATGTCAGCCTAGGGAAATCCCGGTTTTGGGTGGAGGTGGGGGATGGCGGTGTCGGGCGTCAGGAATCGGGTGCGGATTGCGGTGACCTGGAAAGTCAGACGCAACGTGGCGCGGGTGGTGGCATTCACGCGGGACAATTGGCTGTCGCCGGATTCGCAGTAAGCCGTCACGGCTCACCGGTGCTGGGCGCGCAAACCGAACCGATGGGTTCGTTCGTGACGATGGGGGTGTGTTTCCGGAGCCGGTGTCAAGTCCTGGAATAGGTTGACAGTGTTCACCCGCTAAACGCCCGATGCACCGCATCGGGCGTTTTGTATTTGAGGGCGGCATGTGGCCGCTCGCAGTTGTAGATGTTCACCGACTGTTCG
>NZ_JAIZSA010000028.1:0-87353 GCF_020419825.1 Burkholderia sp. AU30198 | reverse complement strand
CTCTCCGTCTCTCCGTCTCTCCGTCTCTCCGTCTCTCCGTCTCTCCGTCTCTCCGTCTCTCCGTCTCTCCGTCTCTCCGTCTCTCCGTCTCTCCGTCTCTCCGTCTCTCCGTCTCTCCGTCTCTCCGCCTCTCCGTCTCTCCGTCTCTCCGCCTCTCCGCCTCTCCGCCTCTCCGCCTCTCCGCCTCTCCGCCTCTCCGCCTCTCCGCCTCTCCGTCTCGCCACACCGACGCCTGACCGCTTCGACGCTTCGATTCGCGGCGCACCCGCACCGCTCCCGCGCCGTCCCCGCCGCGCCACTATCCAGCGTCCCCAGCGCCAGCGCGCCCCCGCCGGCCGCCCCAACACCCGTTCCGTCGCGAACGCAGCCGTTTTTCGGTCAATTCGCCGCGTTCAGGCGCCTTTTTTCACGCGCCGTGCGCTTTGACGGTATGCTATTCGCCAGCCGCGCCGGCCCTGTCCGCTTCCGGGCCGCGCCCGCATCCCGTCACCCAGCAAAAAACACAAGCCACGTGGGAGATCCTATGCAGGTCAAGCTGTTCGCCGCGGCCACGCTCGCCGCCGCCCTCGCCGCCCCCGGCCTCGCCGCCGCCAAGCCGCTCACCGTGTGCACGGAATCGAGCCCGGACGGCTTCGACGTCGTGCAGTACAACTCGCTCGTCACGACCAATGCATCGGCCGACGTGATCTTCAACACGCTGGTGTCCTACGACGAAGCCGCGAAGAAAGTCGTGCCCGCGCTCGCCGACAAATGGGACGCGAGCGCCGACGGCCTCACCTACACGTTCCATCTGCGCCCGAACGTCGCATTCCAGACCACCGACACCTTCAAGCCGAGCCGCACGCTCGACGCGGACGACGTCGTGTTCACGTTCTCGCGGATGCTCGACGATTCGAACCCGTGGCACAAGGTGGCCGGCGCGAGCGGCTTCCCGCACGCGCAGTCGATGGGCCTCGTGAAGCTCGTGAAGTCGGTCACGAAAGTCGACGACAGCACGGTGAAGTTCGTGCTGAACGAGCCGAACGCGACGTTCGTGCCGATCCTGACGATGGGCTTCGCGTCGATCTACTCGGCCGAATACGCGGACCAGCTGCTGAAGGCCGGCAAGCAGGCCGACCTGAACGCGAAGCCGGTCGGCACCGGCCCGTTCGTGCTGAAGAGCTACACGAAGGACGCGCTGATCCGCTACGACGTGAATCCGACCTACTGGGGCACGAAGCCGAAGGTCGACCGGCTGATCTATGCAATCACGCCCGACCCGTCGGTGCGCCTGCAGAAGGTGAAGGCCGGCGAATGCCAGATCGCGCTGTCGCCTAAGCCGCAGGACGTGCTCGCCGCGAAGGGCGAAAGCGCGCTGAAGGTCGTGCAGACGCCCGCGTTCATGACTGCGTTCGTCGCACTGAACACGCAGAAAAAGCCGCTCGACAGCGACAAGGTGCGCGAGGCGCTGAACCTCGCGTTCGACCGCGCGACCTACCTGAAGGTCGTGTTCGACAACACCGCGACGGCCGCGAACAACCCGTATCCGCCGAACACGTGGAGCTACGCGAAGGACGTCGCGCCGTATGCGTACGATCCCGCGAAGGCGAAGCAGCTGCTCGCGCAGGCCGGCTTCCCGAACGGCTTCTCGACGACGATCTGGACGCGCCCGACCGGCAGCGTGCTGAACCCGAATCCGAAGGTCGGCGCGGAGCTGCTGCAGGCCGACCTCGCGAAGATCGGCGTGAAGGCCGAGGTCAAGGTGATCGAATGGGGCGAGCTGATCAAGCAGGCGAAGCTCGGCCAGCATGACATGCTGTTCATGGGCTGGGCCGGCGACAACGGCGATCCGGACAACTACCTGTCGCCGCTGTTCAGCTGCAACGCGGTGAAATCGGGCATCAACTTCGCGCGCTTCTGCGACGCGCAGCTCGACAAGCTGATCGCCGACGGCAAGTCGACCGCCGACCAGGCCAAGCGCGCGAAGCTGTACGAAGCGGCGCAGAAGATCATCCACGACCAGGCGCTGTGGATTCCGCTCGGCTATCCGACCGCGGCGGCGCTCACGCGTACGAACGTGAGCGGCTATCACGTGAGCCCGTTCGGACGGCAGAACTTCACGACCGTCGCCGTGCAGTAACGCGACCCTCGCGCGTGGCGCGCAAGCGACGGTGCGTCGGACCGTCGCTTGCGACCCGCGCGCCGCGCGCGCTACACTGCGCGCTCATTCCTCATACCGGACGCCAGCCAAAGTGAACAACTAAGCCTTCCAAAAATGTTTTCGCCGCCGTGCCACGCACGCCGCGCGCGAAGGTCTTCACGCATTTTCGGAGGTGCTTATGGCTGCTGCCACGCCCACCGGCGCGCTCATCGCGCTTCATCACGTTTCCTTCCGCTTCGACGACGGCGTCACGCTGTTCGATTCGCTCGACCTTTCCATCGATCGCACGCCGACCGGCATCGTCGGCCGCAACGGCATCGGCAAGAGCCAGCTCGCGCAACTGATCGCGGGGCGCTGCGCACCGAGTTCGGGGACGATCGACCGGCACACGCCAGTCGTCTACGTCGCGCAGCAGCACGACGACGGCGACGCGTCGGCCGACCCGCGAACCGTCGCGCAGATCGCCGCGCTCGACGCGCCGCTCGGCGCGCTCACGCGTCTCGCCGACGGCCGCGCGGAGCCGCACGACTTCGACCTGATCGGTGATCGCTGGGATCTCGCGGAGCGGCTGCGCACCGCACTCGACACGGCCGGCCTGCACGACGTACAACCCGACACGCCCGCGCAGGCACTGAGCGGCGGGCAGCTTGCGCGCGTCGCGCTGATCGGCGCACTGCTGTCCGGCGCGGGCCTGCTCGTGCTCGACGAACCGACCAACCATCTCGACACGCCGGGCCGCGCGTGGCTGCGCGCGGCGCTCGACGGTTGGCGCGGCGGCATCGTGATCGTGAGTCACGATCGTGCGCTGCTCGCGGACGTGCAGCGCATCGTCGAACTGACGCCACAAGCCGTGCGTTCGTACGGTGGCAACTACGCGCTCTACCGCGCGCAGCGCGACGCGGAACAGGATGCCGCGCAGTCGGCGCTCGACAACGCGCGTGCCGAACGTGGACGCGTCAGGCGCAGGCTCGAACAGGAGCACGACACGATCCAGCGCCACGCGGCTGCGTCGCTGCGCGACGCGAAGACGGCCAACCTGTCATCGATGGCAAAACAGAGCCGCAAGGGCGCGGCGCGCAGCATCATGGGCACGGTGCGGCGCCACCAGAATGAATTCAAGGCGACGCTCGACGAACGCGTGCAGGAAGCGGCTGCGCGCGTCGAAGCCGATGCGCCCGTGCTCGTGTCGCTGCCGGGCACCGAGGTCAGCGCACGCCGCCAACTGTTCACGCTCGAACGCGCACAACTGCCGTGGCGCATCGCCGACGCAGCCGACGCGATCACGTGGTCGGCGAGCGGCCCCGTGCGCATCGCGCTGACGGGCCCGAACGGCTGCGGCAAATCGACGTTGCTGCGAATGCTGGCGGGCGAGCTTTCGCAGCGTTCCGGCGAATGCACGACACACGTGAGCGCCGCGTATCTCGACCAGCGGCTCGCGCTGCTCGATCCCGAGCGTTCGATCGTCGAGCAACTGGGGCTGCTCGACACGCCGCTCGCCGAAGGCGACCTGCGCAGCCGTCTCGCGCTGCTGCAGCTCGACGCAACACGCGCGACGCAACCCGCACGGCAACTGAGCGGCGGCGAACGGCTGAAGGCCGCGCTCGCGTGCGCGTTGTGGCGCGGCACGCCCGCGCAACTGCTGCTGCTCGACGAGCCGACCAACCACCTCGATCTCGAATCGGTGCGGGCGATCGAAGCCGCACTGGCCGGCTTCCCCGGTGCGATCGTGGTCGCGTCGCACGACACCGCGTTTCTCGCGGCGCTCGACCCGACGCACACGATGCAATGGCATCGCGACGGGTGGCGCTACGAACCCGTCGCATGAGGAGCACGCGGCGGTGTCAGCCGGCGGTGCGGAACCGCAGCACGCCGTCGTCGCCCTGATCGCGCACGAGTTCGCCCGCGAGCCACAGCAGGTTCAGGTGCGCGAGCGCCTCGCCGAGCGCGAACGTCATCTGGTGGATGTCGAGCTCGCGGCGGCGGAACATGATCGGCACGATGTCGGCCGCGCTCATCGGCTGTTCCGCGCACGCGACGCGCACTTCGGCCAGGCGCGCGTCGTGGTGTTCGCGCAGTTGCGTGATGCGCGTGCGCACGCCGCGGAACGGCTTGCCGTGCGACGGCAGCACCAGCGTGTCGGGCGCCATCGTCTCGTAGCGGCCGAGCGACTGCAGGTATAGCGCGAGCGGGTTCGCTTCCGGCTCGAGGTCGAATACGGACACGTTCGTCGAGATGCGCGGCAGCACCATGTCGCCGGAGATCAGCACGCCGTCCGCTTCGCTGTGCAGCGCGCAATGCTCAGGCGAATGACCGAAGCCGGTCACGACACGCCACGTGCGCGCGCCGATCGTTACCGCGTCGCCTTCACGCAGGCGCCGGTAGCGCGGCGGCACGGCCGGCACGAGATCCGCGTAGTAGCTGCGGCGGTTGCGCAGCTTGTCGAGCGCGGCCGGATCGGTCAGCCCGTGGCGCGCGAAGTGATCGGCGGCGGCCGCGCCGCCCGCGTTCGAGCCGTTGCCGGCCGCCATCAGGCAGCCGAACATGTACTCGCCGAGCGTCATCCACAGCCGCACGTTCCAGCGGCCCTTGTCGCCGCCCTCGCACAGCCAGTTCGCGAGGCCGAAGTGATCGGGGTGGCAGTGCGTGACGAGCACGCGCAGCACGGGCAGGCCGTCGAGATGCGTGTCGAAGATCTGCTCCCAGTGCGTGCGGATCGCCTCCGACGCGATCCCGCAGTCGACGATCGTCCAGCCGGCCTGCCCGTCGATCTCGTCGCGCAGCAACCAGAGGTTGATGTGATCGAGCGAGAACGGCAGCGGCATGCGCAGCCAGCGCACGCCGGGCGCGACCTCGAACGTGTCGCCCGCGGCGGGCAGCGTGTCGGCGAAGGGATAGTCGAGTTGGTGTTCCAGTGCGTTCATCGGTGGGGCGTCTCGTCGTTATCGGTGCGGATGCGCGCCGGCGGCAGGCCGTGGCGGGCGGTGCGTCGATTCTATCGCCGTCCCGCGAAACGCGTGCCTGGCGGCGGCCGGCCCGTCAAAAAAAGTTCGTGCCAGAATCGGTTCCGTACCCGTATCTTTACGCGAAGATGCACCGATCGGCATCCAACGGCGGATAACCCGCCGCCTGCCGGCCGGCCGCGGATCGCCGCAAAGTCCTTGAACCGCCCGCTTGGGCGCTAAAATGGCGAGTGCTTACAGCCCCTCCCGAACGAGCCTGCACGCGATGAATCACTTCCCCAAACTGCTGTCCTCGCAGATCGGTTTCGACGTCGCGCAGACGATGCTCGAAAACTTCGACCGCCACTACCGGATCTTCCGCGAGGCGGCCCACGAAGCGAAGACGCTGTACGAGCACGGCGACTGGCACGGGCTGCAGCGGCTCGCACGCGAGCGGATCACGTCGTACGACGATCGCGTGAAGGAATGCGTCGAGGTGCTGGAAGACGAATACGACGCGGAGAACATCGACGACGAAGTGTGGCAGCAGATCAAGCTGCACTACATCGGCCTGCTCACGTCGCACCGCCAGCCCGAGTGCGCGGAGACCTTCTTCAATTCGGTGTGCTGCAAGATCCTGCACCGCTCGTACTTCAGCAACGATTTCATCTTCGTGCGCCCGGCGATCTCGACCGAGTATCTCGAGAACGACGAGCCGGCCGCGAAGCCGACCTACCGCGCGTACTATCCGGGCACCGACGGGCTCGCGGTCACGCTCGAGCGCATCGTCACGAACTTCCAGCTCGAACCGGCATTCGACGATCTCCCGCGCGACATCGCGTGCGTGATGCAGGCGATCCACGACGAATTCGGCCACTTCGACGAGGCGCCGAATTTCCAGATCCACGTGCTGTCGTCGCTGTTCTTCCGCAACAAGAGCGCATACATCGTCGGCCGCATCATCAACGCCGACCGCGTGCTGCCGTTCGCGGTGCCGATCCGCCACGTGCGCCCGGGCGTGCTCTCGCTCGACACCGTGCTGCTGCGCCGCGACCAGCTGATGATCATCTTCGGCTTCTCGCACTCGTATTTCCTCGTCGACATGGGCGTGCCGTCCGCGTATGTCGACTTCCTGTGCACGATCATGCCCGGCAAGCCGAAGGCGGAGATCTACACGTCGGTCGGCCTGCAGAAGCAGGGCAAGAACCTGTTCTATCGCGACCTGCTGCACCATCTGTCGCATTCGAGCGACCGCTTCATCATCGCGCCCGGGATCAAGGGCCTCGTGATGCTCGTGTTCACGCTGCCGTCGTTCCCGTACGTGTTCAAGATCATCAAGGATCACTTCCCGCCGCCGAAGGAAACGACGCGTGCGCAGATCATGGAGAAGTACCAGCTCGTGAAGCGCCACGACCGCCTCGGGCGGATGGCCGACACGCTCGAATATTCGAGCGTCGCGCTGCCGCTCGCGCGGCTCGACCACGCGCTCGTGCGCGAGCTGGAAAAGGAAGTGCCGTCGCTGCTCGAACACGAGGACGGCAATCTCGTGATCAAGCACCTGTACATCGAGCGCCGGATGACACCGCTCAACCTGTACCTGCAGAACGGCACCGACACCGACATCGAGCACGGCGTGAAGGAATACGGCAACGCGGTGAAGGAGCTGATGAAGGCGAACATCTTCCCTGGCGACATGCTGTACAAGAACTTCGGCGTCACGCGCCACGGCCGTGTCGTGTTCTACGACTACGACGAGATCGAGTACCTGACCGACTGCAACGTGCGCCGCGTGCCGCCGCCGCGCAACGAGGAAGACGAGCTGTCCGGCGAACCGTGGTATACCGTCGGCCCGCACGACATCTTTCCGGAGACCTACGGGCCGTTCCTGCTCGGCGACCCGCGCGTGCGCAACGTCTTCATGAAGCATCACGCGGACTTTTTCGACCCCGCGCTGTGGCAGGCCAGCAAGGACAAGCTGATCCAGGGCGAATTGCCCGACTTTTATCCGTACGACACCGCGCTGCGCTTTTGCCTGCGATACCCCGCGCGCTTCGGCGCGACGGACCAGAACGACGGCGCAGGTGACGCGCAGCGCGCCGCCTGACGCCTACTACACCGAACCGATCGCGACCCGATTTCCGCCAACGGAATCCACATCGATGAACACCCAAGACAATCCGCTTTCACACCTGTTCGACAACAACGACGCCTGGGTCAAGCACAAGCTCGAAGACGACCCGCAATTCTTCGCGCGTCTCGCCGACCAGCAGGCGCCGGAGTATCTGTGGATCGGCTGCTCGGATTCGCGCGTGCCCGCGAACGAAATCATCGGCCTGCCGCCCGGCGAAGTGTTCGTCCACCGCAATATCGCGAACGTGGTCGTGCACAGCGACCTGAACTGCCTGTCCGTGATCCAGTTCGCGGTCGACATCCTGCGCGTGAAGCACATCATGGTCGTCGGCCACTACGGCTGCTCGGGCGTGAACGCCGCACTGCTCAACCGCCGTGTCGGCCTCGCCGACAACTGGCTGCATCACGTGCAGGACGTGCGCGAGCGCCACGCGACGCTGCTCGACGAATGGCCGGTGGGCGAAGCGCGCTATCGCCGCCTGATCGAGCTGAACGCGATCGAGCAGGTCGTCAACGTGTGCCGCACGACGATCGTCAACGACGCGTGGGCGCGCGGCCAGTCGCTCACCGTGCACGGGCTCGTGTACGGCGTGCACGACGGCCGGATGCGCAACCTCGGGATGGCCGTGTCGAACTTCGAAGCGCTCGGCGAGACCTACACGCGCTGCGTGGCCGCACTCACCGCCGGCGGCGAGCATGCACCGGCCAACGACATGATCGCGGCAGACGCCGCGCGGCTCGAAGGCGTCGCCCAGGCTGTCGCCGCCACGCTGAAGCCGTGCGACGACGCGAAGTAACACCGCTGGCTGCGCGACGGCAGCGGCGCCGGCGCGCAGCCGCGCGCCCCATCGAACGGATCTGATCCCGGCGCCGCCGCCACGGCGGCGCCAAGCACAGGAGCGACGGGCATGAAAACCGCATTGATCGTCGGCGCATCGCGCGGCCTCGGCCGCGAATTCGTCCGGCAATACCGGCGCGACGGCTGGAACGTGATCGCCACCGCGCGCGACGACGCGTCGCTCGACGCGCTGCGCGCGCTCGGCGCGCAGGCGCATGCGCTCGACATCACGCAGCCCGAGCAGATCGCGGCGCTCGGCTGGAAGCTCGACGGCGAGCGGCTCGATACCGCCGTGCTGGTGTCGGGTGTGTACGGGCCGCGCACCGAGGGCGTCGAGACGATCACCGCCGAGGATTTCGACGCGGTGATGCATACGAACGTGCGCGGGCCGATGCAGTTGCTGCCGATCGTGCTGCCGCTCGTCGAGGACGCGCGCGGCGTGCTGGCCGTCGTGTCGAGCCGGATGGGCAGCATCGCCGAGGCGACCGGCACGACCGGCTGGCTGTACCGCGCGAGCAAGGCCGCGCTGAACGATGCGCTGCGCATCGCGTCGCTGCAGACGCGCCACGCCGCGTGCATTTCGCTCCACCCCGGCTGGGTGCGCACCGACATGGGCGGCGCGCAGGCCGCGATCGATCCGGAAACCAGCGTGACCGGCATGCGCCGCGTGATCGCCGAATCCGGCGCGGACGTGTCGCAGGCAAACGGCCGTTTCTTCCAGTACGACGGTATCGAGCTGAGCTGGTAGGCAGCCGACAACCTTGCGTCGTTAATTCCCGTTTCGCATGATTCTGAACCGACCTGACGCGTGCCCGTGCGGCGGCGCGTCCCCCGCTCCTGCCGGCAAAGCGCCGGCGCCCCGCTATGCGGCCTGCTGCGGCCGCTTCATCGACGGCGGCGAAGCCGCGCCGACCGCGCTCGAGTTGATGCGTTCGCGGTACAGCGCGTACGTGCTCGGCGCGACCGACTACCTGCGCGCGACCTGGGCCGCGCGCACCTGCCCGCCCGATCTCGACACCGACCCCGAAGCGCCCGACGCGCCGCGCTGGCTCGGGCTCGCGGTCAAACGCCATGCGCCGCTCGACGAACGGCACGCGGAGGTCGAATTCGTGGCCCGCTACAAGGTCGGCGGACGCGCTCACCGGCTCCATGAGACGAGCCGCTTCGAGCGCGACGAGCACGGTTTCTGGCGCTACGTCGACGGTGAAGTAAGTGAACGTTGACAAATAGTTGCTGTGTCAGACGCCGGGTAATTCCCGCATTGCACAACCCGAATTTGTCGGGCTACGATGACCTCGAATTGGTCATGTTGCATGGCAGGGCTTACGAATGGCGTTCAGCAAGGTATTGGTGGGATGGATGGCGGCCTGTGTGCTGTCGGCCGCTCAGGCCGGTACACTGCCGAGCGCAAATACGGGGTCGGGTACTGGCGCCAGCGGGTCGCTCGCCCACGCCGAACGCTTCGACTACAGCGATTCGAACCTGCCGCAGGTCGCCGCCGACCTGAACGAACAGATCCTCCGCATTCCGGCCGACGCATCGGGCTCCGTCACGCTCGAGGCAACGCTCTTCAAGCCGAACGGCCCCGGCCCGTTCCCGCTCGTCGTCTTCAACCACGGCAAGAACACCGGCGATCTTCATCAGCAGCCGCGCAGCCGGCCGCTCGCGTTCGCACGCGAATTCGTGCGCCGCGGCTATGCGGTGATCGCGCCGAACCGCCAGGGCTTCGCAGGTTCGGATGGCACGTACCAGCAGGAAGGCTGCAACGTCGGCAAGAACGGGCTCGCGCAGGCGGCTGACGTCGACGCGACGGTGCGCTACATGTCGCACCAGTCGTATGTCGACGCGTCGCGCATCGTCGTCGCCGGCACGTCGCACGGCGGCCTCGTATCGGTCGCGTATGGCACCGAAGCCGCACCGGGCGTGCGCGGCATCATCAACTTCTCCGGCGGGCTGCGCCAGGACCTCTGCGACGGCTGGCAGAAAAACCTCGTCGACGCGTTCGACCAGTACGGCGCGCACACGGCCGTGCGGTCGCTGTGGCTGTACGGCGACAACGATTCGGTCTGGACGCCCGGGCTCGTCGCGCAGATGCACGACGCGTACGTCTCGCACGGCACGCAGGCCCGGTTCATCGATTTCGGCCGCTACAAGGACGACGCGCACCGTCTGATCGTCGACCGCGACGGCGTGCCCGTGTGGTGGCCGGCCGTCAACGCGTTCCTCGCGCAACTGAACCTGCCGACGTCGGTGCGTTACGCGGTCGCGAACCCGCACGAGCCGAAGGCGAGCGGCTATGCGTCGATCGACTCGGTCAACGCCGTGCCGTATGTCGACGAAGCCGGCCGTGAAGGCTATCGCCGCTTCCTGAACCAGCATCCGAGCCGCGCGTTCGCGGTGTCGTCGGAAGGCGCATGGTCGTGGGCCGAAGGCGGCGACGACCCGATGGCGCTCGCGCTCGACAACTGCGCAAAGCAGGGCGCGGGTTCGTGCCGGCTGTATGCGGTCAACGACCGGGTCGTGTGGAACAACGCGACGCAGACGGCCGACGACGACAGCACCGCACGCGACACCAGTACGCCGGCGCTGGCTTCGCGTTGACGAGCGGCGGCCTGCGCCGCCGTTTTTCGTTTTCCTCCCCCTTTTTTCATCGCTTCGCCGACGCGTGACACGCAGCGTTCGCGGCGGATGTCGCGCACGCGACACGCGCGGCGTGCCGGCGTGAACGCACCACCTTGCCGCGCCACGCTCGGGTGCCCCTCGTCACCGCTGGCAGTCAGGCTCGTTCCGATCGCATGGGGGGCCACATCGTCCCGCCCCGCCCTTTCCCCCTTCGCGCCCCGATTTTTCACCCCGCCGCCTCGCCCGACCCATGATTTTTTTCAGTTGGGGGGTCTCACTCGAACGTCGTCATCTGCGGTCTTTTCTGGACATCTGGACCGTACCGTCCCGAGCCGCCCCGATCTGCGCCGAACTCCCGTCCGACAAGGCTTTGCGGCGTTTGTAACCGGTAGTGCAACGGGTCGCGGAACACGCTAATCTCAGCGCGTTTCGTGTCCCGCCGCGCGGCATCCCGTCGATGCCGCGCAGCCGTTTTATCCCCCGGAGCCGCCTTGAGTACGCCAGCCAACGACGACTGGGTCGCGCGCAGCCTGCGCGCGGTCTGGCATCCCTGCACCCAGATGAAGCATCACGAGCGCCTGCCGCTCATCCCCGTCGCGCGCGGCGCGGGACTGTGGCTGTACGACCGTGACGGCCGCCGCTACTTCGATGCGATCAGCTCGTGGTGGGTCAACCTGTTCGGCCATGCGAACCCGGACATCAACGCGGCGCTGAAAGACCAGCTCGACACGCTCGAGCACGCGATGCTCGCCGGCTGCACGCACGAGCCCGCGATCGAGCTCGCGGAGCGGCTGCACGCGCTCACCGCGCGCACGCTCGGCCATGCGTTCTTCGCGTCGGACGGCGCGTCGGCGGTCGAGATCGCGCTGAAGATGAGCTTCCACGCGTGGCGCAACCGCGGCCGCGCGAACAAGCAGGAATTCGTCTGTGTCGCGAACAGCTATCACGGCGAGACGATGGGCGCGCTCGGCGTGACCGACGTCGCGCTGTTCAAGGACGCGTACGACCCGCTGATCCGCCACGCGCATGTCGTCGCCTCCCCCGACGCGCGCGGCGCGCTGCCGGGCGAAACGGCCGCCGACGTCGCGGGCCGCGCGCTCGCGGACGTTCGGCGCCTGTTCGTCGAACGCGGCGACCGGATCGCCGCGCTGATCGTCGAGCCGCTCGTGCAGTGCGCGGCCGGCATGGCGATGCACGATCCGTCGTACGTGCGCGGGCTGCGCGCGCTGTGCGACGAATTCGGCGTGCACCTGATCGCCGACGAGATCGCGGTCGGCTGCGGCCGCACCGGCACCTTCTTCGCGTGCGAGCAGGCCGGCGTCTGGCCCGATTTCCTGTGCCTGTCGAAAGGCATCAGCGGCGGCTACCTGCCGCTGTCGCTCGTGCTCACGCGCGACGACGTGTTCGCGGCGTTCTACGACGACGACACGACGCGCGGCTTCCTGCACTCGCATTCGTACACCGGCAACACGCTCGCGTGCCGCGCGGCGGTTGCGACGCTCGACCTGTTCGCACGCGACGACGTGCTCGCGAACAACGCCCGCAAATCGGCGACGCTGCGCGCGGCGCTCGCGCCGCTCGACACGCACCCGCAGGTACGCCACCTGCGCGAGCGCGGCACGCTGTTCGCGTTCGACGTCGCGCTCGACGGCGACGCGGCGCGCGGCTTCTCGCGTCGCTTCTTCGAACGCGCGCTGGAACGCGAGCTGCTGCTGCGCCCGATCGGCACGACCGTGTACCTGATGCCGCCGTACGTGATGAGCGACAACGACATCGCGTGGCTCGCGCAATGCACGCGCGACACGCTCGATGCCACGCTGGAGGAAATCGCACGATGACCAACCCTCTGCTCGATACCCTGCAACGCGGCC
The DNA here is from genome assembly GCF_020419825.1 of Burkholderia sp. AU30198. Taxonomy (NCBI): domain Bacteria; kingdom Pseudomonadati; phylum Pseudomonadota; class Betaproteobacteria; order Burkholderiales; family Burkholderiaceae; genus Burkholderia; species Burkholderia sp. AU30198. The sequence goes on along the minus strand of NZ_JAIZSA010000028.1, from coordinate 74,813 downwards.
TCGCCGATCTCGACGCGCAAGGGCTGCGCCGCGTGCGCCGCACCGCCGACACCGCGTGCGACGCACGCATGACCGTCGACGGCCGCGAGATCGTCGGCTTCGCGAGCAACGACTATCTCGGCCTCGCCGCGCATCCGGCGCTCGTCGCCGCGTTCGCCGAAGGCGCGCAGCGCTACGGCTCCGGCAGCGGCGGCTCGCACCTGCTCGGCGGCCATTCGCGTGCGCACGCGACGCTCGAAGAAGAACTCGCGGCCTTCTCGGGCGGCTTCTCCGACGCACCGCGCGCGCTGTACTTCAGCACCGGCTACATGGCGAACCTCGCCGCAATGACGGCACTGACCGGCAAGGGCGCGACGATCTTCTCCGACGCGCTGAACCACGCGTCGCTGATCGACGGCATGCGGCTGTCGCGCGCGAACGTCCAGGTCTATCCGCATGCGGATACGGCCGCGCTCGCCGCGCTGCTCGACGCATCCGATGCCGAAACGAAGCTGATCGTCAGCGACACCGTGTTCAGCATGGACGGCGACCTCGCGCCGCTCGCCGAACTCGTCGCGCTGGCCGAACGCCACGGCGCGTGGCTCGTCGTCGACGACGCGCATGGCTTCGGCGTGCTCGGCCCGCAGGGCCGCGGCGCGCTCGCGGCCGCCGCGCTGCGTTCGCCGCATCTCGTGTACGTCGGCACGCTCGGCAAGGCCGCCGGCGTCGCGGGCGCATTCGTGATCGCGCACGAGACCGTGATCGAATGGATGATCCAGCGCGCGCGCAGCTACATCTTCACGACGGCCGCGCCGCCGGCCGTCGCGCACGCGGTATCGGCCAGCCTCAAAGTGATCGCGGGCGACGAAGGCGACGCGCGCCGCGCGCATCTCGCCGCGCTGATCGAGCGCACGCGCGCGCTGCTGCACAAGACGCGCTGGCAGCCGGTCGATTCGCACACGGCCGTGCAGCCGCTCGTGATCGGCAGCAACGACGCGACGCTCGCGGCGATGCGCGCGCTCGACGCGCACGGCCTGTGGGTGCCCGCGATCCGGCCGCCGACGGTGCCCGTCGGCACGTCGCGGCTGCGCGTGTCGCTGTCGGCCGCGCATTCGTTCGACGATCTCGCGCGGCTCGAAGCCGCGCTGATCGAAGCCAGCGACGCGGCTGCAGCCTCCGTTGACGCGGCCCCGCGGGAGACTGCGGCATGACCGCCCCGCTCTCGCTGTTCGTCACCGGCACCGACACCGAAATCGGCAAGACCTTCGTGTCGGCCGCGCTGCTGCACGGCTTCGCGCGGCACGGCCTGCGCGCCGCCGCGCTGAAGCCCGTAGCGGCCGGCGCGTATGAACGCGACGGCGTGTGGCGCAACGAAGACGCCGACCAGCTCGACGCGGCCGCCAACGTCGTGCTGCCGCCCGAGCTGCGCACGCCGTTCCTGCTGAAAGCACCGGCCGCGCCGCATATCGTCGCCGCGCAGGAAGGCGTGACGCTCGACATCGACACGATCGTCGCGTGCCATCGCGAAGCGCTGACGCGCGCGGAGATCGTCGTCGTCGAAGGCGCCGGCGGCTTTCGCGTGCCGATGAACGACACGCAGGACATGGCCGATCTCGCGGTCGCGCTCGGCGTGCCGGTCGTGCTCGTGGTCGGCGTGCGGCTCGGCTGCATCAGCCATGCGCTGCTCACCGCCGACGCGATCGCCGCGCGCGGCCTCAAGTTCGCCGGCTGGGTCGCGAACCACGTCGACCCGGCGATGTCGTTCCCCGACGAGAACGTCGCGACGATGCGCGACTGGCTCGCCCGCGAGCACGGCGCACCGCTGCTCGGCCGCATTCCGCACATGAGCCCGGCCACCCCCGAATCCGCCGCGGCGATGCTCGACATCGCCGCGCTCGTCGATACGCTGCGCGCCGCGCAGCATTGACCCACCAGAACCCGATCCCCCGATCCCTCATCCCCGTCCAGGACAGGAAAACGATATGACCCAAGCCCAGACCGCCACCGTGCAACCCGATGCGATTCCCGTGGCCGCTCCGGCCTCGCAGCGCTGGCGCGTCGCCGACGTCGTCGCGCTGTTCGAGCTGCCGTTCAACGACCTGATCTTCCGCGCGCAGCAGGTGCACCGCGAACACTTCGACGCGAACGCGGTGCAGCTGTCGACGCTGCTGTCGATCAAGACGGGCGGCTGCGAGGAAGATTGCGGCTACTGCTCGCAGTCGTCGCACCACGACACGGGCCTGAAGGCCGAGAAGCTGATGGACGTCGACGCGGTGCTCGACGCCGCGCGTGCCGCGAAGGCGAACGGCGCAAGCCGCTTCTGCATGGGCGCCGCGTGGCGCAACCCGAAGGAGCGCCACATGCCGGCGCTGACCGAGATGGTGCGCGGCGTGAAGGAACTCGGCCTCGAGACCTGCATGACGCTCGGCATGCTGGAAGACGAACAGGCGCAGGAACTCGCGAACGCGGGCCTCGACTACTACAACCACAACCTCGACACGTCGCCGGAGTTCTACGGCCAGGTGATCTCGACCCGCACCTACCAGGACCGCCTCGACACGCTCGATCGCGTGCGTGACGCAGGCATCAACGTGTGCTGCGGCGGCATCATCGGGATGGGCGAATCGCGCCGCGAACGCGCGGGCCTGATCTCGCAGCTCGCGAACCTGAACCCGTATCCGGATTCGGTGCCGATCAACAACCTCGTCGCGATCGAAGGCACGCCGCTCGAAGGCACCGCGGCGCTCGACCCGTTCGAATTCGTGCGCACGATCGCGGTTGCGCGCATCACGATGCCGAAGGCCGTCGTGCGCCTGTCGGCCGGCCGCGAGCAGCTCGACGACGGCCTGCAGGCGATGTGCTTCCTCGCCGGCGCGAACTCGATGTTCTACGGCGACCAGCTGCTGACGACGAGCAACCCGCAGTCGCAGAAGGACCGTGCGCTGTTCGAGCGCCTCGGTATCCGCTCGAGCGACGCGGACGCGATGTCGGCGAACGCGTAAGCGCAACGCCCGGCGAATTCGTTCGTCACATGAAAAAGCCGGGATACGTCCCGGCTTTTTTTCGTGCATGTGCCGCGCACTCAGCCCGCGCCGCCCAGCGCGCGCGGCTCCATGAACGTGTGCCGGAAATAGTCGCGCACCGCGTGCATCGCGGGGCTCAACTCGATGTCCTTGCGCCATGCGAGGCCGACGCTCATCGGCGGCACCGGGTCGCGCAGCACGATCGTCTCGATGCGCCGCCCTTCGAGCGACCACGGGCGGTACACCATGTCGGACAGGATCGCGACGCCGCTGCCGTTCGCGACCATGCTACGCACCGCCTCGACCGACGACGTGCGCAGGATCACGTTCGGCCGATACGGCGTCTCGTTCCAGTAGCGCAGCGCCGTCTGCCCGGCCTCGTCGACCGTCAGCATCACGAACGGCTCGCGCGCGACCTCCGCGAACGTGACGCTCTCGTGCCTGAGCAGCGGGTGATGCGCACCGACCCACAGCCGCCGCACCGAGTGGATCACCGGCTCCAGCACGAGCGCCGAATTCGACACGTTCGACGTGAGCAGCACGGCCATGTCGTAGCGGCCCGCGATCAGCCCCTCCTCGATCGACTCGCGGTTCAGCTCGTGCAGGTGGATCGTCAGCCGCGGGTACAGCGTGTTCAGGCGCAGCACGTGATGCGGCAGGAAGTAGCCGAGCACCGTGTAGCTCGCGGCGATCGCGAGCGTACCGGTCAGCGTGCTTTCGAGGTTCGGGATCCGCATCGCCTCGTCGACCGACGACAGGATCGTGTACGCGTGATTCAGGAAGCGCCGCCCCGTGTCGGTGAGCGTCACGCCCGACGGCGTGCGCAGGAACAGCTGCGTGCCGAGGCTGTCCTCCAGTTCCTTGATCGCGCTCGTCACGGCCGACTGCGAAATCGTGAGCTGGATCGCGGCCTGCGAGATCTGGCCGAGCTCGGCGGTCGCTACGAAATACTTGAGCTGTCTGAGGGTCAGGGCCATGGTCGGTGAGAAATCAGATGGGCACGCGATAAACATCATAACAACCGTGCCGCGCCCATGAACCCGACCTCGTGGAAACCCTGCCATCCCTGTTCCGGCGGCCCTCGGCGGCCGTCGTCCGGGATATCGAAAAAATCGATACGCCTGCATATAAAAATAGAACTTTTTTGACGCAACCCACGCGGCTAACCTGCGTTCAACACGGTTTCGGCGTGCGCCACGACGCACGCGAACCGGAGAACCTGGAGGAGCACACCGTATGAGAAAGCACAGCGTCGACCTGAACTCCGACATGGGAGAAGGCTTCGGCCCGTGGACGATCGGCGACGGCGTCGACGAGCAGATCATGCCGCTCATCAGCTCGGCGAACATCGCCACCGGCTTTCACGCCGGCGACCCGAACATCATGGCGCGCACCGTGCAGCTTGCGCGCGACGCCGGTGTCGGCATCGGCGCGCACCCGGGCTTTCGCGATCTCGTCGGCTTCGGCCGCCGCACGATCGCCGAAACGCCGCAGGCGCTCGTCAACGACATCCTGTACCAGCTCGGTGCGCTGCGCGAGTTCGCACGCCTGAATGGCGTCAGCCTGCAGCACGTGAAGCCGCACGGCGCGCTCTACATGCACGCGGCGGCCGACGAGGCGTTCTCGCGGCTGCTGATCGAAACGCTGCAGCGCGTCGATCCGGGCCTGTGGCTGTACTGCATGGAAGCGTCGGTCACGCACCGCGTCGCCGTCGAGTACGGGCAGCCGGTCATCCGCGAGTTCTACGCGGATCGCGACTACGACCGCAGCGGCTCGATCGTGTTCACGCGCCGCGTCGGCCGCCTCGACCCGCGCCAGGTCGCCGACAAGGTGTTGCGCGCGTGCATCGACGGCAAGGTGCGCACGATCGACGGCGACGACATCGATATCGATTTCGATTCGGTCTGCATCCACAGCGACACGCCGGGCGCGCTCGACCTCGTGCGCGAAACGCGCCACGCGCTGATCCGCGAAGGTATCCGGACCGCCGGGCCGCAACCGCTCGCCGCCCATCACTGATTCAAGGAGACACACGATGGCATTGCACGAAATCGTCAGCCCGCTGCCGGGCACCTTCTACCGGCGTCCGTCGCCCGATGCGGACTACTACGTCGCACTCGACGCGACGGTCGCCGCCGGCGCGGTGGTCGGCCTCGTCGAGGTGATGAAGCAGTTCACCGAGATCGAAGCCGATGCGGGAGGGCGCGTGGTCGAGCTGCTCGTCGACGACGGCGAGCCGGTCGACGCGGGCCAGGTGCTGATGCGGATCGAGGGGTGATGCGATGAAACCGGAAACTTCCCCCGACACGTTCTACCGCCCGTCGCGAATCCGGACCGTGCTGGTCGCGAACCGCGGCGAGATCGCAGTACGCGTGATCCGCGCGGCGCGCGAACTCGGCATGCGCGCAGTCGCCGTGGTCAGCGACGCGGACCGCGACAGCCTCGCCGCGCGCATGGCCGACGAAGCCATCCACATCGGCTCGTCGCACGCGGCAAAAAGCTACCTGAATCCCGCCGCGATCCTCGACGCCGCGCGGCAGTGCGGCGCGGACGCGATCCATCCCGGCTACGGCTTCCTGTCCGAGAACGCGGCTTTCGCCGCGCAGGTGGAAGCGGCCGGCCTGATCTTCGTCGGCCCGGACTCGCAGGTGATCGCCACGATGGGCGACAAGGCCCGCGCTCGCGAAACCGCGCGACGCGCCAACGTGCCGACCGTGCCCGGCAGCGACGGCGTCGTGCAATCGCTCGACGAAGCGCGGGACGTCGCCGCGCGCATCGGCTACCCGATCATGATCAAGGCGGCCGCCGGCGGCGGCGGACGCGGCATCCGCGTCGCGCACGACGCCGCGCAGCTCGACGCCGAGCTGCCGCTCGCGCAGCGCGAGGCCCAGGCGGCCTTCGGCGACGGCGGCGTGTACCTCGAACGCTTCATCGCGCGGGCGCGCCACATCGAGGTGCAGGTGCTCGGCGACGGCCGCAACGTCGTCCACCTGTTCGAGCGCGAATGCTCGCTGCAGCGGCGGCGCCAGAAAATCCTCGAGGAGGCGCCCTCGCCTTCGCTCACGCCCGCGCAACGCGACGCGCTGTGCGCGTCGGCCACGCGCCTCGCGCAAGAGGTCGGCTATCGCAGCGCAGGCACGCTCGAATACCTGTTCGACGACGCGCGCGGCGAGTTCTACTTCATCGAGATGAATACGCGCATCCAGGTCGAGCATCCGGTGACCGAGGCGATCACCGGCATCGATCTCGTGCGCGAGACGCTGCGCATCGCCGACGGCGAGCCGCTGCGCTTCGCGCAGCAGGACATCGCGATGCGCGGCGCGGCGCTCGAATGCCGGATCAACGCGGAAGATCCGCTGCAGGATTTCCGACCGAACCCCGGCCGGATCGACGAACTCGTGTGGCCGACCGGCCCGGGCGTGCGCGTCGATTCGCTGCTCTATCCGGGCTACGTCGTGCCGCCGTTCTACGATTCGCTGCTCGCTAAGCTGATCGTGCACGACGAGAGCCGCGCGGCCGCGCTGCGACGCCTGGCGCGTGCGCTCGGCGAGCTGCATGTCGGCGGCCTGAAGACGACCGCACCGCTGCACGTCGCGTTGCTCGCTGACGACGACGTGCGCGCCGGGCGCTATCACACGAATTTCCTCGAAGCGTGGATGCCGCAGTGGCGCGAGGCCGCAACAGCCGCCATGCAACGACACGCAGCCGAAAACGCAGCCGAAAACGCAGACGCCGTGCGCGTCGGGGAGGCGATATGACGACCCGTTATACGTTCGGCGGCGACGAGTTCGTGTTCGTCGAAATCAGCGAATCGATGTCGCTCGATGCGTTCTTCAAGGGCACGGCGATCACGCGCGAACTGCAGCGCCGCGCGGTGCCGGGCATCACCGAGATCTGTCCGGCGAATGCGTCCTACCAGGTGCGCTACGACCCGGACGTGATCGAGCCGGACGCGCTCGTCGCGCTGTTGAAGACGATCGAGGCCGAGGTCGGTGACGCGCCGCTCGAACTCGATACGCGCATCGTCGAGGTGCCGGTGCTCTACAACGACCCGTGGACGCACGAGACGCTGATGCGGTTTCGCGAACGCCACCAGGATCCGTCGTCGACCGATCTCGAATACGCGGCGCGCATCAACGGCAAGCGCGACGTCGACGCATTCATCGCCGCGCACTCGGGTTCGCCGTGGTTCGTGTCGATGGTCGGCTTCGTCGCGGGCCTGCCGTTCATGTACCAGATGGTCGAGCGCGAACGCCAGCTCGAAGTGCCGAAGTACCTGCGGCCGCGCACCGACACGCCGAAGCTCACCGTGGGCCACGGCGGCTGTTTCGGTTGCATCTACTCGGTGCGCGGCGCGGGCGGCTACCAGATGTTCGGCGTGACGCCGGCGCCGATCTTCGATCCCGAGCAGCGGCTCGACTACCTGCGCGAGTTCATGGTGTTCTTCCGGCCCGGCGACATCGTGAAATTCCAGCCGATCGATCGCGATGCGTACGACGCGGCAGTGGCGGCCGTCGAAGCCGGCACCTTCTCGCTGCGCGTACGCCCCGTGAAATTCTCGCTCGACGCGTTCCTGCGCGATCCCGATGCGGTCAACCGCTCTCTCGTCGAGGTGCTGCATGCAAACTGACGCGCACAACCTGATCGAGGTCGTGAAACCCGGCCTCGCGACATCGGTCCAGGACATGGGCCGGCAAGGCTATTACCACGTGGGGATTCCGCCGTCGGGCTCGCTCGACCAGTACGCATCGCGCGCGGCAAACCTGCTGGTCGGCAATCCCGAGGAAGCGGCCGTGCTCGAATGCACGCTGCTCGGCCCCGAGCTGATGTTCCATACGGATGCGCTGATCGCCGTCACCGGTGCCGAGATGACGCCGAAGATCGACGGTGTCGGGCAGCGCTGCAACGTTGCGCTGCGGATCCGCGCGGGCAGCGTGCTGTCGTTCAGTTACGTGAAGGCCGGCGCGCGCGCATATCTCGCCGTCGCGGGCGGCATCGACGTGCCGGTCGTGCTCGGCAGCCGCTCGACCTATGCGCTCGGCGCGATCGGCGGCCATGCGGGCCGACGCCTGCAGAAGGGCGACCGTCTGCCGATCGGTGCCCCCGTTGGCACGCACCGCGAAGGGCGCGAGCTGCCGGCGGCCGTGAGCCGGCCGCTCGACAACCAGGTCGAGTTGCGCGTACTGACGGGCCTGTACCACTACCGGCTTACCGACGAATCGGCGCACACCTTCTTCGACGACGAATGGACGGTCGCGCCCGAAGCCGACCGCATCGGCTACCGCTACAAGAACGGCCGCGCGCTGCAGTTCCGGCCACGCGAGCAGCCGTTCGGCGCGGGCGCCGATCCGTCGAACATCGTCGATGCGTGCTACCCGATCGGCTCGATCCAGGTGCCGGCCGGGCTCGAGCCGATCATCCTGCACCGCGACGCGGTGTCGGGCGGCGGCTACGCGACGATCGGCACGGTCATCAGCGCCGACATGGACCTGATCGGCCAGATGCAGCCCAACCACCGCGCGCGCTTCATTCGCGTGACGATGGCCGACGCGCTCGCCGCGCGCCGCGAGTACCAGCGACGCCTCGCGCTGCTGCGCGCCGTGCTGCGGGACTGAGCACCGGGCGCCCGGCGCGCGTACCGGGCGCCTGACGACCCCTCGTTCCTGTTCCGCGTTCGTTTCCCGCCCGCGCGGCCGTGCGCCGCGCGGCGGGGACGCTTGCGCGCTGTTTCCGTACCTGCCGAACCGGTTGCCCGCCCGACGTCGGGGCAACCCTGCGGATCGCATGTGCCGCGGCCGAGACGTCGTACGCAGTTTCTGCTCATCAAGGAGCACGATCATGGCCAACCTGGCTCAGGCCCGCCCCGACGAGGATCTCGACCTGTCGACGCTCGCCGTTCCCGACCACGCGCGCATGCCGCCCTTTTCGCTGACGATGGCGTGGTGGGCCGTGTGCAGCGCAGTGTTCTACATCGTCGTGGGTGCCACGCTCGCGCTCACCTACGGCGCGCGCAACGCGCTGATCGGAATGGCGTTGTCGGTCGTGTCGTACGGCCTCGTCAACACGATCATCAGCCGCTATGCGATCCGCACGGGGCTCTCGGTCGCGCTGTTCTCGCGCGTGCTGTTCGGCAGCGCGGGCGCGGCGCTCGCGACACTGATCTTCTTCGCCACGGCGATCTACTACGCGGTGTTCGAAGGCTCGGTGATCGCGGTTGCCGCGCATCACCAGTTTCCCGGGCTCGACTACAAATGGGCCGCGCTGATCGTCGTCTGCTACAGCGTGCCGCTCGTGTTCGGCAGCGTGCAGCACTGGCTCGACAAGTTCAACGGCGTGCTGCTGCCGTTCTACCTGCTCGGGCTGCTCGCGGCGGTCGGGCTCGCGACGGCCGAACACGGCTACAACACGGCCTGGCTCGATTTCGGCCCGACGGGCGCCGTGCCGGCCGGCGGCTGGTGGCACTGCTTCGTCTACTACATGGGCGTGTGGGTGCTGATGATGTTCACGTTCGACTACGCACGCTTCGGCCGCAAGGAAGACGCCGGTTATCACGGCCGCTTCAACTTCGGGATGCCGTTCTACCTCGTCACGTTTCTCGTCAACGGCGCAGCCGGCATCTATCTCGTCAGCACGATTCCGGGGCTCGGTACGCTCTCGGAAGTATCGGTCGTGCTCGCGCTGCTGAAGCTGATGGGGGTGTGGGGCTTGCTGTTCGTATGGGTCACGCAATCCCGCATCAACACCGCGAACTACTACCTCGCTACCGTCAACATGCAGGCGTTTTTCCTGAAGTTGGCCGGCCTGCGCGCGCCGAAATTCGTGTGGGCGCTCGTGGTCGGCGCGGTCGTCTATGCGCTGATGATGGCGGACATCTTCTCGCGGATCCTGCAGGCACTCGCGTACCAAGGCATCTTCGTCGTCGCATGGGTCGGCGTCGCGCTCGCGCACATCCTGTCCGACCGGTACGGGCAGCTCGTCGGCGACGACGTCGAATGCCGCGACGCCCATGTGCCGACCTTCAACCCGGGCGGGCTGACCGCGTGGTTCGCCGGCGCGTTCGTTGGACTCGCGCTGAACCAGGCAACGGGGTTTGCCGCGTCGCTGTCGGCGCCCGCGACGTTCGTCGTGTCGTGGGTGGTCTATCGCGCGCTGCTGGGCACGGCCAAGCGGACCTGGTTCGTCCGCAATACGTGACGGCGCGCCCGCGCGCCGCCGCGCATCATCCGATCGTCTGCACCGCGTTGCCGTGCGCGTCGCGAATCACGGTCTTCTCGACCCGCCAGCGCACACCGTCGAGCCCGTCGACCGCATACTCGCCGGCGCGCGGCTGCAACGTGCGTGCCAGCGCCTGCACCGTCGCGTCGGTGAGCCGCAGCGTCAGCGTGCCGTCCTCGTCGGTCACACCATTCGCATCGCCGTGCACGAACCGCACCGCGCCATTGTGACCAACCAGGCGAAACGGCCGGTCGAACGGCAACCGCAGCGGCAGCAGCGTGACGAGTTCGTCGACCTGCCGTGCGCCGACGGTGATCTCGATCACGGGCGCGCGCAGCAGCCGCTTGCGCGTTTCCCATCCGAGCACATCGGTGAACAGCGAGCCGCTCGACGAGCCGTCGCGCCGGGTGCCCTCGTCGACCTGCGCGCGCACGTCCGCGCGCTCGAGCAGCGACGCGCGGCCGAGATCGGTCACCCACAGCGGCATATGCGGCAGCAGCGTGTCGAGCAGCGCGCGCGTGCGCCAGCGCTTCGCGGCGCGCTCCTCGTCGATCGTCAACCCGACGATCTGCAGGAACGCCAGACTGCCGTGCGGCGTATCGATCGCCGGCAGCTCCGGATCGAACGCGAAACCCATCGAGCAGAGCTTCGTATCGGTATCGAGCGCAATCGGGCCGTTGGCCGTCATCCAGTGACCGTCATCGAACGCGTTGCCGCTCTGGAACACGTAGCGCGCGAGGTTCTGCAGGAAGCTGAACACCCAGTTCGGTGGCTCTTCGTCGGCGGCGCCGCATGCGACGCGCATCGTCAGCTCGAAGCCGAAGCCACTGACGGCCGGATCGTCCGACTCCTTCGCATACAGCTCGGAGAGCCCGTACGTGACGAAATGCCAGTGCGGCACGGGTGCCGCGCGCTTCCACACACTGATCCCGTCGAGCGGATCGCGGCCGCCGAACCGCCACTTGAGCAGCGTGGCGTAGTGCTTCGGCTCCTGCCCCGGATAGACGCGCGCGAGCGCGCCGTCGATCGCGTCCCAGCCCGGCGCGCTGTCGTCGGCTGTGCCGTCCTGCGTGTCGTGTGATGCGTCCGTCATGTGCTCCTCCGTTCCGAATGGCGTCCCGGTGTGCCGTATCGACGCGTACGGCCGCCGTACGGCGTGTGTGTCACACGTGTGCCGCCGCGCCGTCGATCGCCGCGCGCACGCGCTCGACGAGTGGTTGATCGACCGGTGCCAGCACCTCGCCGCGCGGCCGCACGCCCGAACCGAAATGCACCGCACGCACGCCGGTGGCGCGGACGAAATCGCCGACTGCATCGATCGTGAGCCCCGAGCCCGCCAGCACCGTGCAGGTCGAGCCGGCGGCCTGCCGCACCAGCCGCGTGATCGTCGCGACCGCGTCGAGCACCGACGGATGGCCGCCCGACGTCAGCACCGACGTGACGGCCGGCACGCGCAGCAGCGCGTCGAATGCGGCGTTGAGGTCGCGCGACACGTCGAACGCGCGGTGGAAAGTTAGCGCGCGGCCGTCCGCCGCGGCCGCGATGCGGGCCAGTGCGTCGAGATCGACGTCGCCGCGTGCATCGAGCGCACCGAACACGACACCGTTCGCACCGGCCGCGACGGCCGCGCGCACGTCGCGTTCGATCACGCGCAAGTCATCGGCGTCGTACACGAACGACCGGCTGTGCGGTCGCACGATCACGTTGACGGGAATCGGCACGGCGGCCACGACGGCTTCGATCAGGCCGACGCTCGGCGTCAGCCCGCCTTCGGTGATCGCGGTCACCAGTTCGAGGCGGTCTGCGCCTGCGCGGGCGGCGGCTTTCGCGTCGCCGACGGTCGTGGCGATCACTTCGAGGAGGACGGAAGAGGCGGCGTTTCGGATCATGGGCGGCCCGCGAATCGTCAGGACAATTCGCGCATCCTAGCCGAGCCGCGTGACGGACGCCAGCGTGCCGGCCGCCGCGCCTTCAGCCGCCCCCGTCGGTCGCGCCGTCAGCCGCGCCGCGCGAGCCACACGCCGACGAGCGCGGACAGGCCCGTCACCACGGCGCCGGGCGCGAACCGGAACATCCGCGCGTTCATGTCCACGCCCTGCTGCTGCATCACCTCGACGAGTCCCGGCGCCAACAGCAGCGTCACCCAGCCGATCATCCCGAACGCGGTGGTTGCGGTCGCGATGAGGAGCGCGATGCCCGCGCCGCGCGCGCGTGGCCGGAATGCGCCGGCAAACGCGCCCACGGCCAGGAGCACGGCCGACAACACGCACAGCACGGTGACGAACACGAGCATCGTCCCCGTATGGCCGAGCTTCAGGAACGCCATCGTCTGCGCGGTGATCACGCACATGCCCGCGATCGTAAACAGCACGATCGCCAGCGCGTTGCGCACGACGCTCATGCGTTCGCCTGGAAATACGCGGTCGCGGGGCGCCGGAACATCAGGTAGACGAACAGCGCGAACAGCAGGACGCCAGGAATCAGCACCGCGTACATCGACGCCGGCATGTTGATGAACGAGAACGCGAAGCTGAACACGGATATCGCGATGTAGGTCTTGCGCGACCATTCGCGGCCCTTGAGGATCGCGATGCCGACCACGACGTTCACGACTTCGAGGATCACGCTGATGCCGAGCGTCGCCCAGACGGGTAGCAGGTAGTGTGACAGCAGCGCCTGGGTGGTCGGCATGCCGATCGTGAAAGGCGTATAGATGCACGTGATCGCGTTGGTCACGATGATGATCCACGCGAGAATGGTCAGCGAAATCGGTCTTTTCATTGTGTTTTCCTTGTTATTCGCCGCCATGGTGGCCCCCGGGACGGCGCGCTCGCGGTCACGATGGCCGCGGTCGGGCCATTGTCGGGGAAGCGCGTGGCGAACGCAACGGCCGGCCCGCGCCGCTCGCCCCGCGCACCGCCTGCGCCGCGCGCGGCGCTAGCCGGCGTCCGCTGCGTCGTCGCCCCAGTCGATATCGCCGCACAGCACGCGTTGCGTATCGCCGACGCGCACGGCCACCGACAGCGTCACGCACGGCTGCGCCTCGTTGATCGACAGGTACGGCCGCGTGACCTGCACGCGCCCCGGCTCGGCGATCGCCGAGCGGAAATACGGCCGGCGCAGCCAGTTCGCGCCCTGCGCGTCCGCCAGCGGCGAGAAGCGCGCCTCGGCGAGTGCACGGTCGGCGCGCAGCACGACGTTGCGGCCCGACTGGCGGCCGTGCGCGTCGAGCAGGAAGCAGCGCGCGGCGGCATCCAGCGCGAGGAAGTTCCAGCACACCTCGTCGAGCGGCTCGCCGGCCGCCAGACGCTCGGCCGCGCGCTCGAACGCGCGCAGGTACGGCGCGAGCCGCTGCGCATCGCGCCGCTCGCGCGCGTCGGTCTGCTGCCGAAAACGCTCGGTCAGCTCGCCGATGCAGCCCGTCGCGGCCGCGCTGTCGGGCAGCCCCGGCGCCGGCCGGCCGAAGTAGTAGCCCTGCACGAAATCCGCCTCGCACGACAGCGCGATCTGCGCCTCGTGCTCGGTCTCGATGCCCTCGACCAGCACCAGCTTGCCGGCCTCGTGCAGCAGCGTCACGAGCCCGTGCAGGATCGCGGTGAGCCCGGTACGGTGCGCCGCGTGCGACAGCATGATCCGGTCGAGCTTCACGATGTCCGGGTTCAGTTGCCAGATCCGCTCGAGGTTCGAATGGCCCGCGCCGAAATCGTCGAGTGCGATCAGGAAGCCATGCGTGCGGAATTCGCGCACGGCCTCGGCGAGCCGCTCGACGTCTTCCGCGCGCTGTTCGAGCACTTCGAGCACGATGCGGCGCGGCGGCATGCCGAGCCGCTTCAGGTTCGCGAGCAGCGCGGCCGCCTGGAACGGGTCGGTGAGCACGCCCGGATGGACGTTGAGGAACAGCCACTCGCGCTCGGCGCCGAGCAGCGCGAAGTTCTCGAGATGCAGCGCCTGCGCGAGCCGGTCGAGCTGCAGCAGCTCGCCCTGGCGCGCGGCCTCGCCGAACACGTCGAGCGGCGACACGGCGCGGTCGAGCGAATCGTGCGCGCGCAGCAGCGCCTCGTAGCCCACCGCCCGCTGGTGCGACAGGCTGAAAATCGGCTGGAACACGGTCGTGAGCGTCAGGTCGCGGTGCTGCGTCGCCAGACGTTCGAGACCGGAACTCACCTCCCGCTCGAACCGGTACGGCGAAGCGGCGGCCGGACGCTCCTGTTGCACGATCGTCATGCCTTCCTCCTGGTATTGCCTTCGAACGCGGCGCCCGACGAAGCGAACGGCGCGTGCAATGTCATGGTTGGACCCTCGGTTGCCCGGTCAGCGCCGGACGGCTGCCCCACATCAAGCAAGCTCCGTGCAAGGCACCGGCAACCCGTGTGCCGCGGTGGTGCGCCGCGCTGCCGCACCACGGCGGCGCATGTCGCGCGCACCATTTCAGTGCGCGCGCACCGGCCGCTCGAACGCATCCGTCACGCCATCACGCTACACTCCGTACGATCGTTTCATTCCCCGTATTCGCCGTATCGATGGAAATCGTCTTCACCGTCCTGATCCTGCTGCTGACCGTCGCGCTGTCCGGCGCCATCACGCGCATCCTGCCGTTCCAACTGCCGTTGCCGCTGATGCAGATCGCGTTCGGCGCGATGCTCGCGTGGCCGAAGCTGAACCTGCACGTCACGTTCGATCCCGAAATCTTCATGCTGCTGTTCATTCCGCCGCTGCTGTTCGCGGATGGCTGGCGGATTCCGAAGCGCGAGCTGTACCTGCAGCGCCGCGCGATCCTGATGCTCGCCTTCGGGCTCGTGTTCATGACGGTACTCGCAGTGGGCTACTTCGCGCACTGGCTGATACCCGAGTTGCCGCTGCCGATCGCGTTCGCGCTCGCGGCCGTGCTGTCGCCGACCGACGCGGTCGCGCTGTCCGGCATCGCCGGCCGTGGCCGGATCCCGCCGCAGCTGATGCACATCCTCGAAGGCGAGGCGCTGATGAACGACGCGTCGGGCCTCGTCGCGCTGAAATTCGCGATCGCGGCCGCGCTGACCGGCATGTTCTCGCTGCGCGACGCGTCGATCACGTTCGTGATCGTCGCCGCGGGCGGGCTCGCGACGGGCGCGATCGTGTCGTGGGCGTTCAGCGCGCTGTCGACGCGTTTCCTGAACGCCGAGCAGGAAGGCGATCCGGCCCCCGGTATCGTGATGACGCTGCTCGTGCCGTTCGCGGCCTACCTGTTCGCCGAGCACCTCGACCTGTCGGGCGTGCTGGCGGCCGTGTCGGCCGGGATGATGATGAACTACACGAGCTTCTCGCGGAAAAGCACCGTCGCGTCGCGCGTGCGCGCCGAAAGCACGTGGGCGATGATCGAGTTCGTGTTCAACGGCATGGTGTTCATCATGCTCGGGCTGCAGCTGCCGCACATCATCGGCCGCACGCTCGTCGACGCGCACCACACGAGCGACGCGCTCGTCGGCCGGATGATCTTCAACGTCTGCGCGATGATGCTCGCGCTGTATGCGATCCGCTTCCTGTGGGTCTGGCTGCTGCGCTGGTTCGCGAGCCGCCGCGCCGCGCGCCAGGGCCTCGCGGGCACGATGGCCGGCGTGCGCACGATCGCGGTGATGACGGTCGGCGGCGTGCGCGGCGCGGTCACGCTCGCCGGCGTGCTGTCGATTCCGGTCGCGCTGTCCGACGGCGTGCCGCTGCCGGGCCGCGACACGGCGATCTTCGTTGCATCGGCCGTGATCCTCGGCTCGCTCGTCGTCGCGGTGATCGGCCTGCCGCTGCTGCTGCGCGGCGTGCGCTCGGCACGCAGCCCGCTCGGCGACGAGGAGCGCACCGCGCGCGCGGCCGCCGCGCAGGCCGCGATCCGCGCGATCGACTCGTCGCACGACGCGATCTCGGTCGATCTCGACGAATCGGGTGCCGCACGCTGCGCGGACATCTCCGCACGCGTGATGGACCAGTACCGCCGCCGCCTCGCGACGCTCGCCGAGGACGGCCCCACGCCGCGCGCCGAAGCGAAGCAGGCCGAAACGATGGAGCTGCAGATGCGGATCGCGGCCGTGCGCGCGGAACGTTCCGCGCTTTATCGGCTGCGCAGCGAGAGCAAGATTTCCGACGAGACGCTGACGAAGCTGCTCCGCGAGATCGATCTGTCGGAAACCGCGCTGTCGACGCGCAAGAAAGGCATTCTCTGACCCGACGCCCGGGCCGGCGGCGCGCAGCGGTTCCGCGCGCGGCCTTCGCCCGGCGACAGCTTGCGGCGCGCCGCGCACGCGGCGCCCCCACCCTTTCCCGCTAGCGACAACCGGCAGCCGGCCCACGGCCGCCGGATTTGTCTGTTCATTTAAAAAAACTTACACACCGCCCGGTTAAGATCGTCGCTTTCCGACTGATGCGCGCCGCCGCTCGTCTCGCGCGGCCCGGGAAGCACCACGCGCGCCGTCGCCCATGATGCATGGCCACGCCGGTTTCCGGCTCATTTTGCATCGTCATCCTAACGACAGGCACCACAAGGTGCCCGCCGGCGAGCCGGCCCCATCTCCTCATGCCCAACCATCCCGACCCGCTGACACCCCTCCCGTTTCCAGGTCGCCGCCGCTTCCTCGCGCAAGGCGCCGCCGTGCTCGGCAGCGGCATGCTCGGCGCCTGCGGCGGCGATTCTGTCGATTCGTCCGAACACTTCGCCGACGGCTTCGTGTGGGGCGTCGCCACCGCTGCGCCGCAAGTCGAAAGCCGCGGCGGCCGAGGACGAAGCAACTGGGATGTGTTCGCCGACCAGCCCGGCACGATCGCCGACGGCTCCACGAACGCGCGCTGCATCGAATTCGAGCAGCGCTACCCGGGCGATCTCGCGCTGCTCGCCGGCGCGGGGGTCCAGGCGTTCCGCTTCTCGACCGCGTGGCCGCGGGTGCAGCCGGACGGTGCCGGCGCAACGAGCGACGCGGGCCTCGCCACCTACGATCGCATGGTCGACGCGATGCTCGAGAATCGGCTCACGCCGTACCTGACGCTCTTTCACTGGGACATCCCGGTCTGGGCCGGCGATTTCCGCGACCGCGACATCGCGTACCGGCTGGCCGACTACGCGGACATCGTGTCGCGCCGGCTCGGCGACCGCGTCAAGCACTGGATGATGCTGAACGAGCCCAACGGCGTCGCGCTCGCCGGCTACGGCTTCGGCGCATCGCCGCCGCGCGCGCACTCGATGGCAGACATGTTCGCCGCGATCCACCATCAGAACCTCGCACAGGGGCTGATGTTCCAGGCCGTGCGCGCGAACGTGCCTGGCGCGGCGCAGACCGGTACCACGATCAGCGGCCGGCCCGTGCATGCGGCGACGAATACGGCCGCCGACCAGGCCGCCGCCGCCCGGTTCGACGCGATCTGGCATCGCGCGTTTCTCGATCCGCTGTACGGCAAGGGTTATCCGGCCGAGCTGCAGGCGGCGCTGGCGACGCTCGTGCAGCCGGGTGACTTGGCGACGATCGCCGCAAACCCGGATTTTCTCGGCGTGCAGTACTACAACTGCTTCTACGTGAAGGCCGACGCGAGCAGCGCGGGCTTCGCGCTGGCCGACAGTCCGCCGGACGAAATCCAGACGATGGGGTATCCGGTCGAACCGTACGGGATGAGCGAGATGCTGCTGCGCGTTCATCGCGACTACGGCGCGCCGCGCATCGTCGTCACCGAGACGGGCTTCGCGATCGCCGAGCCGGCGCCGAGCAACGGCATCGTCGACGACGGCCCGCGCATCGACTATCTCGCCAGCTACCTGAATGCCGCACACGATGCCTATCGGCAGGGCGTGCGTCTCGGCGGGCTGTTCTGCTGGGCCGGGCTGGACAGTTGGGAGTGGAGCAGCGGCTTTGCAAAGAAATTCGGGTTGATCCACGTCGACCCGGCGACGCAGGCGCGCCTGCCGAAGCGCAGCCTCGCGTATTACTCGCGCTGCATCGCTGGCAATCGCGTCGCATAAGCGACGGGCGTGGGCGTATCGGCGTCGACATGCCCACCCCATGAAAAACGGCGACGCCGGAAGCGTCGCCGTTTTCACATCCGCCCGCGTTCGCGTTACTTCGCGACGACGACCGGAATCCCCTTCAGCATCCCCGCGCCCTTCATCTCGTCGAGCGCGTGCTGCACGGCCGCGCTCGTCGCCGCTTCGATGCCGAGCTGCAGTGCAAGCTCGCGCTCCGTGCGCTTCACACCGGCAAGATTGCGCACCTTCACGTGACCGAAGCCGCGCACGCGCGCGTGCAGGTCGGCCAGTTGCGCGACCTGCGCCGCATTGCCGGCCGTCGTCGCGGCGAGCGCACGCGCAAGCGTCGTCTCGTAATCGTCGGCGAGCGCACGCTCCATCTTGCGCTCGACGGTGCGGCCGAAAGGATCGAGCCACGTGCCGCGCAGGCTGCGCACGCGCGCCAGCACCCCGAACACCGGCCACATCCACTGGCCGAACACGCGCTTCTTCGGCGCGCTGCCGTCGCTGCCGGCCTTCGCGACCGTCGGCGGCGCCAGGTTGAACTTCACGCGATATGCCTGCCCCGGCACGCCTTCGAACTGCGCTTCGAGCGCCGTGCGGAAAGCGTCGTCCGTGTACAGCCGCGCGACCTCGTATTCGTCCTTCACCGCGAGCAGCCGGTAGAACGTCGTCGCGACCGCGCGCGTCAGCGCGTCGTCGCCCTTCGCACGCGCCGCGCTCACGAGCGCACGGTAGCGCTCGACATAGCGTGCGCCGCCGTACGCATCGAGACGCGCTTCGCGATCGGCGATCAGCTCGGCGAGCGTCTCCGGCGCGGCATGCGTGGCCACCGTGTGGCGCGCGTTCCACAACGCGTCGAGGCCCGCCGCATCGCCGGCCGCCATCCGGCCGATCGAGAACGCGAGCTTGTTCATCGGCACCGCGACGTTGTTCAGCTCGATCGCGCGCATCATCGCGGCGAGCGACACCGGCACGAGGCCGAGCTGCCACGCGTAACCGAGCATCAGGATGTTCGCGCCGATCGAATCGCCGAGGAACTTCGCGGCGAGCGCCTGCGCGTCGCAGCTCGACAGGTAGCCGTCGCCGGCCGCGTGGTGCATCTTTTCGAGCAGCGCGTCCGCGTGCAGGTTCGCGTCGGGGTTCTGCACGAACGACGCGTTCGGGATCCGGTGCGTGTTGACGACGATCCGCGAACGTTCGTGACGCACCGTCTGCAGCGCCTCGGCGCTCGCGCCGACGACCATGTCGCACGCGAGCAGCACGTCGGCCTGCTGCGTGTCGATGCGCACCTGGTTCAGCCACCGGTCGCTCGACGCGATCCGCACAAACGACAGCACCGAGCCGCCCTTCTGCGCGAAGCCCATGAAGTCGAGCACCGACGCGCTCTTGCCTTCGAGGTGCGCGGCCATGCTGATCAGCGCGCCGACCGTCACGACGCCCGTGCCGCCGACGCCCGTCACGAGCATGTCGAACGGCGCCGCGTCGAGATGCGTCGCCGGCACCGGCAGCGCATCGACGCGCACGGCGAGCGCCGCTTCGTCGAATGCGGCACCAGCGGCCTTCTTCAGCGCCGCGCCTTCGACCGTCACGAAGCTCGGGCAGAAACCGTTCACGCACGAATAGTCCTTGTTGCACGACGACTGATCGATGCGGCGCTTGCGGCCGAGCGGCGTCTCGAGCGGCTCGACCGACAGGCAGTTCGACTGCACGCCGCAATCGCCGCAGCCTTCGCACACCGCGTCGTTGATGAACAGGCGCTTGTCCGGGTCGGGGAATTCGCCTTTCTTGCGGCGGCGGCGCTTTTCGGCCGCGCAGGTCTGGTCGTAGATCAGCACGGTGACGCCCGGCGTCTCGCGCAGCTCGCGCTGCACGGTGTCGAGTTCGCTGCGGTGATGGAACGTCGTACCCGGCGGGAACTGGCCGTGATGGCCGTCGTACTTCTCCGGTTCGTCGGACACGACGACGAAGCGCGACACGCCTTCCGCCTCGACCTGCCGCGCGATCTGCGGCACCGAGATGCTGCCGTCGACCGGCTGGCCGCCCGTCATCGCGACCGCGTCGTTATAGAGGATCTTGTACGTGATGTTCGCTTTCGCGGCGACCGCCTGGCGGATCGCGAGGATGCCCGAGTGGAAGTAGGTGCCGTCGCCGAGGTTCTGGAACACGTGCTTCGTGTTGGTGAACATCGCATGCGCGGCCCAGTCGACGCCCTCGCCGCCCATCTGGATCAGCCCGGTCGTGTCGCGCTCCATCCACGACGCCATGAAGTGGCAGCCGATGCCGGCCTGCGCGATCGAGCCTTCCGGCACCTTCGTCGATGTGTTGTGCGGGCAGCCCGAGCAGAAGTACGGCGTGCGCTTCACCGCGTCCGCCTCGTTCGACAGGATCTGCGGCGCGACGAGATCGACCACGCGTTCGCGGCGGTCGAGCGCCGGCTTGTGGCGCGCGAGCCATGCGGCGAACACGGGCAGGATGCGCGACGGGCGCAGCTCGCCGAGCTCGGACAGCAGGCAGGCGCCGGCGGCGTCGTGCTTGCCGAGCACCCGCGGGCGCGCGCCGTCCGCGCGGTTGTACAGGTAGTCCTTGATCTGCTGCTCGATGACGGGCCCCTTCTCCTCGATCACGAGCACTTCGGCGAGCCCGTCGACGAAGGTTTCGAGCCGCGTCATTTCGAGCGGATACGACAGGCCGACCTTGTAGATCCGCACGCCGGCCGCGTCGAGGTCGGCCACCGTCAGGTCGAGGCGGCGCAGCGCTTCCATCAGGTCGAGGTGCGCCTTGCCGCAGGTCACGATGCCGACGTTCGCCTGCGCGCTCGGCGCGATCCACTTGTCGATGCTGTTGGTGCGCGCGAAATGGCGCACCGCGTCGAGCTTCGCGGCGAGGCGCGCCTCGATCGTGAGGCTCGGCAGGTCGGGCCAGCGGTTGTGCAGGCCGCCCGCCGGCGGCGTGAAGCCTTCCGGCGCCGGCCACTGCGTCTGCAGCGCGTCGAGGTCGACGGTCGAACCCGACTCGACCGTCTCCGAGATCGCCTTGAAGCCGACCCACGCGCCCGAGTAGCGCGACAGCGCCCAGCCGTACAGCCCGAATTCGAGCATGTCGGCGATGTTCGCCGGGTTCACGACCGGCATGTGCCACGCGATCATCGCGAAGTCGCTCTGGTGCGGCATCGACGACGACACGCAGCCATGGTCGTCGCCCGCGACGACGAGCACGCCGCCATGCGGCGACGAACCGTACGCGTTGCCGTGCTTCAGCGCGTCGCCCGCGCGATCGACGCCCGGGCCCTTGCCGTACCACATCGCATACACGCCCTCGACCGTGCGCTCGGGATCGGCCTCGACGCGCTGCGTGCCGAGCACCGCCGTGCCGCCGAGTTCCTCGTTGATCGCCGGCAGGAAGCGCACGCCGCCGGCGTCGAGCAGTTTCTTCGCCTTCCACAGCTGCTGGTCGACCATGCCGAGCGGCGAACCGCGATAGCCGCTGACGAAGCCGGCCGTGTTGAGCCCCTGTTCGGTGTCGACCGTGCGCTGCATCAGCAGCAGGCGAACCAGCGCCTGCGTGCCGGTCAGGAAGATCCGGCCGCGTGTCGCGGTCAGGTTGTCGGTCAGGCGGTAGTCGGACAGGGCAGGCGTGCCGTCGGGCAAGCGGGCAGTCATGGGGGATGTCTCCGGATTGTGCTGTTCTGGGCTGCTCGGCAGGGCGTCAGGCGACGCGTGGGGGCCGGCAGCGAATGGCTCTATTTTTTCGCGCGGCGCCGAGAATGTTTTTTCTCATCTTGCTCGGGCGGGGCCGGGGCGAGAAAAACTACGCAGGTTTTGGGGTGGTTTTGAGAGAGTTCTCGCGCGGCGAGGAATGGGTGGGGCTGGGGGGAGGTTGCGTGGCCGTGTGGGGGAAGCAACGCGTTGGTGGCGGGTGTGGCGGGACGCCGGGGCGTCGCCCGCGGGGTGGCGATGGGCGCCCGAGCCGCTGCTGGCGTGGGTTTGAGCGGATCGAGGCGGTATCCTCACCGTTCGATTGCACAGCGTTTCGAGTGGCGTGGGGGGCGGATGTCCACAACGGGATCGGGCTGGCACGTCGCGGGTCGGAACGTCCGGCTCCCCGTTCGGATGCGCAGGGCTTCTTGCCGACTTTCGAGTGGATTCTGCTTCAGCCCGTGCTTGTACCCGTCTCCGGGATGCACAGGGGACCGAGTGGTCGAGGGGGTGGGATATCCACATCGAAACCGGCACGCGTTTCGATTTCGGGCTGACACTCACCGTTGAAATACACGGGCGCGCGAGTGGTTGCGAGGCCCGGATATCCACATTGCAACCGGCACGCGTTTCGACTCCGAGCCGACCATCACGGTTGCAATACACGGGCGCTCGAGTGGTCGCCGAGGCCGGATATTCACAACATGACCGGCGCGGTTTCCGGCGTACGGACTCGCGCTCCTCCTCGCCATTCACCGGCTTCGAATGGTTTTGGAGGTTGAACCGGCACCCTGATATTCACGCGGGTATACGCGCTTCGGCCGATCGACCGCCGGCACTCACCTTCGAAATGCACAGGACTTCGAGTCGTTTCGGGAGCGGGATATCCACACGGAAACGCGTGCCGTATTCGATCCTGCGTTCGCCCTCACCGTCGAAATTCACAGCGTTTCAAGTCTCTTCGGAGGTGAGATGTCCACACCCCCTGCTCCCGTTGCCCGCTCACCAAGGCGCTTGCGCTCACCGTTGATGGGCGGCGTTTCGAGTCACATGCGATCAGGGCTTGAAGCCGCGTGATGGGGATAGCTTTCTGGCGAGTCGCTGTCCGTCGCGAAAAAAGCCGTGCCGCGCGTAAAAGCGGTGGGCATCCGGCCGGTGGTCGCCACTCGTCACTTCCAGCTTCACGCATCCGGCCGCGTCGAACCAGCGCTCTGCGGCGGCCATCAGCGCACTGCCGACGCCGTATCCGCGATGGCGCTCATCGACGACCAGGCTGGTGATGCGTCCGAGGTAGCCTGCCGCGTGAAAGAGCGGCAACGCGTGGAGACTGATGCTGCCGACGACCTCGCATTGCACGACAGCCACGACGATCTTGTCCGTCGGACTCGGAAGCAACGCTTCGATCTTTTCGAGGATCAGCGACGGCGTCGTGTCGTAGCCGAGCTGGCTCAACAGTGCGGCAATGGCTGCGTGATCAGACGGCTGCGCGTCTCGGATCGCGAGGTTCGGCGACGTGATCAAGTCCGGCGCTCCCGAGGAAAAGATGTTCGTAGTCGCCGAGCGTTGTCGCTCCGGGTATCCGCACCGCCAGCGGCCGGACAAGGCCGCGCAAGGCCGCCGGCCCGGACGGGCACCCACGCTCACCGTTGAAATGCACAGCGGTTCGAGTCCTTTCCAGGGCGGGATATCCACACCCTGGCGAACGCCTCGTTCGATCGGGCATTCACCCTCACCTTGGAAATACACAGTGCTTCGAGTCTTTTCCGGGTGAGATATCCACACCTCGGCGAGCCCTTCGGACAATCCCGCGATGATACTCACCTTCGAAACGCACAGCGCTTCGAGTCCCTTCCAGGGCAGGATATCCACATCCTGGCGAACGCCTCGTTCGATCCCGCGATCGCACGCGCTTTCGAAACACGCAGCACCTCCGGCCCCGACCAAGGCAGGATATTCACACCTCGGCGAGTCCCCCAGCCGCTTCCGCGATCGCACGCACCTCGAAATACACGACGCTTCGCGCCTGTTCAAACGCAGAATATCCACACCGCTGCGAGCGCCTCGGCCGCCTCGTCGATCACACTCACCCTCGAAATACACAGCGCTTCGAGTCCATTCGGGGGCAGGATATCCACACCCCGGCGAACGCCTCGTTCAATTCGGCGCGCGTACCGATCATCGCCATCCACAGCCCGCCGAGTCGCGTGCGGGGACCGGATACTACATCGAAACGGGCTCCTCATTCACATCGATGCTCGACAATCACCTTTGAGCAGCACGGTTTTTCGTGTCTTGCCGGGCGTCGGATGCCCGCAACAAAGGCGGCGCATCCGACCGCTTTCGACGATCCTCACCGATGCAATACACAGGGTTTCGCGTCGTTCGGGCACGACAGGTACGCTGCACGCGCGCGAAACCTCGCAGCCGACCGCGCGCCGCACCCCGTTGCGCCGGCGCCGCTCAATGTCCGGCGCCAGTCATCCGTCGCAAGTCCGCCAGCCAGCTTTGACTCGTATCCAGCTGGTCGCCGGGCGCGCTTTCCGTCCATACGATCACGCCGTTGATGGCTCGCCCTGCCTCGGACAGTTCGCCGAGCCATTCCGCATCGCCCAGAAATCCGTTCGCCGTCTGCCCTGCCTTGTAAGGCGACACATACGCATAAATCGGCAGCGATCGGTTGATGGCACGGTCGTTTTCGACGACCGCCCGCAGATTCGTTCGCCACAGCGCATGGTTCGGCCAGCGCTGATACATCGTCGGTGCAAAGAAATCGAATCCGCCGTCCTGATAAAGCTGCGCGCGGATACTGCGAAATTTCGGATTGAAATCGTAGTCGTACATGCCGAGCCGGGCATTCGGATAAGCCGCCCGCGTCCAGGCGATGAACTTCTCGAACAGTGCCACTTCGTTCTCGGCCTGCGCTTCCGATCGCGCCGCATCGATCACGATCTTCTCGAAATCGAACGCGATGAATTCGTTCGATCTGAATTGCGACACATAGCCGGCCAGCACCTTCCTGAACTGGCTCTCGGTCGGTACGTGATAGCAGCGGGTTGCATCGCACGACAGCCCCCAGACGTCATAGATCAACGTGAAGGGCACCAGCCCCATCCCGTCGAGATAGGCGGCGTTCGCGTACCGGTTTCCGTTGAAGGCGGTGAAGCCGTTGCCACGCGGGAATACGACGACAGGCGTTTTCGGCTGCGAGGCATTCGCGTCGCGAGCGATGGGCTCGTTCGCGGCGACGGCCGCACAGCCCGCCATCGCGATGGCAGTCGCTACCGACAGGCAGCGGGCAAGAAGCGTGCGCTTCGACATGACGTTGGAACTCCGATCATCCCGGGATCATTCAGCGGCTCACCGACTTCCTTTCGGACGGCGAGCGCCTGACATCGCTCGGCGGCGGCCGCGCCAACGCAGCGCATCTGCCGCTGCGTCATCCTGCGCATGCGCCCATGTCCGGCGTTCGGTTTGCGAGGCATCGAATTCTCGCGGCAATCGGGATCGGTACGCAAGCGTTCGCCCAGCCGCGCTCGCCCGCGCTTCCGAACCGCTCGCCCTGTCCTCACCGTTCCAATCCACAGCATTTCGGGTTGCTTTGCGCGACGGTTTTCCACAACCGGCCGCCTTCTCGACGTCCGGCACACGCGGGAAATTCCGCCCGGCAGATCGACATGGCGAAGCACGTGCGCTCGCGCCGGGATACCGGCCGGCGTGGTGTATCGCCCGCCCGGCATGTCATTGACGGGCATCCGCCGCATCAACCTCACGCCACAGAATTTATAACTAGTTTTTATATGACTAGTTATAAAAAGCCACCACTGGTCGCCCCTGTCCGAACCGTTCCCGCTCGGGTACGCTTGAACCTCCATCGACACGGCACCTACCCCCTACGCGGAGGCGCAATGAAGCTCTACTACTGGCCGAAGACCCGGGCGTTCCGGGCGTTGTGGATGCTCGAGGAAATCGGTGTCGTCTACGAGCTCGTGCCGATCGACCTGCGCTCGCACGAACAGGGTAGCGACGCGTTCATCCAGGTCAATCCGATGGCCAAGCTGCCCGCGCTCGACGACGGCAACGCGCCGTTCGCCGAATCGGGTGCCGTACTGCTCTATCTCGCCGACTGCTGCCCGGGCGCCGGGCTCGGCATCGCGCCCGACGATCCGCTGCGCGGCCGCTTCCTGCAGTGGATGTTCTTCACGCCGACCTGCCTTGAACCGGCGATGGCCGAGAAATTCACGGGCGCGTCGGGCAATCCGGTCGCGTTCGGCTGGGGCAACATCACGCGCGTGCAGCGCGCGCTTGCGCAGGCGCTCGCCCATAGCCCGTGGCTCGTCGGCGAGCGCTTCACCGCGGCCGACCTGCTGCTCGCCAGCACGCTGAAGATCGCGTTCGACGCGCATCTGCTGCCACATGAAGGCGTGCTCGGCGATTACGTCGCGCGTGCCGAGGATCGCGACGGGTTCCGCCGCGCGGCGGCGATCGAACAACGCGAAGCGGCGCGCCTGCTGCATGCGTGACGTGTAGGCGTGCAGGTGTGTAGCGCATGGGCGGCACGACCGGCCGCCCGCGAGCTTGCCTACGCAGCCGGGCCCGACGCCGCTGCGCCAGCATTGACCACCGCGCCCGGCGAGCCGCGCTCGTCGGTCTCGACGTCGACCGGCACCACCTCGTGAAAATGCGTGTAGTCGATATGCGTGATGCCGTCCTCTTCGTGCATCAGATCGACATAGCGATGCCGCCACCGGATCTCCGCGTGCTCCCACGAATGGCGTGCCTGCATCACCTGCGCGGTCGTCTCGTCCGAGCCCTCGATCGTGATCAGCAGCGACGCATCGCGCGCCGCGAGCGACTCCGGCGTTTCGCCGAACAGCGGGCTCGATTCGTCGATCACGTGCATCAGGTTCCAGCCGAGCAGGAAGATCGGATGCTCACTGCGCACCAGCGGCAGGTCGTGGATCTTGCGCAGCGTGTAGCCCTCGTGCGTACCTTCGACGCGCATCAGCCGCAGCTTCGCCTGCGCCTCCGCGATCACGTTCTGGCGTGCGTTTGCCGCACGCACCATCAGCGTCATCCGGCCGTTCAGCGGCCGCACGATCGCATAGCGCGCGAACAGGATCTTCGCCTGCGGACGGGAGAACCGCGCAAACACGAGCCCGGTGGCCAACGCGATGCCCGACATCCCGATGAAAATCTCGAACGTGGCGACCAGGTGCGCATAGACGGTCTGCGGATGCATGTCGCCATAGCCGACGGTCGCGAGCGTCTCGACGCTGAAGAAGAAGGCGCCGCCGAACCCGGCCGGCGACTGGTTCGCGATCGGCGCGTGGCCGAGCAGGTAGAGCGTCGCGAAGCCGCCGTTGAGCAACAGGAACAGCATCGCGAGCGACAGGAAGAAAACGGGCCAGCTCACCGTCAGCGCGCGGTGATAGAGGTCGCGCCAGCCGAGCGGCGGCATCCCGTAGGCGACCACCAGGCGCGTGCCCGACCAGATCTTGCGGCCACGGCCGCGGGAGGCTGAGGAGGACGAATCGACGTTCATCGCGCGGTGCCGAAAGCAGGAAGGCGATGAGCGTAGCACGCGCGACGGCGGCCGGGAATGCGGGCCGCTGCGCAACACACGGCCCGCCGGCGATACGCGAACATGCGCCGCGCACCGCCATGAAAAAAGCCGGCCGCATCAGCGGCCGGCTTCCCGTCGATCCTGCCGCGGCGCGCACCGTGCGCGCCGCCCCGTCACTTGCGGTCGACGATCACGCGATCGAACGTGCCGCCGTCGGCGAAGTGCGTCTTCTGCGCGTTCGCCCAGCTGCCGAAGACCTGCTCGACGCTGAACGTCTTCAACGGCTTGAACTCGGCCGCATGCTTCTTCAGCACGTTCGCGTCGCGCGGGCGCAGATGATGCTGCGCGATGATCTCCTGCGCTTCCGGCGTGTACAGGTAGTCGAGATACGCCTGCGCGACCTTGCGCGTGCCTTTCTTGTCGACGACCTTGTCGACGACGGCGACCGGCGGCTCCGCGAGGATGCTCGCCGACGGATACACGGCGTCGAACTGCGCGCCCGATGCGCCCGTGTCCATCAGCGCGACTTCGTTCTCGAACGTCACGAGCACGTCGCCGATGCCGCGCTGCGTGAACGTGGTCGTCGCGCCGCGGCCGCCCGAGTCGAGCACCGGCACGTTGCGGAAAATCGCCTTCTCGAAGTCGAGCGCCTGCTGGTCGGTCGCGCCCTTCTGCTTCTGGAAGCCCCACGCGGCGAGATACGCGTAGCGGCCGTTGCCCGACGTCTTCGGGTTCGCGATGATCACCTGGACACCCGGCTTCGCGAGATCGCTCCAGTCCTTGATCGCCTTCGGGTTGCCCTTGCGCACCAGGAACACCATCGTGGTCGAGTACGGCGAGCTGTTGTCCGGGAAACGCGCGCGCCAGTCCTTCGGCAGCAACTGGCCGCGCTCGGCGAGCAGGTCGATGTCGTTCGGCTGGTTCATCGTCACGACGTCGGCCTGCAGCCCCTGCAGCACCGACAGCGCCTGCGCGCTCGACGCGCCGTGCGACTGCTTGATCGCGACCGTCTCGCCGGTCTTCTGCTTGTAGGCGGCGGCAAAGCTCGTGTTGATGTCCTTGTACAGCTCGCGCGTCACGTCGTACGACACGTTCAGGATCGACGTGTCCGCGTGCGCGGCCGTCGCCGCCACGACCAGCGCCGCCGCCGCGCCCGTGTGCAGCCAGCGACCGATCCCCTTCATGCTTGCCATCGTGATATGCCCCGTTTCCAGTGGTGGTGAATGTGCGTGACGGCACGCGTACGCGCTGTCATCGAAACGTAAGCGGGCATTCTAGCGGCCGGGCGCGGCGCGCTTTCCAATCAGTCGTGGAAAGCAAATCTCGAATCCTGCTAAACGGCGGCGGGCGCTCGCGCGCGGATCGGATCCGGTGTTAAGATCGCCGCTCAGCCCATTCCACGGTTCCTCCATGTCCGCTGCCCTGCGCTCGCTTCCGATCCTCGCCGCCGTCGCGGCAGGTGCGCGCGCGGCCGGGCTGAAACTGAAAAAACGACTCCTCGACTGACGGGGACGTCGCGTCCCGTCAGGCGAATGCCGGACGGGATGCCCGCAGGTCGTTTCTTTCTCCTTGCTCGCACGCCTCGCTCCGGCCCTCCGCCGGCGGAACGGTTCCTTCCCACTCCGTTTCCACCAAGAGGCTTTGCATGAACACACGTTTCGAAGGTATCTGGCTGCCGATCATTACGCCGTTCCACCACGGCGAAGTCGACCACGCAGCGCTCGCGCGGCTCGCGCGCCACTATGCGGGCTCAGGCATCGCGGGCTTCGTCGCGGGCGCGACGACCGGTGAAGGCGTGCTGCTCGACGCGCGCGAACAGGACGCGGTGTTCGCGACGCTGCGCGACGCGGCGCCCGGGCTACCGATCGTCGTCGGGCTGACTGCGAGCGCGACGCATTTCGCGGCCGCCCGCGCACGCGAACTCGCGGCACTGCGGCCCGACGGGCTGCTCGTCACGCCGCCCGTCTACGTGCGGCCGACGCAGGACGGTATACGCCGCCACGTCGAGGCGATCGTCGACGCGGCCGACTTGCCGGTGCTCGTCTACAACATCCCGTACCGCACCGGCGTGAACGTCGAACTGGAGACGCTGCAGGCGCTTGCGCGCGACCCGCGCGTCGCGGGCATCAAGGAATGCGGCGGCACGCTCGACCGGATGAGCCGGCTCGTGCACGACACGCCGCTCGCGATCCTGTCCGGCGACGACAACCAGAACTTCGCGGCGATGTGCGCCGGTGCGCACGGCGCGATCGCGAGCAGCGCACACGTGCTGCCCGAATGGCATGTGCGCATCCACGCGCTGCTGCGCGACGGGCGGCTCGCCGATGCGCGGCGCCTGTCGGTCGCGCTGCAGCCGCTCGTCGCGGCGCTGTTCGCGGAGCCGAACCCGGCGCCGGTGAAGGCCGTGCTGGCCGCGCAAGGGTGGTGCGAGGACGGGTTGCGGTTGCCGTTCGTGCCGGCGAGTGAAGGGTTGAAGGTGCGGCTGGCAGCCATTTGTGCGGAGCTGGACGAAATCGAGCCGGACGTCGCGGCGGCATGAACCGCGACGCCACATGGCGCGCAGGCCACCGATGGATTTCGCCCCGACAGATTGCTTCAAACTGTCAGAACGAGAGACAGGTCGTACTGTGCAAGATGGGTATCGGCCGTCACGAGCTGAAGCGGCTCGTGACGGGCCTGCGCGACCAGCAAGCGATCGAATGGATCACGATGGTGATGCGGCAAATCGCGGACCGCGGCCCCATGCACGGCCAGCACCGGTAGCTCGCGAATCCCGCTTGAGCCGATCGAGTCGATCAGCTTGCCGACGTCGATATCGAGCTTCCCCAAGCCGGCCTTGATGGCGGCCTCCCAGATACTCGCGCTGCTGACGAAACGTTCGTCTGCGGCCGAGATCAGCCTGCGCGCCCGTGTGTTGAGCTTGGGGTCATTGGTAACGATCCACAAAAAGATGTGCGTATCGAGCAACAGCCGCATCAGCGCCCTTCGAAAGCGTCCAGCAGGTAATCGGGCAATGGAGCATCGAAGTCGTCCGCGATCCACGCCTGCCCTTGCAGGACACCAAACCGAACGGGCGGACCGGCAGGCACCAGTCGATCGGCTGACGTCCCGTCACCGGGGATCGTGGCATCGGCCCTTTGGGCCGGATCGACCGCGCTGGCGCGCGGCGTATTCGCGTTCTGCATGATGACCTCCGTTTCAAGTGATCATCACTGTAGTCAGGTTCCCCCGATCGATCCATTCGACCGATCGGCAGAGGGATTACCGAACCGCGCCCTGCGACGGCAATCGAGCGTTTCGTCACGCCGCCAGCGCCACCCCCTCCGTCGCCTCCCCCACCGCCTGCTTCACGATCCGCGCGAGCCGATCGACGGTCGGCGTCGCCGACGACGTGCGCCGCAGCAGGATCAACGGCAGGCTCGGCAGTGCCGGCAGCCCGCACGACGCCGCATCGAGCACGCGCACCGACGCGGGCAGCCCGTAATGCGAGCGCACCGTCAGCCCGAGGCCGGCCGCCGCCGCGGCCCATAGCCCGGCGAGACTCGGCGTCGTGAACGCGACCCGCCACGGCACGCCCGCGCGGTCGAGCGCGCCGGTCGCCGCGCCGAAGAACCGGCACGGCCGGTCGAACACGACGAGCGGCAGTGGCTCGCCCGGCGCGCGCACCGAGCGGCCGCCCGTTTCGACGGCGTCACCTTCCGCGCCCTCCTCCGCGCCGCCGCCCGGCATGCCGAAGCCGCCCGCGGCCAAGCGTGCCGCCCCGACCCACTGCATCGGCACCTGTGCGATCGCCTCGCTGTCGATCCCCGTGCGCGCCACCAGCGCCGCCGACGCCGGATCGCCCCACACCAGCGCGAGATCGAGCTGGTTCGCATCGAGCCGGTCGAGCAAGTCGGCATTGCGCGCCACCCGCGCCTCGATCCGCACCTTCGGATGCGCGCGCGCAAACCGGCCGAGCACGTCGGGCAGGATCGCCTCGCCGAAATCCTCCTGCAGCCCGACGCGCACCCAGCCGTCGAGATTCGTGCCGCGCACCGCCGCGGCCGCCTCGTCGTTCAGCTCGATCATCCGCCGCGCATAGCGCAGCATCGCATCGCCGGCGTCGGTCAGCGCAAGCCCGCGCCCGGCTTTCACGAACAGCGGCGTGCCGGCCTGCTCCTCGAGCTTGCGGATCTGCGCGCTCACCGCCGACGACGAGCGCGCAACGCGGTCGGCCGCCTTCGCAAAACTGCCGAGATCCACCCCCGCGACGAGGCTGCGCAGCGCCGCCACGTCGAAGTTGGGCCGGGCCAGCGTGGCATCGGCCAGCGCGAGCGACTCGCCGTCGCCGCGTGGAATGTCTTGTCCGGACATATCAACCATCCCGTTTTATCGAACGATTCATCAATAACTTTCCGATTTTCAGGATGAATGTAGGTTGCCAGACTGTCGATGTCAATTTCCAACCGGGCCTGCCGTCATGGATACCTCGTACGTCGCTTCCCCCTCCTCGCCCGCCCGCGATGCGCGCGGCCCGACCCATCGCTGGCGCGTGCTGGCCGCCGGCGTGGCCGCGAACATGAGCTTTTCGGCCGCGGCGGCCGGCATCCCGACCACGGCCGTATGGATGCGCACGGCCTATCACCTCGACAACGGCGCACTCGGCCTCGTGCTCGGCGCACTCGGCTTCGGCGTCGCGCTGTCCGAGCTGCCGTGGGGGATGGCCGCCGACCGCTTCGGCGACCGCCGCGTGCTGCTCGCCGGGCTCGTCGCGACGGCCGCGATGTTCGCGCTGATGGTGTGCACGATCGTCCCGACCGCACACGGCGTGCCGCCGCTGATGCGCGTCGTCGTGGCGATGTGCTGCGTCGGCCTGCTCGGCGGCAGCGTGAACGGATCGAGCGGGCGGGCGGTGATGCGCTGGTTCGGCGAACGCGAACGCGGGCTTGCGATGAGCATCCGCCAGACGGCCGTGCCGCTCGGCGGCGGCGTCGGCGCGGCGCTGCTGCCGTCGCTCGCGTCGCACCTGGGCTTTGCCGCGGTATTCGGCACGCTGATGCTGCTGTGCGCGGGATCGGCCGCGCTGACCTGGCGCTGGCTGCACGAACCGCCCGCCGCGCCAGCCACCGTGGACGTCGCCGCGACACCTGCGCCCGGGCAGCCGCATCGGGCTGCCCCGCGCACCCGCGGCCCGCTGACGCGCGGCCCCGTGTGGCGCATCGTGCTCGGCATCGGCGCGCTGTGCGTGCCCCAGTTCGCGGTGCTCACGTTCGCGACGGTGTTCCTGCACGACTTCGGCCGGCTCGGCCTCGCCGGCATCAGCGCGGCGATGGTCGTGCTGCAGCTCGGCGCGATGGTGACGCGCGTCTGGAGTGGCCGTCATACCGACCGGCACGGCAACCGGCGCGCATACCTGCGCCGCTCGGTGCTCGTCGCGGCCGGGTCGTTCGCGCTGCTCGCGGCCGCGACGGCCGGCAGCCCGCACGTCCCCATCGCCGCGATCGTCGTGATGCTCGTGTTCGCCGGCATCTGCGTGTCGGCGTGGCACGGCGTCGCGTACACGGAGCTCGCGACGCTGGCGGGTGCGAACCACGCGGGCACCGCGCTCGGGATGGCGAACACGGTCTGCTATCTCGGGCTGTTCGCGACGCCGCTCGCGATTCCGCCGCTGCTCGCCGCAAGCTCCTGGAGCGTCGTGTGGCTCGTGGCCGCGCTGGCCGCGGCCGCATCCTATCCGCTGTTCGCCGCGCGATAGCGGCGGCGCGTTGCCCGCGGGCGTCACGGCACCCGCCACGACGCCCACGCGTCGGTCAGGCCGCTTCGCGCGCCAGCGCGCGTCGGGCGGCCGGCCGTTCAGCCTCGCGCTGCGCGTGGGCGGTCCACGCGGGATGTCGCGTCATGTCGAGCCCGATCGCGACACCCCAGCGATACAGCACCAACAGGAACGGATCGACGATCGAATGCGCGCCTGGATCGGCCCACGGGCGGCCGTCGGCGAGCGCGGCTTCAAACGTGTCGTTCGCGGCTTCGATCGTGCGTCGCCCATGCGCACTGACCTCTCCATGCAGCGCCGGATCGCCGATGAAGCGGCCCGGCCGCCACAGCGCGCCGTAGCCGACGCCATGCACCCAGCCGACCAGCCAGGCGAGCCATTCGTGACACCGTGCCTCGCGCAGCGGATCGCCGAGCGGCAGCAATTGCGCGTCCGGGTAACGGCGCGCGAGATACGTGAGGATCGCCGGCGTTTCGGTCAGCACGCGCGGCTCGCCCGGAATCGCGAGCACCGGCACGCGCGCCTTCGCGTTGATCGCGAGATAGCGCGCCTCGAGGTTCTGCTGCTTCTGCACGGAGACGAGCTCGACGTCGAACGGCGCGCCGGTTTCCTCCAGTGCGATGTGGACGGCAAGCGAACAGGCGCCCGGCGAAAGATAGAGACGATATGCGTTCATGGTGGTGTGGCCCGACAGGGCTGTGGAAGACGGAACCGAGTGTAGGAACGCGTGCCTGCCCGCCGCAAACGATGAATTGTCGTGCTCGGACATGAGTGTTACTAATACCCGCATGCGACGCATCCACCTTCCTCCGCTGCAGACGCTGCGCGCGTTCGAGACCGCCGTGCGGCTGCAGAGCTTCACGCGTGCGGCCGACGAACTCGCGCTCACGCAAGGCGCCGTCAGCCAGCACATCCGCGCGCTCGAGGCGCAGCTCGGCTACCCGCTCTTCACGCGCGAGCGCAACGGCGCGACGCCGACGCACGCCGCCCACGCGCTCGCACTGCAGGTGCGCCAGGGCCTCAGCGTGCTCGAACGCGCGTTCGAGCCGGCGCTCGCCACGCGCAGCCGCCCGCGCACCGGCGATGTCACGCTGAACGTCAGCGTGCTGCCGAGCGTCGCCGAACGCTGGCTCGCCCCGCGCCTGCCGCGCTTCTCGGCCGCGCATCCGCACATTGCGATCGCGCTGCACCCGGACGTGGCGCTCGCGCCGCTGCGCAAGCGCGACCGCATCGACGTCGCGCTGCGC
This sequence comes from Burkholderia sp. AU30198, assembly GCF_020419825.1. NCBI lineage: Bacteria > Pseudomonadati > Pseudomonadota > Betaproteobacteria > Burkholderiales > Burkholderiaceae > Burkholderia > Burkholderia sp. AU30198. The sequence goes on along the minus strand of NZ_JAIZSA010000028.1, from coordinate 40,364 downwards.
TACGGGCCCGGCACATGGCCGGGCGTCGTCGCCGAGAAGCTGATGAACGAGACGATCTTTCCGGTCGCGAGCCCCGCGTACCGTAATCGCGACGGCGTCGCGCCGCGCGCGCCGGCCGATCTCGTGCGCGCGACGCTGCTGCGCCATCCCGCCCAGCCGTGGGAACCGTGGCTCCAGGCCGCGCGGCTCGACCTCACCGAATCCGCGCGCGCGCCGCGCTTCACCGATGCGAATGCGCTGATCGACGCGACGCTGAAAGGGCGCGGCGTCGCACTCGCGCGCCGCTCGCTGATCGAGCCCGAGCTCGCGGACGGCACGCTCGTGCGCGTCTCGACGGTGCGTGTGACCGACGTGTATGCGCACTACGTCGTGTGGCGCCCCGGCCATCCGCACGAAGCGGCGATCCGCACCTGGCTCGACTGGCTGCGCAGCGAGGTGCGGCGACGCACGCCGCGGCGCTGACGCAACACGATCGGCTGCTTGCGTTCATCATGAACGGCCAGGCTGCCGTGAACGGCTTCGTGCATCGCGTCGCGTGCCCGGGTAAAAGTGCCCGGCCCGCATCGCCCGCCGGGCAATATTGCACGCCCGCCATCCCGTTCAAACGACTGGTCAGGATATCGAAAGCATTCCGCGATGACGCGTCGGTCGCAAACGATTCACCGAAACGTCGCATCGCATCGGCATACTCGAAAACGTTTCCCGATCAGCCTGCCAGGAGAGAAGTCATGCGTCGCGTTTCCGTCGTCGTCGTTCTTTGTGCCGCCGCTTTCGTCGCCGCCTGCAGCGACGACGCGCCGCACGACGCACACGCGACCGACGCGTCACAGCAGGCCGGCGCATCGGCCAGCTCCGCCAGCGCATTCAACAACGATGCAGCCGCGAACACCGCCGCGTCCGACGCCGCGCCGCTCGCGCCGCCCGTCGTGCACTACCCGCCCGATGACGACGACGACGCGAAGCCCGCGGCGAACGCTGCCGCGTCGAGTGCCGCCGCGTCGTCGCCCGGCTGATCCTTCCGCTTCCGTCCCCCGACCGCAGCAGAAAAGTGAAGGCCGGCGACGACATCGCGATCAGGAATCCGTACCTGGAGCTGCGCAACCACGGCGGTGCTCACGTCACGCTGACGCTGACCGACCACGCGTGCGGCGCGCCGTCGCGGCAAGCGACGCTGCATGGCGGCGACGCGCGTGTCGAGCAGTGGGCGCTCGCATCGAGCCACCAATGGTATGACGTGACGGTGAGCGACGGCGCGGCAGGCACCTTCTCGCGCCGCTTCGCGGGCCACGTCGAGAACGGCCGGCCGAGCGATTCGGATCCGGCCGCGGTGCGACCCGTCTGCGCGGCGTAGGCACGACGGCGCAGCGTAGCGCGGCCCAGCAGCCGAGCCGCGCGCCGCCCGCCCGGCTCGTCAGATCGCGTGCGCGAGCGCGCGGTCGACGAGCGTGGCTTCGAAGCCGTCGTCCGCGTCGCGAAAGCGCAGCGGTGCCGCGCAGTGGACGAGCGTGTCGATGAAATACTTCGCGCGCGGCCACGGCCCGAAGCCGGCCGCGGTGTTGATGTGCCCGGCGTCGCCGAGGTTCACGAACGCGCTGCCCAGGTGCTGCGAGAGCGTGCGCGCATCGGCGAGCGGCATCCACGGATCGGTCTCGCTGCCGATCACGATCGACGGCACGGCGAGCCGGCGCGCGTCGAACGCCCCGGCAAACGTGAATTTCTTCGGACTGGCGGGCGCGACGAGCAGCACGCCCGCGACATTACCCGTATGCGGCCACTGCGCAAGCGCATGCGCAGCCGCGAGGCAGCCGAAGCTGTGCGCGGCCAGCACGAACGGGCCGCGTTCGCGGTCGAGCAAGGCGCGCACCGATTGCGCCCAGCGTGCGAGGTCAGGCGCGTCCCAGTCGTCCTGCTCGACGCGCAGCGAACGCGGAAACTGCCGTTCGAGCCAGGTCTGCCAGTGAGCGCCTTCACTGCCGTGCAGGCCCGGAACGGTGACGAGCCGCGGCGGCCACGCCGATTTGCTGCATGCGCGCATGATTGCCCTCGCTTGCTTGAAGACGGGATTCGATTGTGGCGCGGCGCCCCCGGCGGCCGAACCAATATTTTGTGCTTTGCTTTTGCGTGGGCCGGCCATCCGTGGGACGGCCACCCGGGGACGGCCATCCGTGGACCGCGACCGCGAGCGGTCGCCCACGCCGGTCGCCCGCCCCGCGGTACCGGCGCGCGATGCGCCGCGAAACCGTAGAATGTGGGCTTCCCGTCAGCTTCACACGGAACCGGGGCCGGGCGCCGACGCGCCGGGCGCCCGGTCGTCAGGAGACGCCCGATGTCCGCTACGCCCGCCGGCGCGCTGCGCCCGGCTCCTCTCGCCGTTCCCGTGACGCGCCTCGCCGGCGCGCGTGCCCTCATCCGATGAAGATTCTGTTCCATTCCCCGCACCAGGAAGCAGGCGCGTGGCGCGACGAGATCGCGCATGCGCTGCCGGAAGCCCAACTGCGCGTGTGGCAGCCGGGCGACACGGCCGCCGCCGATTACGCGCTCGTCTGGCGCGCGCCGCGTGAATTCTTCAGCCCGCGCGACGGCCTGCGCGCGATCTTCAACCTCGGCGCCGGCGTCGACGCGCTGCTCGCGCTCGAGCACGCGCATCCGGGCACGCTGCCGCAGCATGTACCGCTCGTGCGGCTGGAAGATTCGGGCATGGCGCAGCAGATGGTCGAATACGTGACGCACGCGGTGCTGCGCTACCTGCGCCGTTTCGACGAATACGACGCGCTGCAGCGCGAGCGCCGCTGGCGGCCGCTCGAACCGCACGCGCGCGCAAGCTTCACCGTCGCCGTGCTCGGCCTCGGCGTGCTGGGCACGCAGGTCGCGCTCGCGCTCGCCGCGCTCGGCCTGCCCGTGCGCGGCTACAGCCGCAGCGCGAAGCAGCTCGACGGCGTCACGACCTTCGCCGGCGACGGCGCGTTCGATGCGTGCATCGACGGCGCGAAGGTGCTCGTCAACCTGCTGCCGAGCACCCCCGACACCGACGGCATCCTGTCGGCGCGCACGTTCGCGCGGCTCGCGCCCGGCGCGTATGTCGTCAACGTCGCGCGCGGCGCGCATCTCGTCGAAGCCGACCTGCTCGACGCGCTGTCGAGCGGCCAGGTCGCCGCCGCGACGCTCGACGTGTTCCATCGCGAGCCGTTGCCGGAAGACCATCCGTTCTGGCACGCGCCGCGCATCACGATCACGCCGCACAGCTCGGCCGAAACGCTGCGCGACGAAGCCGTCGCACAGATCGCCGGCAAGATCCTCGCGCTCGAGCGCGGCGAGCGCATCGGCGGCATCGTCGACTACGCACGCGGCTACTGAACCTACAAGCAAACCAGGAGACAACCATGACGTTCCCCACCGCCGTCAAGATCGTCGAAGTCGGCCCGCGCGACGGGCTGCAGAACGAGAAGACCTTCGTACCGACCGACGTGAAGATCGCGCTCGTCGACCGGCTGTCGCACGCCGGCTTTCGCAATGTCGAGGCCGCGTCGTTCGTGTCGCCGAAATGGGTGCCGCAGATGGCCGACGGCGCCGACGTGATGGCCGGCATCGAGCGTCGCGCGGGCACCGTGTATTCGGTGCTCACACCGAACCTGAAGGGCTTCGAGAATGCGGTCGCCGCGCGCGCCGACGAGGTCGTGATCTTCGGCGCGGCGAGCGAGGCGTTCTCGCAGCGGAACATCAACTGCAGCATCGCCGAGAGCATCGCGCGCTTCGAGCCCGTCGCGAAGGCCGCGAAGGATGCGGGCCTGCGGCTGCGCGGCAGCGTGTCGTGCACGCTCGGCTGCCCGTACCAGGGCGAGGTGCCGGTCGCATCGGTCGTCGACGTCGTCGAACGCTTCGCGGCACTCGGCTGCGACGAGATCGACATCGCCGACACGATCGGCGTCGGCACGCCGAAGCGCACGCGCGAAGTGCTGTCGGCCGTCACGCGCGTGTTCCCGCGCGAACGCCTGTCGGGCCACTTCCACGACACCTACGGCCAGGCGCTCGCGAACATCTACGCGGCGCTGTTCGAAGGGATCGAGATCTTCCACGCGTCGGTCGCGGGCCTCGGCGGCTGCCCGTACGCGAAGGGCGCGACCGGCAACGTCGCGACCGAGGACGTGCTGTACCTGATGCAGGGCCTCGGCATCGACACCGGCATCGATCTCGCGCAGGTCGTCGCCGCCGGCGACTTCATCTCGAACGCGATCGGCCGCACGAACGTGTCGCGCGCCGGTCGCGCACTGCTTGCCAAGGCGCAGAGCGCGGCGGACGCCGCGAACTGCGTGTGACCCCGGTATTCGCTGGATTCCTCAACATGACGACACCCGCTTCATTCGATTCCCTTCCCGATTCCGCACGACGCGTCGCGCTGCTGTTGCGCGAGCGCGGCCATGCGAAAGGCATCGTGATGCTCGCCGAAACCGGCAAGACTTCCGCCGAGGCCGCGGCCGGGCTCGGCTGCTCCGTCGCGCAGATCGCGAAGTCGATCCTGTTTCGCCGCCAGTCGGACGGCGCGCCGGTACTCGTGGTCGCGAGCGGCGTCAATCGCGTCGACGAGAAGAAGGTCGCCGCGCAGGTCGGCGCGGTCGGCCGCGCCGACGCGAAGTTCGTGCGCGACAACACCGGCTATGCGATCGGCGGCGTCTGCCCGATCGGCCATCTCGTCGACCCCGTCACGCTGATCGACGCCGACCTGCTCGAACTCGACAGCCTGTGGGCAGCCGCCGGCCATCCGCACGCGGTGTTCAACCTGTCGCCGAACGAACTCGTGTCGCTGACGGGCGCGCCGGTCGCGGACGTCGCGTTGCGGGAAACCGTATGAGCGACGTGCCGGTGATGGTGCCGGTCGGCACGGTCGCGTCGCCGTGCACCGACGTCTGCCGGATCGATCCGCGCACCGACTGGTGCGCGGGTTGCCTGCGCACGCGCGACGAAATCAAGGGATGGCGCACGTCGGACGACGATGCGCGACGCGCGCTGCTCGCGCGGCTCGATGCGCGGCGGCGGCTGATTGCGGGGAGCGGCGCATGAAGATCTTTGGGCGCGTTCGAGGATAAGCGGATGACCGGCGTTCGCGAACGGATCACCCGGCACCTCGCCGTTCTCGAAGGGCTCGACATCGGCGGCATCAATCGTGCAGCCGACATGCTGATGATCCAGTTCGGCCCGATGCGGCAAACCACCACGCGAAAGGGTACGGTGAAATGGGTGGGCGCCTGGGCGCTGCACGTTCAATGCGATTGGCAAATCCGGTCGGCAAGCGACATCGTCGCGACCCAGGACGATCTTTCCGGGTCCGACGACAAGGCACGCCACACCGTGGAGCGTCTCGATGCGTTATTGATCAAGCACGGCCCAATGACCGTTGCGCGTGCACTGGGCAGTGAATCGGGACAAGCATCGATTACGTTGTCCACCGGGCTGAGCCTCGTCGTCACGCCGACGGGCGCGGCACACGAAGAGGACTGGCGACTCTTTGCACCGAGCGTCGACGGTCCGCACTTCGTGATCGAGGGTGGCCGGATCGAGCCCGATTCGCCCGCATGAAACGGGCCGGCATCGAGCGGGCCGCTCAAGGCCGTTGCCCGAGCCACGCATAAAAAAAAGCCGTTCAGCCTGACAGGCGAACGGCATGAGATCGGAATCCTGTGAACGTGATCAACGTCACAGCCCGCATCATACGAGCGACGCGGCCGCATCGCATCGGGTGTTTCCCTACAACTTCTTACAGCGTCTTTGATGCGTGCGCGCGCGCCGCTTTCGCTCGCCAACTGCGCGCCATCCGCTCGCAATGCGCGTTCCTGACATTCGCATTCGACGCGCCGCGGCGATGCCCCGCGGCGGCGCCGAATCGTACGACCGTTTCAGTTGCCGACTGCCGCGCGACGCGCGGGCACGATACGCCAGCCAAGATTCACGCCGGCCGCCGCGAGCAGGATCAGCAGCGCGCCGACCACCTGCGTCCACGCGAGCGTCTGCCCGAACGCAACGTGATCGACGACGATCGCAACGACCGGATAGACGAACGACAGCGCACCGGTCATCGCGGTCGGCAGCTTCTGGATCGCGCCGTACAGCAGCACATACATCAGACCTGTGTTCACGACGCCGAGCACGACGAGGTCGAGCCACTGCCCGGCGGTCGCCGGCAGCGTGCCGAAGTGCGCGAACGGCGCGAGCAGCAGGACACCGAGGCCCGCCTGCAGCAGCGCGAGCAGATGCGGCGGCGTGCCCTTCAGGTGCTTCGTGACGATCGACGAGATCGCATACAGAAAGGCCGCCCCGAGCGACAGCGCGACGCCTTCCAGATATTCGCCCGGCACCGCGAGCACGGCCGGCTCGACGCGCACCACGGCGACGAGCCCGACGAAGGCGAGCGCGAGCCACGCAACCGTCGACGCGGTGATCCGCTCGCGGAACACGATCGCGCCGAGTGCGACGAGCATGAACGGCTGCGTGTTGTAGACGGCGGTCGCCATCGAGATCGAAGCGCGCGAATAGGCGGCGAACAGCAGCAGCCAGTTCGCGACGATCGCGACGCTGCCGAGCGTCGCCAGCGCGAGCATCCGCGGCGAGAACAGCGCGCGGCGCAGGAAGCCGAACGCCGCGCAGACGATCGCGAGCGTCGCGGCACCGAACAGGCAGCGGAAGAACACGACGTTCGTCAGCGGCTGCTGCGACGACATCACGAGCCAGCCGATCGTGCCGGACATCATCATCGCGACGATCATCTCGGCGGCGCCGCGGCGAATTTCATTCGAAGCCATCGTGAACTCCGTTCAGAAGAGTGGATGACTTCGATTCTAGAAACTTGCTTTCGCGACAACCACGGCTAAACTGAAGTGAATCAACCGATTTACCTTCGAAAGCAAAGCGATCATGCCGAAACGCCTTTCCCCGCCCGCTGTCGCATCGCTCGACGCGACCGACCGCGCGATCCTCGCGGCGCTGGCCGACGACGCGCGCATCGCGACCAGCGAACTCGCCCGGCAGATCGGGCTGTCGGCGCCCGCGACCGCCGACCGCGTGCGGAGGCTCGAAGCGCAAGGCGTGATTGCCGCGTTCACCGTCGAGCTCGACCCGCGCGCGCTCGGCTACACGCTGCAGGCGATCGTCCGCGTGAAGCCGCTGCCCGGCCAATTGCATCTCGTCGAAGAGATGCTGCGGCGGATTCCCGAATTCGTCGAATGCGACAAGGTCACCGGCGACGACTGCTTCATCTGCCGGCTCTACCTGCGCACGATCGCGCACCTCGACGACATCCTGTCGAAAGTGACGGAGCGCGCCGAGACGAGCACCGCGATCGTGAAATCGACACCCGTGCCGCGCCGCTTGCCGCCGCTCGTCGAAGACGACGGCGCGCACCGCTGAGCAGCAGGCGGCGGCGCGCGCCGCCCGCACGCGCGGTCATGCCGCCGGGTCGCGCGCCTCGAAGAACGCGAGCAGCTCGTCGATCAGCGCGACGGGCGCCTCTTCCGGAATGTAGTGCCCGCATTCGAGCGGGCGGCCGCTGACGTCGCGTGCGACACGACGCCATTCGTCGAGCGGATCGAAGCAGCGGCCGACGATCCCGTTCTCGCCCCACAGCACGCGCAGCGGGCACGCGACCTTGTTGCCGCGCTCGAGATCCGCACGGTCGTGCTCGAGATCGATCGTCGCGGACGCGCGGTAGTCCTCGCACATCGCATGCACGGCGCCCGGCTGCGCGAGCGCGGCCCGGTACGCGTCGAGCGCCTCGGGTGCGAACGGCGCGAGCCCGGCGGACCGGTTGCCCATCACGCGCTCGATGTACGCATCGGTATGCGCACCGACCAGCATCTCGGGCAGCGGCTCAGGCTGGATCAGGAAGAACCAGTGGAAATACGCGGTCGCGAACGCGCGATCGGTTTTCTCGTACATCGCGAGCGTCGGCGCGATGTCGAGCAGCATCATCCGCTCGACGGCGTCCGGATGATCCAGCGCGAGCCGGTGCGCGACCCGTGCGCCGCGATCGTGCGCGCACACGTGGAAATGCTCGAAGCCGAAATGTCGCATCACCGCGACCTGGTCGGCCGCCATCGCACGTTTCGAATACGGCGCATGCTGCGCGTCGCTCGGCGGCTTGCCCGATGCGCCGTAACCGCGCAGGTCGGTGGCGATCACCGTGAAATGATTCGCGAGCGTCGCAGCGACGCGATGCCAGATCATGTGGGTTTGCGGATGCCCGTGCAGCAACAGGAGCGGCGGACCCGCGCCACCTTTGACACCGAAGATGTCGGTGTCCTGCACCGTCACGCGAAACGGTGCAAACGCCTCAAACGACATGGTTTGTTTCTCGTTGGTTTGTTATGGCGGCTATTTTAGGAGCGCTTGTGCGTCTACACAGCGCGGTACCCCCCAGAATCTGTAGAAAGAGAACACTCACTCGATTGCCGCCACACCGCGCGGTTTGTTAAGCTCGCGTAGAATCGCACGATCGTTCGTATTAATAAGGACGACCTCGTTTCGCAGCTACACTCGAATCACCGTTCGACCGCAAAGCATGGCGTCGGCGCGACCGCGCGGCGCCCCTGGAGACTGGAGACATCACATGGCATTGCCCACCGTCCTGCAGAACCTGACGCTGCCCGTCATCGCGTCGCCGATGTTCATCGTCAGCTACCCCGAACTCGTGCTCGCGCAATGCAAGGCGGGCATCGTCGGTTCGTTCCCCGCGCTCAACGCCCGCCCGGCCGAAGTGCTCGACGAGTGGCTCACGCAGATCCAGTCCGAGCTCGCCGACCACCATGCAAAAAATCCCGACGCGGTGATCGGCCCGATCGCGGTCAACCAGATCGTCCACCAGTCGAATGCGCGGCTCGAGCACGACGTGCGCGTGTGCGTCGAGCACAAGGTGCCGATCTTCATCACGAGCCTGCGCGCACCGGCGCGCGAGATCGTCGACGCGGTGCACAGCTACGGCGGCATCGTGCTGCACGACGTGATCAACCTGCGTCACGCGCAGAAGGCGCTCGAAGCCGGCGTCGACGGGCTGATCCTCGTCGCGGCCGGCGCAGGCGGGCACGCGGGCACGACGTCACCGTTCGCGCTCGTCGGCGAAGTCCGCAAGATCTTCGACGGCCCGATCGTGCTGTCCGGGTCGATCGCGAACGGCGGCTCGATCCTCGCCGCACAGGCGATGGGCGCCGATTTCGCGTACATGGGCACGCGTTTCATCGCAACGCAGGAAGCGCACGCGGTCGACGACTACAAGCACGCGATCGTGAACGCGAAATCGTCGGACATCATCTACACGAACCTCTTCACCGGCGTGCACGGCAACTACATCCGCGAGAGCATCGAGAAGGCCGGCCTCGATCCGGAGGCACTGCCGGAATCCGACAAGACCAAGATGAATTTCGGCAGCGACAAGACGAAGGCATGGAAGGACATCTGGGGTGCCGGCCAGGGTGTCGGCCTGATGGACGACCTGCCGAGCGTGGGCGCGCTCGTCGAGCGCCTGAAGCGCGAGTACGACGACGCGAAGGCGCGGCTCGGCATTCCGCGCTGACGGATGCGGCGGCCATGACGGCCGCCACCGGCGCCCATACCGTCGGACAAAACAAAAAGCGCGAACCGCAGCGGTTCGCGCTTTTTCATTGCCCCGCCGCAGCGGGAAAGCCGGTTCAGACCGCGCGCTTCATCCGCGTCATCGGCAGCACACGCAGGCGCGATTCGATCGACGGGCACAGCGACTGCCCTTCGAAACGCGCCGCCAGGAAGTCGACGAACGAACGCACCTTCGCGGACACGTGACGACGGCTCGCGTAGACCGCATAGATCGGCGCCTCGTGCGGCGGCACCGCATCGAGCAGCACCGGCACGAGCCGGCCGGACTCGATGTCGTCTCCGACCACCTCGGTGCCGAGCAGCGCGATGCCCGCGCCCGCAAGCACGGCCGCACGCAGCCCTTCGAGGTGATTCACGATCAGGTTGCCGTTGAGGTTCACGCGCGATGCGGCGGCCGCGTCGATCACCAGCGAGTCGAGCATCGTCGAATTCGAGTCGCGGCGCAGGTAGTTGTGGTGCGCGAGATCGGCGATCGTCGTGGGCGTGCCGTGTTTCTCGAGATACTCGGGCGACGCGACCAGCAGGATGTGCGCGGTCGCGATCTGCCGCGCGACCAGCGACGACGATTTCAATCCGTTCGGCGCCGCGCGCACCGCGACGTCGTAGCCTTCCTCGATCAGGTCGACCACGCGATCGGACAGCGTCATGTCGACGGTCACGTCCGGGAACCGGCCCGCATAATCGGTGACGGCCTGCATCACGTGCCGCAGCCCGAACGCGGACAGCGACGTCACGCGAAGCCTGCCCTGCGGCACCACGCTTGCGGCGCCGACGGCCTGCCCGGCTTCGTCGAGTTCCGACAGCGCCTGCACAAGGCGCTCATAGTATTCGCGTCCCGCCTCGGTAGGCGCGACACGTCGTGTCGTGCGATGCAGCAGCCGCGCGCCGAGCTGTTGCTCGAGATGCATCACGTGCTTGCTCGCCATCGCAGCCGACATCTGCATGCGCTCGGCCGCGCCGACGAAGCTGCCCACTTCGACGACGTAGCGAAACACATTCATGCTGACGAGGGTATCCATCGAACTAGCTCGTAATGACGGGGGAATGATCCAATTACGAGATAGGGTAACAAAGGCGAGGAAACAGAAAGGTCAAGAAAGGCAAAACGGCGCCGCGGGTGGCGGCGCCGTTCTGGCGGAAAAACATGTAGCCCGGACGCGATTTTCGCGCGCGACCGGTGCACCGGTCGCGTGTGCGCGTCAGAACTTCGCGCGGATGCCGGCGCCGAACGTGTTGCCGGACGACAGGCCGCTGATGTGGTCGTTCATGTACGCAGCGTAGACGTCCGTGCGCTTGGACAGCGGATAGTCGTAGCCGACGGCCCAGGTCTGGCGCGTCTGGTCGAGGCCGCCCGCATCGCGCGAGTACGCGTACGACGCCATTGCGTTGCCCGCGCCGAGCGGCACCGACACGCCGCCCTGCGCGGTATTCACGTGCCAGCTGCCCGCGACCTGGTCATTCTTCGTATACATGTACTGGCCGAACAGCTTCACGTACTTCAGGTCGTAGGTCGCGCCGACTTGCGCGATGCCCTGGCTCTTCATGCCGGCCACCAGCGCGCTCAGGTCACGCGGGCCGTTGTTGAAGTTCACGTACTGGTAGACCGCGGTCGCCGCGAACGGGCCGTTCGCATAGTTGAACTGCGCGCTCCACTTCTTCGAGCCGTTGTCGCCGGCCTGGTTGCCGAGCGCGTACATCGCGCCGAAATTCAGGCCACCGAACGACGGCGACGTATACGACAGCGCGTTGTTCCAGCCCGAATCGCCGACGGCACCCTGGTCGCTCGGATAGGTCGGGAACGTGCCGAGGCCGAGGAACACGTGGTACACCATCGGCGAGAAGGTGTACGAGTCGTAGAACGGGTTGAACAGGATCGTCGACAGGAACAGGTGCGTCGTCAGGCGACCGGCCGTCACCGTGCCGTACGGCGAATCGATGCCGACGTACGCGTTGCGTGCGAAGAACGTGTCGCCCTGGAAGCGGCCGAACTGGCCGTTCTGCGCGCGGAAGAAGCTTTCCAGCGTGAAGATCGCCTTGTAGCCGTTGCCGAGATCCTCGGCGCCGTGCATGCCCCAGTACGACGTCGACATCCCGCCGCCGCTCACGTTCCACGCGCGGTTGCCGCCCGGGAACTTGGTTGCACCGACCCATTCGTCGACCTGACCGTAGAGCGACACGCTCGACTGTGCATGGACGGGAGCGGCAGCCGCCACGCAGGCGGCCGCGGCGATCAGCTTGACGGACGTGCGCGACGCACGGCGAGCGAATGCTTTCATTAGATCTCCAGAATTTGTCGAATTGTCGAGAAGTGGCGCGAGCGTTGTTTTTTTGAGCCGAGTGCTTGCGTCGTATGGGGCGCAGCCATCTTTACGGATCATTCGTCCGGTCAAAATTGCGCACACTTATTGCTGGTATAGCGGCAGCATTAACTTCACGGAACGGATACATGGCCGGATCCCCGTCGGCGGCCCGGCGCGAACGCGGTCGCAAGGCGGGCCGGCGGCGTGGCACACGCGAGCCGGGCGCGAAAGATAGCGCAATGCGGCGGGAAAATCAGCGGAAATCTGTGCGCGACTGTGGCGAATTCGCATCAGCCGGCGGAGGGGCGAGCGCGCGGGCGCTCAGTTTCGGTAGAACGGGGAGAAAAACGGTGAGTGCGCAGGCTCTTCCTGCGAGCGGGGCGGCGGCATCGGACGGCCACCGCGCTCCTCGTTGTAGCGCGCGACGTCGGCGCGGATCGAACCGGCGCGCAGCGGCACGTTGCCGCCGCCCGGCGGGCGCGGCATCTGGCGCGCGTCGGCGCTGATCGGGCGATACGGGCTTTGCGCGGCGTAATGGCCATACGACGGCGTCGGCCGCAGCCCCCAGCGGGAACCGTAGCCGCTCACGCCGCCGGCGCGTGCACCAGCGGGGGGCGGAACACGGCGCCAGACAGGCGCGCCGCCAGCCGGCTGACCGTACGCACGCATGTCGCCGCCACCGAAGCCGTGACCGCCGAACGCATGACCGCCGTGGGGTGGCTGCGCGAGCGCGAGCGGCATCAGCAGCGCGCCGAGCACGCCCGCCACCCATCGTCCGATCTTCCGTTTCACCCGTTCCGTCATCGTTCAGTGCCTGTCCACGCCCGCCGCCGGCTCCTTTCTGCCGACGCAAGGCTTTCAGCAGTAATTTATGGGTGGGCCGAAAGCGTGTCGAGCCAAAAAGTGTTATGTCGCCGGCATCGGTGTAACACCATGTTACTGCTAGGTTTTTTCACTTCCGGACGCGACCGGGACAGAACATTCTTCTGTCGTTTTGCGCATGGCCGGGCCGGTACCGTGGGCGTTGCCACATGAAATTGATTCATCAATCGATTCCCACAATGAATTTGTGTAGTGAATCGCCAACCGGGACAATGGCGCCATTCGCGCGCGCGACGCGCGCCTTCGTCGTTTCCGAGTCGAGTTCCTGATGGCCCGTCCCCGTTTTCTTCCCGACAACTTCACGCTCGCGCTCGTCGGCACCGTCGTGCTCGCGAGCCTCCTGCCGTGCCGCGGCCCGGCCGCCCACGCGTTCAACTGGGCGACCAACATCGCCGTCGGCCTGCTGTTCTTCCTGCACGGCGCGAAGCTGTCGCGCGAAGCCGTCGTCGCGGGCGCGACCCACTGGCGGCTGCACGCGGTCGTGCTGCTCAGCACGTTCGCGCTGTTCCCGCTGCTCGGCCTCGCGCTGAAACCCGTGCTGCAGCCGCTCGTCACGCCGACGCTGTATGCGGGCGTGCTGTTCCTGTGCACGCTGCCGTCGACGGTCCAGTCGTCGATCGCGTTCACGTCGATCGCGAAGGGCAACGTGCCGGCCGCCGTGTGCGCGGCATCCGCGTCGAGCCTGCTCGGCATCTTCGTCACGCCGGCGCTCGTCGGGCTGATGATCACGTCGCAGTCGGCGGCCGCCGCGTCGCCGTGGAGCACCGTCGGCAGCATCGTGATGCAGTTGCTCGTGCCGTTCATCGCCGGCCAGCTGCTGCGGCCCGTGATCGGCGGCTGGATCGACCGCAACCGCGGCGTGCTGCGCTTCGTCGACCAGGGCTCGATCCTGCTCGTCGTCTACGTCGCCTTCAGCGAGGCCGTCAACGAGGGCCTGTGGCACCAGATCCCGCCGCGCGCGCTCGGCGGCCTGCTCGTCGTCAACCTCGTGCTGCTCGCGATCGCGCTGTTGCTGACCGCGTTCGTCAGCAAGCGGCTCGGCTTCAACCGCGCCGACCAGATCACGATCATCTTCTGCGGGTCGAAGAAGAGCCTCGCGGCCGGTGTGCCGATGGCGAAGGTGATCTTCTCGGCGAACGCGGTCGGCGCGATCGTGCTGCCGCTGATGCTGTTCCACCAGATCCAGCTGATGGCGTGCGCGGCGCTCGCGCAGCGCTGGGGGGCGCGCGACATGAGCGGCGAGCACGACGAGGGCGACGCGGCGCCGGCGCCGGGTGCGCTGAGCGCGGGCAAGCGCTGACGGTCGGGGCGGCGGGAGGGCCCTGGGTGGCGCCTTTCCGCCTTTCCGCCTTTCCGCCTTTCCGCCTTTCCGCCTTTCCGCCTTTCCGCCTTTCCGCCTTTCCGCCTTTCCGCCTTCCGCCTTCCGCCTTCCGCCTTCCGCCTTCCGCCTTCCGCCTTCCGCCTTCCGCCTTCCGCCTTCCGCCTTCCGCCTTCCGCCTTCCGCCTTCCGCCCTTCCGCCCTTCCGCCTTCCCGTCCTTCCCGTCCTTCCCGTCCTTCCCGTCCTTCCCGTCCTTCCCGTCCTTCCCGTCCTTCCCGCGCACCGCCGTACCGCCGCACCCCCTTCCAACTGCGCACCGACGCGATGCACCAGTAACGCCCATCGCGTCACGAAATCTTCATTCAATTCTCCGCGAGCGGCGCCGTTATGTCGGGCGTCCTGTCGATTCGGCTGCCCTCGCCCATGCCCGCGCCACACTCCGACTCCGCTGCCGTCAGCATCACGCGCCTGATCGCGGATCGTGCGCTCGCCGCCGTCTTCCAGCCGATCGTCGATCTCGGGTCGGGGACGATCGTCGGATATGAGGGCCTGATACGCGGCCCGCGCGGCACCGACCTCGAGCCGCCCGCCGCGCTGTTCGCGCTGGCCGCGCGCGAAGGCGAGACCATCGCGCTCGAACAGGCGGCCGCGCTCACCTGCCTCGACGCGTTCGCGGCACTCGGCTGCGACGGCAAGCTGTTCCTCAACTTCAGCGCCGGGACGATCCTGAAGCTCGCCAGCGAACGCGAGCGTGCGCGCCAGCTCCTCGTCCGCGCGCGGGTCGGCGCCGAACGCATCGTGATCGAGCTGACCGAGCAGAACGCTACGACGGACGTCGCCGACATCGGGCCGGCCGTTGCATCGCTGCGCGACGCCGGCATCCAGTTCGCGCTCGACGACTACGGCACCGCGAACGCGAGCATGAACCTGTGGCTGCGCCTGCATCCGGACGTCGTGAAGATCGACCGATTCTTCATCCACGACATCGCCCGCGACCCGCTGAAGTTCGAGGCCGTGAAGGCGATGCAGCACTTCGCGCAGGCGAGCGGCGCGCAACTGATCGCGGAAGGCATCGAGAACGAATGCGACCTGATCGTCGTGCGCGACATGGGCATCTGCTGCGTGCAGGGCTTCCTGCTCGGCCGGCCGAACGCGCAGCCGTCGCGGGTCGTCGCGCCGGCGGCGCGCGACGCGATCCGCGCGCCGCACATCGCGGTGTTTCCCGGCGCGACGCGCTCGGTGCGGCCGGCCGGCACGATCGCCGGGAAAATGCTGGTGCCGGCGCCGGCACTGCCGCGCGACGCGACCAGCAACGACGTGCTCGACCTGTTCAACCGGATGCCCGACCTGCACGCGGTCGCGCTCGTCGAACGCGGGCGGCCCATCGCGCTCGTGAATCGCCGCGGCTTCATCGACCGCTTCGCGCTGCCGTACCACCGCGAGGTATTCGGCAAGAAACCGTGCCTGCAGTTCGCGAACGACGCGCCGCTGATGATCGACAACGCGACGACCTTCGAGCAGCTCGCGATGCTGCTTGCGAGCCACGACCAGCGCTATCTCGCGGACGGCTTCGTGATCACCGAACACGGCCGCTACGTCGGGCTCGGCACCGGCGAGAGCCTCGTGCGCGCGGTGACCGAGATGCGCATCGAAGCCGCGCGCTACGCGAATCCGCTGACCTTCCTGCCCGGCAACATCCCGATCAGCGCGCACATCGACCGCCTGCTCCAGCGCGACGCCGGCTTTCATGCGTGCTACGTCGACCTGAACCAGTTCAAGCCGTTCAACGACCAGTACGGCTACTGGCAGGGCGACGAAGTGCTGAAGTTCGCGGCGACGGTGCTGGCCGGGGTGTGCGACCCGCAGCGCGACTTTCTCGGGCACGTCGGCGGCGACGATTTCCTCGTGCTGTTCCAGCGCGCCGACTGGCGCGAGCGCGCCACCGACGCGATCGCCCGCTTCAACGACGGCGCGCAGCTCTTCTACACGCAGGCCGACCGGCAGGCGGGCGGGCTGCACGGCGAGGACCGCCACGGCAACCCGGCGTTCTTCGGCTTCGTGACGATGGCGATCGGCGCGGTCGGCGTGCCGGCCGGCGCGCATGGCGCGAAGCGGTACGGCAGCGACGAGATCGCATCGGTCGCCGCGCTCGCGAAGCGGCGCGCGAAACAGCAGCCGGACGGGCTCGCGGTGGTCGATCTCGATGCGGGCCGCGCCGCGCTGCGCCATCGCGGCGAACCGCCGGCCGTGGCAATACGCTGAACGGCGGGCGGCCACCGTTCGCAGACACGGCGGCGCCCGGTGCGGCGGTGGCACGCATTCGCCCGCCCGCCAGCCGGACCGTTAGTTGCACACTGCCTTCCCGGCGCCCCGCGGAGGCAATCGGGCACTGCTCGCGCGAATACGTGAAGCCAACCTGCTTGCCCCCATTTCCCGCTCACCAGGCACCTGCACGCCCACCTTGCCTTTTTCACGTTTTGTTTAGTATTTTTAGTAACGGTGTTTTCGCAGATTAGCGCTTAAAAACCGGGAATTCGCGGGTATTCCCCGGCTATCCGGCCCGAATTCCGCGAGAAGTTTTACTATACAATCGCTTTCACCCTAAACAAACCGGACCCCGAACGAACGATGGGTACGACCATTCGCGATGTGGCGCGGGCGGCAGAGGTCTCGATCGGCACCGTCTCCCGCGCGCTGAAAAACCAGCCGGGCCTGTCCGAAGCCACACGTGCGCGCATCGTCGAGATCGCGCAACAGCTCGGCTACGATCCCGCGCAGCTGCGGCCGCGCATCCGCCGGCTCACCTTCCTCCTGCACCGCCAGCACAACCGCTTTCCGGCCAGCCCGTTCTTCTCGCACGTGCTGCACGGCGTCGAGGACGCGTGCCGCGAGCGCGGCATCGTGCCGACGCTGCTCACGGTCGGGCCGAACGACGACGTGCTGCGCCAGATGCGCCCGCACGCGCCCGACGCGATCGCGGTGGCCGGCTTCATCGAGCCTGAGACGATCGAGGCGCTCGCCGCGACCGGCCGGCCGCTGGTGCTGATCGACCTGTGGGCGCCCGGGCTGCGCTCGGTCAACATCGACAACGCGACGGGCGCGGCACTCGCGATGCGCCACCTGCTCGCCACCGGCCGCACGCGTATCGCGTTCATCGGCGGCTCGCCCGCGCACTACAGCATCGCGCAGCGCGCGATCGGCTACCGGCGCGCGTTCTTCGAGGCCGGGCGGCTGTTCGATCCCGCGTACGAAGTGACGATCGACGCGGGGCTCGATCCCGACACGGGCGCCGCGCGTGCGATGGAGCAGCTGCTCGACGCGCCGGGCCCGCGCCCGGAAGCCGTGTTCGCGTACAACGATGCGGCCGCGCTCGCCGCGCAGCGCGTCTGCATCGCGCGCGGGCTGCGCATTCCCGACGACATCGCGATCGTCGGCTTCGACAACATCCCGGCCGCCGCGCACGCGAACCCGCCGCTCACGACGCTCGCGGTCGACAAGGAGGCGCTCGGCCGCCGCGGCGTCGAGCTGCTGCTCGCGGAAGCGCCCGAGCGCACCGAGATTTCCCTGCCCGTCGAGCTGATCGTGCGGGCCAGCAGCCAGCCCGCCGGCTCCCCGGCACTCGATACCGCCACGGTCACCGAATCATCATGAACATGCCCCCGGTCCAACCCTGCACGGCCGCGCCGGCCGCCCACACGCAAGCCGCGCCGTTCGTCGCGAGTTTCCGCGATCCGTCGTTCCTGCTGTCGCACATCGAGGACACGCTGCGCTTCTACGCAACGAACGCGTTCGACCCGACGGGCGGCTTCTACCACTACTTCCGCGACGACGGCAGCATCTACAACCGCACGTCGCGCCACCTCGTCAGCAGTTGCCGGTTCGTCTTCAACTATGCGATGGCGTACCGGCATTTCGGCGATCCGCGCCACCTGGAATACGCGCGCCACGGGCTGCGCTTCCTGCGCGACGCGCACTGGGACGACGAGCTGCAGGGCTACGACTGGGAACTCGACTGGCGCGACGGCGCGAAGCGCGCGACGCTCGACGGCACGCGCCACTGCTACGGGCTCGCGTTCGTGCTGCTCGCGGCCGCGCACGCGACGATGGCCGGCATCGACGAGGCGCGCCCGCTGATCGCGGCGACCTACGAGCTCGCCGAGCACCGCTTCTGGGATGCGGCCGCGGGCCTCTACGCGGACGACGCGACGCCGAACTGGATCGTGTCGTCGTACCGCGGCCAGAACGCCAACATGCACATGACGGAGGCGCTGCTCGCCGCGTATGAGGCGACCGGCCACCTCACGTACCTCGATCGGGCGGAGAAGCTCGCGTCCCACGTCACGCAGCGCCAGGCCGCGCTGTCGGGCGGGCTCGTGTGGGAGCACTACCATGCGGACTGGTCGGTCGACTGGGATTACAACAAGGAAGACAGCTCGAACATCTTCCGGCCGTGGGGCTTCCAGCCCGGGCACCAGACCGAATGGGCGAAGCTGCTGCTGATCCTCGAGCGGCACCGCCCGCTCGACTGGCTCGTGCCGCGCGCGGCCGAGCTGTTCGACGCCGCGCTCACGCACGCGTGGGACGCCGATCACGGCGGGCTGTACTACGGCTTCGGCCCCGACTTCACGATCTGCGATCACAACAAGTATTTCTGGGTGCAGGCGGAAACCTTCGCGGCGGCCGCGATGCTCGGCGCGCGCACCGGCAGCGAGCGCTTCTGGGACTGGTACGACGAGATCTGGCGCTATAGCTGGGCGCACTTCGTCGATCACCGCTACGGCGCGTGGTACCGCATCCTCACCTGCGACAACCGCAAGTACAGCGACGAGAAGAGCCCGGCCGGCAAGACCGACTATCACACGATGGGCGCGTGCTACGACGTGCTCGCCACCCTCGCCCGCGCGCAGCGCAGCGAGCCGACGCAATGAGTGGCGGCACGTTTCCGGCTTTCGTGTCGGCGGGCGACATCCTGACCGACATGGTGCGCGCGGGCGACGCGCAATGGACGTCGGTGCCGGGCGGCGCCGGCTGGAACGTCGCGCGCGCGGTCGCGCGGCTCGGCGTGCCGAGCGCGCTCGCCGGCGCGATCGGCGAGGACTGCTTCTCCGACGTGCTGTGGCACACGAGCGAAGCAGCCGGGCTCGACCTGCGCTTCCTGCAGCGCGTCGCACGGCCGCCGCTGCTCGCGATCGTCCACGAGACCCGCCCGCCCGCGTACTTCTTCATCGGCGAAGCGAGCGCCGACCTCGCGTTCGATCCGGCGCGGCTGCCGGCCGGCTGGACCGACCACGTGCAATGGGCGCATTTCGGCTGCATCAGCCTCGTGCGCGAACCGCTCGCCGGCACGCTGGCCGCGCTCGCGGCCGACCTGCATGCGCGCGGCGTGAAGATCAGCTTCGACCCGAACGTCCGGAACCTGATGACGGCCGCGTACCGGCCGACGCTCGCGAAGATGGCCGCGCTCGCCGACCTGATCAAGGTGTCCGACGAGGACCTGCGGCACCTGTTCGGCGACGACGGCCCCGACGCGATCACCGCCGTACGCGCGCTGAACCCGCGCGCGGCCGTGCTCGTCACGCGCGGCGCGCAGGCGGCGACGCTCTACGCGGACGGCGACGTGCATGAAGCCAGCCCGCCGCGCGTCGAGGTGGCCGACACCGTCGGCGCGGGCGACGCGTCGATCGGCGGCATGCTGTTCAGCCTGATGGCCGCGCCGCAGCGATCGTGGCGCGAGCATCTCGTGTTCGCGCTGGCGGCGGGCGCCGCGGCGTGCCGGCATACGGGCGCGCATGCGCCGACGCTCGACGAGGTCGTCGCGCTGATCGAACGATGACGGGAAGGACGGTGACCGGGTACCGCCACCGGCCCCCGTTCGGTCACCGATAAGCCACGCTGTACATGCTGCGCCGCAGTGCTACGATGAAGTGTCCTTTTGCGGGAGAGCACGATGGACACCAACACGTTCACGAAGGGCATCTACACGGCCAAGGCGCATACCCAGCATGCGGGCAACGGGCAGTTCCAGGGTTACGTGATCCTCGCGCGGGACGACGGGGACGAGACCGAGAACATGCGCTACGACGTCCACTCGACGAGCCCCAGCGAGGAGGAAGCGTTTGACGAGGCGAAGGCGCTCGCGCACCGGATCCTCGGCGAAATCGAGTTGTAACGCGCCGCCATTCAGGCGCGGCTCAGAGCAGCCGCGCCACCATCGACAGCAGCATCGTCAGTACCAGCGTCGACATGAACGGGAACGGGTAGCGCCGCCCGCCGAGCGTCAGCGTGACGTCGCCCGGCATCCGCCCGATGCCGAGCTTGCCGAGCCACGGCCAGCAGCGCGTCAGGATCATCACCGCGACGAACGACGTCATCAGCCAGCGCAGCATGTCGGCTCCCGTCAGAGTGCGTGCGAGCGGTCGCCGCGCGCGAACGCGTCGAGCGTGCCGTCGATGCCGCGCGAGAACGCGATCACCTTGAACAGCTCGCCCATCTCGGCTTCGGAGATCAGCTTCTGCACCGCGTTCGCGGCCGGCAGGAATGCACGGATGTCCGACGGATCGATCGCGGCCAGCGCGTCGGTGATGCCCGCGTTCAGCAGGAAGCGCGCCTGCGACGTGTAGCCGAGCAGGTCGGCGCCGGTCGCGACGGCCGCGTCGTAGATGCCGGTGAATTCGACGTGCGCGGTGATGTCCTGCAGCCCCGGGTACAGGAACGGATCGTCGTGCGCATGGTGGCGGTAGTGGCACATCAGCGTGCCGCGGTCGCGCTGCGGGTGGTAGTACTCGTGCGCGGGAAAGCCGTAGTCGACCAGCAGCACCGCGCCGCGGCCGAGCATCGTGCAGACGGTGCGCGTGAACGCCAGCGCGGCCTCGTGGGTCTCGGTCACGTAGCCGTCGTGCGCATCGTCCAGCCCCGCGAGCACCGGCGGCAGGCCGGCCGGCGCGGCCGGACGGTCTTCGAACACGAACGCCCGCTGCGCGCCGAGCGCGACGCCGCGCTCCTGCCATGCGCCGCCCGCCTTCGCGAACAGCCGCACGGGCATCGCATCGAGCACCTCGTTGCCGACCACGACGCCGTCGAACCGCTCGGGCAGCGCGTCGAGCCAGCGCACCTTCGCGGCGAGCGCCGGGGCGGCGGCCGTGATCGTGTCGCGCTGCCGTTCGCGCAGTTCGCCCGAGAGATCGACGATCAGGTATTCGTCGAGCCCGGCCGCCAGCGCGTCGAGCGCCGCGAGCAGCCCGGCCGCGAGCTTGCCGGTGCCGGCGCCAAATTCCATCACGCTACGCGTGCCGCTCGCCGCGAGCGCTTCAGCGACCGGCTGCGCGAGCGTCTGCGCGAACAGCGGCGACAGCTCGGGCGCGGTGACGAAGTCGCTGCCGTCGTCGGCGCGGCGCCCGAACTTGCGCGCGCCGCCGCTGTAATAGCCGAGGCCGGGCGCATACAGCGCGCGCTCCATGAAGCGGTCGAACGGCAGCCAGCCGCCGGCCGCCGCGATCTCGTCGCGCAGTTGCGCGGCGAGGGTTTCGGACTGCGCAAGCGCGTCAGGGCCGGGAGCAGGTAAACTAGCGGGTTCGTGAGCTTTCGGGTTCATCCCGGCATTGTAAATGACCGTTTCAGCCGATACGTCGACCCAGCGCGTGGCGCTCGTCGCTGGTGCCCTCGACAGCGCGGCCGACGCCGCGTCGATCGGTCGTGCGCTCGCGACGGGTTTCGCCCGGCGCGGCTGGGACGTCGCGCTGCAGCGCAGCCACGGCACGCCGCACGCGGCCGCCGATGCGCTCGTCGCCGAAGTCACGGCGCTCGGCCGCCGCGCGGTCGTGCTCGACGCCGATCTGGCCCTGGAAGCCGACGCCGCCGCATTGGTCGCCGCATGCGGCGCGGCGCTCGGCCGGCCCGCGTGCGCGGTGTTCGTGAGCGCCTGCGCGAGCGCCGACGACGCGCACACGGTGGACGGCGCGTCGCTCGCCGGCGCCCTCGCGCGCAACGTGACGGCGCCGCTCGCGCTGGCCCGCGCGCTCGCCGAGGCGACGCCCGACGCCGCGCGCGAGCACGAAGCGCTGCGCGCCTGCGCGATCCACGTACTGGATCAGGCCCTGTTTCACCCTGCGCCGGCGCAGCTGTCGCACGCGCTGATGCAGGCCGCGCTGAACCGCGCGACGTCGGCGCTGGCGCTGGCACTCGCGCCGAAGGTGCGGGTCGCGGCGCTCGTGCGCGGCCACGCGCCGCACGCGGACGACATCGCGGCGGCCGCCTGCTATCTCGCGAGCGCGCCCGGCGTCACGGGCGCGACGCTGACCGTCGACGGCGGCGAGCACCTCGTGCCGCCCGCCGCCGGCCCGAATGAATGAACTGCGCGGATCGCGCGGCCTGACTGCCGCCGCCCGCGCCGCTTTGCGTGTGCGCACGCCAATTTGACTGGGACGACCATGTTTTCCGCTCTCCTGCACCCCCGCCTCGCGGACTGCCGCAGGCTCTACCTGCGCGACTACGAAGTGCACATCAACATCGGTGCCTTCGAACACGAGAAGCGCGGCGAGCAGCGCGTCGTCATCAATGTCGACCTGTTCGTACCGCTCGCGCTGTCGACCCCCGTCGACGACCGGCTGCATGAAATCGTCGACTACGATCTGATGAAGCAGAGCGTCGCGCAATGCCTGGCGCGCGGCCACATCCACCTGCAGGAAACGCTGTGCGACGCGATCGCCGCGCGCCTGCTGGCGCACGATGCCGTGCGCGCGGTACGCGTCTGTACCGAGAAACCGGACGCTTATCCGGACTGCGACGCCGTCGGCGTCGAAGTCTTTCGCATCAAGGACGAGGAGCGCGCATGAACGCCCCCCACATGAATGACACGGCGGCCGATGCCGCCACCCTCGACGCGACCGCCGCCCCGGCCGGTCGCCCGGTGCTGACGCGCCGCGAACAGAAGGACGCGTACGAGAACAACAAGCTGTTCAAGCGGATCGTGCGCCAGGTCGGCCAGGCGATCGGCGACTTCAACATGATCGAGCAGGGCGACAAGGTGATGGTGTGCCTGTCGGGCGGCAAGGACAGCTATGCGATGCTCGACGTGCTGCTGCGCCTGCGCGAGCGCGCGCCGATCGATTTCGACATCGTCGCGGTGAACCTCGACCAGAAGCAGCCGGGCTTCCCCGAGCACGTGCTGCCGGAATACCTGAAGCAGGTCGGCGTGCCGTTCCACATCGAGAACCAGGACACCTACAGCATCGTCAAGCGGCTCGTGCCCGAAGGCAAGACGACCTGCTCGCTGTGCTCGCGGCTGCGCCGCGGGATCCTGTACCGCGTGGCCGGCGAGCTCGGCGCGACCAAGATCGCGCTCGGCCACCACCGCGACGACATCGTGCAGACGCTGCTGCTCAACATGTTCTACGGCGGCAAGCTGAAGGGGATGCCGCCGAAGCTGCAGTCGGACGACGGCAAGAACATCGTGATCCGCCCGCTCGCGTACGTGAAGGAAACCGATCTCGAGAAATACGCGGAACTGCGCGAATTCCCGATCATCCCGTGCAACCTGTGCGGCAGCCAGCCGAACCTGAAGCGCGCGGAAATGAAGGCGCTGATCCGCGACTGGGACAAGCGCTTCCCGGGCCGCGTCGAGAACATGTTCAACGCGCTCGCGAAGGTCGTGCCGTCGCACCTGATGGACACGACGCTGTACCCGTTCCAGTCGCTGCGTGCGACGGGAGAAGCCGATCCGCAAGGCGACATCGCGTTCGACGAGGAACCGTGCGCGTCGGGCGACGACACCGCGGCGCCGGGTGGCGCCCAACCGATCTCGATCGTCCAGTTCGACGACCTGTAAGCGGGGCCGGAACCCTTGCCGGAACGGCGCGCCAGCCGCCCGTTCCGGCGTTGCAGCCGCGCCGCAGCGGGCCCGGATCGACGGGGGCTGCATGCTAAAATGGACGGCTTCGAACTCTTCTGACAAGCTGGCGCCATGAATATCGTGATTTTGGCGGCAGGCACCGGCAAGCGCATGCGTTCCGCGCTGCCGAAAGTGCTTCATCCCCTGGCCGGCAGGCCGCTTCTCTCCCACGTCATCGACACCGCGCGCACGCTGCAGCCGTCCCGGCTGGTCGTCGTCGTCGGTCACGGCGCCGAGCAGGTCCAGGCCGCCGTTGCCGCCCCCGATGTCCAGTTTGCCGTGCAGGCCGAGCAGCTCGGCACCGGCCACGCGGTGCGCCAGGCGCTGCCGCTCCTCGATCCCGCGCAACCGACGCTCGTGCTGTACGGCGACGTGCCGCTCACGCGCGCGTCGACCTTGCAGCGCCTCGTCGACGCCGCGCGCGAAGGCCGCTACGGGATTCTGACCGTCACGCTCGACGATCCGACCGGCTATGGCCGCATCGTGCGCGACGCGGCCGGCTTCGTCACGCGCATCGTCGAGCAGAAGGATGCGTCGCCCGAGCAGCTGAAGATCGCCGAGATCAACACCGGCATCATCGTCACGCCGACGGCCCAGCTGTCGATGTGGCTCGGCGCGCTGAAGAACGAGAACGCGCAGGGCGAGTACTACCTGACCGACGTCGTCGAACTCGCGATCGAGGCCGGTTTCGAGGTCGTCACCGCGCAGCCCGACGAGGAATGGGAAACGCTCGGCGTGAACAGCAAGGCGCAGCTCGCCGAGCTCGAACGCATCCACCAGCGCACGATCGCCGACGCGCTGCTCGTCGACGGCGTCACGCTCGCCGATCCGGCGCGCCTCGACGTGCGCGGCACGCTGCGCTGCGGCCGCGACGTGTCGATCGACGTGAACTGCGTGTTCGAAGGCAACGTGACGCTCGCCGACAACGTGACGATCGGCGCGAACTGCGTGATCCGCAACGCGTCGGTCGGCACGGGCACGCGCATCGACGCGTTCACGCACATCGACGGCGCCGAGCTCGGCGCGCACACCGTGATCGGCCCGTACGCGCGGCTGCGCCCCGGCGCGCAGCTCGCGGACGAAGCGCACGTCGGCAACTTCGTCGAGGTGAAGAACGCGGTGATCGGCCACGGCTCGAAGGCGAACCACCTCACGTACATCGGCGATGCCGACATCGGCGCACGCGTGAACATCGGCGCGGGCACGATCACCTGCAACTACGACGGCGCGAACAAGTTCCGCACCGTGATCGAGGACGACGTGTTCGTCGGCTCCGACACGCAGCTGGTCGCACCGGTGCGCGTCGGCCGCGGCGTGACGATCGCCGCCGGCACGACGGTCTGGAAGGACGTGGCCGACGGCCTGCTCGCATTGAACGAGAAGACGCAGACCGCGAAGAGCGGCTACGTCCGCCCGGTCAAGAAGAAAAGTTAACATCACGCGGGTGCCCTACGGCACCCGCTTCCCTATAGAAGGTAGATTTCATGTGCGGCATTGTCGGCGCAGTTGCGCAACGTAATATCGTTCCGGTGCTGATCGAAGGATTGCGGCGCCTCGAGTACCGTGGCTACGACTCGTGCGGCGTCGCCGTGCTCGAGCCGGACGCGCCGAAGCGTGCGCGCAGCGTTGCGCGCGTCGCCGATCTCGACACGCAGGTGCGCGAATCGCACGTCGAAGGCACGACGGGCGTCGCACACACCCGCTGGGCGACGCACGGCGCGCCCGTCACGCACAATGCGCACCCGATCTTCTCGTCGAACGCGCTCGCGCTCGTCCACAACGGCATCATCGAGAACTTCGAATCGCTGCGCGAAGCGCTGCGCGCGAAGGGCTACGAATTCGTGTCGCAGACCGACACCGAAGTGATCGCCCACCTCGTGCACAGCCTGTATCGCGGCAACCTGTTCGACGCGGTGCGCGAGGCGGTCGGCCAGCTGCACGGCGCGTACGCGATCGCCGTGATCCACAAGGACCAGCCGCACACCGTCGTCGGCGCGCGCCAGGGTTCGCCGCTCGTGGTCGGCCACGGTGACGGCGAGAACTTCCTCGCGTCCGACGCGCTCGCGCTCGTGGGCAGCACCGACCGCTTCACGTTCCTCGAGGAAGGCGACGTGTGCGAGCTGTCGCTCGACGGCGTGAAGATCGTCGACCGGAACGGCGCGCTCGCGCAGCGCGAGATCCGCGTGGTCAGCACCTACGGCGGCGCGGTCGAACTCGGCCCGTATCGTCACTTCATGCAGAAGGAAATCTTCGAGCAGCCGCGCGCGATCAGCGACACCGTGCCGCAAACGGACGCATTCGACGCGACGCTGTTCGGCGACGCCGCGCCGGCCGCGTTCGCGAACATCGACAGCCTGCTGATCCTCGCGTGCGGCACGAGCTACTACTCGGGCCTGACCGCGAAATACTGGCTCGAATCGATCGCGAAGATCCCGACGCAGGTCGAGATCGCGAGCGAATACCGCTATCGCGAATCGGTGCCGAACCCGCGCCAGCTCGTGCTGGTGATCTCGCAGTCGGGCGAGACGGCCGATACGCTCGCGGCGCTCAAGCACGCGCAGTCGCTCGGCCACACGCATACGCTGGCAGTGTGCAACGTCGCGACGAGCGCGATGGTGCGCCTCACCGAAATGCAGTTCCTGACGCATGCGGGCACCGAGATCGGCGTCGCGTCGACCAAGGCGTTCACGACCCAGCTCGTCGCGCTGTTCGTGCTGGCCGCGACGCTCGGCAAGCTGCGCGGGCACGTCGACGCCGCGCAGGAAGCGGAATTCCTGAAGCAGCTGCGCCACCTGCCGGCCGCGCTGAACAGCGTGCTCGCGCTGGAGCCGCAGATCATCGCGTGGTCGGAGGAATTCGCGCGCAAGGAAAACGCACTGTTCCTCGGTCGCGGGCTGCACTACCCGATCGCGCTCGAAGGCGCGCTGAAGCTGAAGGAAATCTCGTACATCCACGCCGAGGCCTATCCGGCCGGCGAACTGAAGCACGGGCCGCTCGCGCTCGTCACGGAAGCGATGCCGGTCGTCACGGTCGCGCCGAACGACACGCTGCTCGAGAAGCTGAAGTCGAACATGCAGGAAGTGCGTGCGCGCGGCGGCGAGCTGTACGTGTTCGCCGATGCCGACACGCAGATCGTCAACGACGACGGCCTGCACGTGATCCGGATGCCGGAGCACTACGGGCAACTGTCGCCGATCCTGCACGTCGTGCCGCTGCAACTGCTCGCGTATCACACCGCGTGCGCACGCGGCACCGACGTCGACAAGCCGCGGAACCTCGCGAAATCGGTGACGGTGGAGTAAGGCTGGCCGCCGATCGGCGCGGCCTGCCCGGCGCGCCGCTGAGACAGACGGAGAGACAATGGTAAGACTGATTGGATGCGGTTTGCTGGCGCTGACGTTCGCGTCGACGGGCTGGGCCGCCGAGCATTACGTCGAGGTCTGGAACCCGCCCGAGGCACGGAAGCCGGAAACCCATGCGCCGGATGCCCGTACCCCGGCCGCGCACACCGGCGCCGATGCGCGCGCCGGCAAGAGCGCGGAGAAGCACGCGAATGCCACACCGAAAGCCGCGGTGAAGCCGCACAAGCGTCGCGTCGCGCAAGCCGCGCAGGCCGTGAAAGCCGGTTCGCATCGTCCGCCCGCCGCCGCGGCCGAGACACCGGCCGCCCCGCGCCCCGTCGCGCAGCCCGCACCGGGCCGCCTGACGGTGATGCAGCCGGCTGCGCCGGATGCGCAGCACGCGCTAAACTTCTCCAACATCCCGCGTCAATACACACCGGACGGCAACGTGCTGCAGGTCGGCACGCACGGCCGCTCCGCGGAGGTGACTCGATAATGGAAGCGCAAACCTACCACGGCTACCAGATCTGGGGCCACGCGATCCTGCAACAGGACGAGATCCTGCAGCCCGAGCGCTTCGCGGCGAGCGGCACGATCACGCAGAACAACAAGCTGGTCGAGGCATCCGGCGTGCTTGGCGTGTTCGACACCGAGGACGACGCGCGCGACGTGGGGCTCGAATGGGCCCGCGCATGGATCGACAGCCATCGCTGACCGGGCGCGGCGTGCGCCACCCGCGTGCGGCTATCGAGGCCGCGCACGGGCCGGCCGCGAACCGCACATGAAAAAAGGGGCGTCCATGACGCCCCTTTTTTATTCGAACCCGGACACTCAGGCCGCGGGCCGTGGCGGCCGCACCGCCGCCTGCGGCCGGCCGACGAGCCATGACAGCCCGACGATCGCGGCCAGCGTCGCGAGGTACGCGACGATCTGGATGCCCGCCGGGCGTGCGGTATAGCCGATCAGCGTATGCAGCGCCTTGCCGACGATGCTGGTTTCCTTGAGCAGCCACGACGTATCCCAGATCACATCGCCCCACGACGGCACGAGGCCCGCCGCGAGCAGGAAGCCGACACACTGGCTGGCCATCCCCGCCGCAAGCAGCACGATCAGCCAGTTGGTGACGGAGAACAGGCGCTTCAGCGGAATCTGCAGCAGGCCCGCATACATCCCGTAGCCGAGCCCGGCGCCGCCCAGCACGCCGAGCAGCCCGCCGGCGATCATCTGCGGCGTCTGTCCCGGATCGCCCGCCGCGATGCCGTACAGGAACAGCACGGCCTCGGAGCCTTCGCGCAGTACCGCGACGCCGACCACGATCGCCAGCCCCGTCAGCGGCTTGCTGCCGGCCGCGACGGCCCGTCCGACCTCGGTCATCTGCATCGCCATCTCGCGACCGTGCCGGCTCATCCAGATGCTGTGCCACGCGAGCATCAGCGTCGCGACGAACATCACGCCCGCGTTGAAGACCTCCTGCCCCATGCCGGACGCCCACTGCGAAATCACGTCGGCGAACGCGGCGATCAGGCCGGCGCCGATCACGCCGCCCACCAGCCCGCCGCCGACCCACCAGCCGCGCCGCGGCACGCCCTTCGTGGCGGCCATCACGATCGACACCACCAGCGCGGCCTCGAGCACTTCACGAAAGACGATCAGAGCGGTAGACAACATGGCGATATCGGCTTACTTGACGGTCAGGTGCGTCTTCGACTGCGCTTCGTGATACTCGTCGTGGAATTCGTACGTGCCGGCCTTCAGCGGCCCGACCAGGATCTCCACCGACTTGCCGGCGGGCACGACCTTCTCCGCCTTGAAGTCGTCGCTCTCGAATTCAGCGGGCGTCGCGTCGAGGTTCTTCACGACGAACTTCACCTTCTTGCCGGCCGGGATCGTCACGCCTTCCGGCGCAAACTTGTGATCCTTCAGGGTCAGGTTGACGACATCGTCGGCCGCGAACGCGGACGTTGCCGATGCGCCCAGCAGCGCCAGCGCGAAGCCGAAAGCAAAACGATTCATAGGGGTAACGAATTGAAATATCGAAGGGAGTTGATACTAAGATCGATTCGCATTTTCACCTCGCGTACCCTTACTCGCAACATGGTGATCGCGCTTCATGGATCAACGTCGCGCGTGGCCCGGCAAGGCATCCGCCCTGCTTCGCCCGGAACGCGTCGCCGTCAATCAGGACAAGTGCCGAATGACGTCGAAGGCTCGCTCGATATTCATCAGACCTGATCTTTACAACAGGCTGTCGCCAGAACCAGACGCCACACCGATTTCCGGCGACACGCGTACGCTTGACCTTCCCACAGTGGCAAGCTTCATGCTGTCGATGCTTGTCAATCGTCAACTCAGGAGAACACGATGGAATTCGAAGTCCAGGACATGACCTGCGGCGGCTGCGCCAATGCCATCACCCGCGCGGTGACGGCCGCCGATCCCGCCGCGAAGCTCGACATCGACGTCGCGGCGAAGATCGTCAAGGTCGAATCGGCGCAAGGCGCCGAGCGCGTGCAGTCGATCATCGAAGCCGCCGGCTTCCACCCCGCGCTGCGCGCCGCATAACGCCCGCCTCCGCGGGTGCGGGCACGCCGTCGTACGGCGCCGCGCCCGCACCCGGCAGCGCGTCAGCGCAGCCGGATCAGCGTCGACTTCAGCTCGGTGTACTTCTCGAGCGCGTGCAGCGACTTGTCGCGGCCGTTGCCCGACTGCTTGTAGCCCCCGAACGGGAAGTTCATGTCACCCCCCTCGTCGTAGCAGTTCACCCATACGGTGCCCGCACGCAGCCGGCGCGACACGTCGTGCGCGGTCGTCAGGTTCGACGTCCACACGGCCGCGGCCAGCCCGTATTCGGTATCGTTCGCGATCCGCACGGCCTCGTCGACGTCGTCGAACACGATCACCGACAGCACCGGCCCGAAGATCTCCTCGCGCGCGATCTTCGCATCCGGCTTCACCTCGAACACCGTCGGCTCCACGTAGAAGCCGCCCGTTTCCGCCTTCACGCGCGCACCGCCGGTGACGAGCTTGCCTTCGCTGCGCCCGGCCTCGATATAGCCGAGCACGCGCTCGAGCTGGATGCCGTCGACGATCGCGCCCATCGACACCGACGGATCGAGCGGATTGCCGGGCACGTACGCACGCGCGGCCGCGACGAGCTTCTCGATGAACGCGTCCTTGATGTCGCGATGCACGAGCAGCCGGGAACCGGCCGTACACATCTCGCCCATGTTGTAGAAGATCGCGCCGGCGGCAGCCTGCGCCGCACGGTCGAGATCGGGACAATCGGGCAGCACGATGTTCGGCGACTTGCCGCCGAGTTCGAGCCACGCCCGCTTCAGGTTCGACTGCGCGGCGTACTGCATGATCAGCTTGCCGACCGCCGTCGAGCCCGTGAACGCGATGCAGTCGACATCGCGATGCAGCGCGAGCAGCTTGCCGGGCTCGCCCGCGCCCGGCACGACGTTGAACACGCCGGCCGGAATGCCGGCCTCGTACGCGAGTTGCGCGACGCGGATCGCGGTCAGCGGCGATTTCTCCGACGGCTTCAGCACCACGCTGTTGCCGGCCGCGAGCGCGGGGCCGAATTTCCACGCGGCCATCAGGATCGGGAAGTTCCACGGCACGACGGCGGCCACCACGCCGACCGGCTCGCGCGTGACGAGGCCGACGAGATGGTGATCGGCCGGTGCGACCTCGCCACCCACCTTGTCGATCGCTTCCGCAAACCATTCGACGCAGTACGCGGCGCCCGGCACGTCGACCGTCGTGGTGTCGCCGATCGGCTTGCCGGCGTCGAGCGTCTCGAGCAGCGACAGCTCGTCGAGATGCTCGCGCATCAGCGCGGCCCAGCGCAGCAGCACGGCCTTGCGCGCACGCGGGTTCAGCCCGGCCCACACGCCCGCGTCGAATGCGCGGCGTGCGGCGGCGACGGCCGCGTTCACGTCGGCTTCGCCGCAATCGGCGACCTTCACGAGCACGCGGCCGTCGATCGGGCTCACGCAGTCGAACGTCTTGCCGCCATGCGCGTCGCGCGACGCGCCGTCGATGAATGCGCGCCCTTCGATCTTGAGCGACGCCGCCTTGTCCTGCCAGTCAGCCAAAGTCAACTTGTTCATCAGGATGCCTCAGTTTTTTGGCATTCGCGATGCGGCACGCCGCTGCGCGTGACGCGCAGCCGGCCGGCAGCGAATGCAGTGACGCGCGGTGGGAAGGTCAGAAGGTCGCCGGCGAATTGGCCGAAACGACCTCGCAGATCAGGTCCGCGCTGGGATTGCGAAAACGGTGCGGCAAACGGCTTTCGAAGTAGTAGCCGTCTCCGGGGTCGAGCAGCCACGTCGCGCCGTCGACGGTCAGCTCGAGCCGGCCCGACACGACGACACCGCCCTCGTGCCCCGCGTGCACGAGCATCTCGGGCCCCGTATCGGCCTGCGGCTGGTAGATCTCGCGCAGGATGCACATATTGCGATCCTTCATGCTCGCGCCGACCAGATGGAACGCGAGCGTGTCGTTGCCGAGGTTCGGCATCTCGTTGCGACGCGACACGACCGAACGCGAATCGACGAGCTCGAACGTGAAGAACTCCGCGAGACTCATCGGGATGCATTCGAGCAGCTTCTTCAGCGAGCCGACCGACGGACTCACGCGGCCCTGTTCGATCAGCGAGATCGTGCCGTTGGTCACGCCGGCCCGCTTCGCGAGTTCGCGCTGCGACAGGCCATGCTTGTTGCGCACGAAACGCAGGCGCTCGGCGACTTCGGTGGACATCGATTCGGTTTCGGACACGATAAGTGCGATGACAAAGTGAAACGACGCGGTGGACAGCCGTTGAATATTCTAATCACTTTATGCCGCGCATCAGCGGGGAAAACCCTGAAAGGCGTTCGAAATAATGAACACCCTGCACATTATTCCGTTTGCGAATCTTTTGTTCGCACTGCTCGGGAAAGCCCTGATGCAGCGCCGTTAAAAAACATTTGACGCCGTTTTTGGCTCGTATATGCTGGCTCTCAGGTTAGCGTCATCAAGCTTTCATGGGCAGCAAAAACGTTATTGCAACGCAAAAATTGATGCCCATCAATGTAAATAACGCGTAACCGGCGCCTTGATTATTTTAAACGCCCAGCGCGTCGAAACGGTCAGGTGTTCAATACTTTCAACAACCCAGTCGAGTGTAATCGTGAGAGTCCGTGGCCCTCTGGTGAGGTGGGATCGAGGCGATGTGCGAAGTTTGCGCAGCGCGGCGTCCGCTTCCGACGACGGCAGTTGCGGCTGGCATAGTCCTCGCCTGCTTCATCTGTCGATCTACACCATCCTGTCCCGTCGTTCCGTTCGGCGTCACAACGCCGTATCCGCACGCGCCTTCGTCGCCGTCGATACCGACGAAGTGGCGTCGCTGCTGCCGTAGCGCCTCTCCTTTCTTTACGTCGTTCGTTTCATCAGCCGATTCGCCAACCGCATCGTCCATGCGGTGACGGAACGCGTTCGCGCATGCGTTGCTGCGTCGCGTATCGCGATGAAATGAACGACGGCCTGATCGTCGCGCGCAGCGCGGATCGCCACACCATCCCGTTGCGCCCATTCACCAGCGGCCCTGCGTCTCGCGCAAGGCTGCGGGGCTGTTGCACGCCGGCGTTTCGCCACATCCGGCAAGACGTAAGCAACAACCCTCCGGATAACTGATTGACGTCATGGAAAGAAGGAAACCCCTCGTCGGCATCACCGCCGACCACACGCAAATCGGCGCCCACGCGTCGCATACGGTCGGCGACAAGTACGTCGCCGCGATCGTCGACGGCGCGCAAGCGTTCGCGATGGTGCTGCCCGCGCTCGGCGAGCGCCAGTCGGTCGAAGACGTACTCGACACGGTCGACGGCCTGCTGTTTACCGGCAGCTACTCGAACGTCGAGCCGCACCTGTATGGCGGCGAACCGAGCGCACCGGGCACGAAGCACGACCCGGCCCGCGACGCGACCACGCTGCCGCTGCTGCGCGCGGCGATCGCTGCTGGCGTGCCCGTGCTCGCCGTCTGCCGCGGCTTCCAGGAGCTGAACGTCGTCTGCGGCGGCACGCTGCACCAGCGCGTGCATGAAGTGCCGGGCTTCGCCGATCACCGCGAAGACGACGACGCACCGATGGACACGCAGTACGGCCCCGCGCACGTCGTGCGCCTCACGCCCGGCGGCAAGCTGCACGCGCTCGCCGGCGGCCGCGACGAAGTGCACGTGAACTCGCTGCACAAGCAGGGCATCGCACAGCTGGGCTCCGGCCTCGCCGTCGAGGCCGTCGCGCCGGACGGGCTGATCGAAGCCGTGAGCGTCGTCGATGCACCGGCTTTCGCCCTCGCCGTGCAGTGGCATCCGGAATGGCGCCATGCGCAGGACCCGCTGTCGAGCGCGATCTTCCGCGCCTTCGGCGATGCCTGCCGCGCCCGCCGCGCCACCCGCACGCGTGCCACGGCCGCCGCCGCGCTCGCCTGAGCGCCGACCAAACCAACGAGAACAGACATGCATGACATCGAAGATTTTCTGAAGCAGCACCGGATCACTGAAGTCGAAGCGATCATTCCCGACATGGCCGGCATCGCGCGCGGCAAGATCACGCCGCGAAACAAGTTCACCTCCGGCGAATCGATGCGCCTGCCGCAGGCCGTGATGGTGCAGACCGTCACCGGCGAATATCCGGAAGACGGCTCGCTGACCGGCGTGACCGACCCCGACATGGTGTGCGTACCCGACGCATCGACGATCCGCCTGATCCCGTGGGCCATCGACCCGACCGCGCAGGTGATCCACGACTGCGTGCACTTCGACGGCTCGCCGGTCGAGATCTCGCCGCGCTACGTGCTGCGCCGCGTGCTCGACCTGTACAAGGCGAAGGGCTGGAAGCCCGTCGTCGCGCCCGAGCTCGAGTTCTACCTGGTCGACATGAACAAGGATCCCGACCTGCCGCTGCGTCCGCCGGTCGGCCGTACCGGCCGCCCCGAAACGGGCCGCCAGTCGTATTCGATCGAGGCCGTCAACGAGTTCGACCCGCTGTTCGAGGACATCTACGAGTACTGCGAAGCGCAGAACCTCGACATCGACACGCTGATCCACGAAGTCGGCGCCGCGCAGATGGAGATCAACTTCATGCACGGCGACGCGCTGTCGCTGGCCGACCAGGTGTTCCTGTTCAAGCGCACGGTGCGCGAGGCCGCGCTGCGTCACAACATGTACGCGACGTTCATGGCCAAGCCGATGGAAGACGAACCGGGTTCGGCGATGCACGTGCACCAGAGCATCGTCGACGAGGAAACGGGCCAGAACCTGTTCACGTCGCAGGAAACCGGCGGCGCGACGTCGATGTTCTACAACTACCTCGCAGGGCTGCAGAAGTACACGCCGGCACTGATGCCGATCTTCGCGCCGTACATCAACTCGTACCGCCGTCTGTCGCGCTTCATGGCGGCACCGATCAACGTGCAGTGGGGCTACGACAACCGCACGGTCGGCTTCCGCATCCCGCACTCGAGCCCGTCGGCACGCCGCATCGAGAACCGCATCCCGGGCGTCGACTGCAACCCGTACCTCGCACTCGCCGCGACGCTCGCGGCCGGCTATCTCGGCATGACGCAGCGCCTGGAGCCGACCGAGCCGCTCGTCAGCGACGGCTACGACCTGCCGTACCAGTTGCCGCGCAACCTCGAGGAAGGGCTGACGCTGATGGCCGCCTGCGAGCCGCTCGGCGAGATCCTCGGCCACAAGTTCCTGAAGGCGTATTTCGCGCTGAAGGAAACCGAATACGAAGCGTTCTTCCGCGTGATCAGCTCGTGGGAACGTCGCCATCTGCTGCTGCACGTCTGAGCGTGCACCCAACCGAATACGGAATCACGGAGGAAACATGACTTACCGCAACGAATCTGCCTGGATCCAGCCGGCCGCCCCCACCGCCACGGCCGCCGCTCCGCGCGCGACGCAGGCGCGCACGACCGCCGAATACCGCGCGCTCGACGCCGCGCACCACATCCATCCGTTCTCGGACATGGGCGCGCTGAACCGCGCGGGCAGCCGCGTGATCGTGAAGGCCGACGGCGTCTACCTGTGGGACTCGGACGGCAACAAGGTGATCGACGGGATGGCGGGCCTCTGGTGCGTGAACGTCGGCTACGGCCGCAAGGAACTCGCCGACGCCGCGTATCGCCAGCTCCAGGAGCTGCCGTTCTACAACACGTTCTTCAAGACCACGCACCCGCCGGTGATCGAACTCTCGGCGATGCTCGCGGAAGTCACGCCGGCCGGCTTCAACCACTTCTTCTATTGCAACAGTGGTTCGGAAGGCAACGACACGGTGCTGCGCCTCGTGCACCAGTACTGGCGCGTGCAGGGCCAGCCGCAGAAGAAGTATGTGATCTCGCGCAAGAACGGTTATCACGGCTCGACGATCGCGGGTGGCACGCTCGGCGGGATGGGCTACATGCACGAGCAGATGCCGTCGAAGGTCGAGAACATCGTGCACATCGACCAGCCGTATTTCTTCGGCGAAGCAGCGGCCGGCGAAACGCCGGAAGCGTTCGGCCTGGCCCGCGCGCAGCAGCTCGAAGCGAAGATCCTCGAACTGGGCGCGGAGAACGTCGCCGCGTTCATCGGCGAGCCGTTCCAGGGCGCGGGCGGCGTGATCTTCCCGCCGTCGACGTACTGGCCGGAAATCCAGCGGATCTGCCGCAAGTACGACATCCTGCTGGTTGCCGACGAAGTGATCGGCGGCTTCGGCCGCACCGGTGAATGGTTCGCGCACCAGCACTTCGGCTTCGAGCCCGACCTGATCACGATGGCCAAGGGCCTCACGTCGGGCTACGTGCCGATGGGTGCCGTCGGCATTCACGAGCGCGTCGCGCGGCCGATCATCGACAACGGCGAATTCAACCACGGCCTCACGTACTCCGGCCACCCGGTGGCGGCAGCCGTCGCGGTCGCGAACCTGAAGCTGCTGCGCGACGAAGGGATCGTCGAGCGCGTGAAGAACGACACGGGCCCGTACTTCCAGGCGCTGATGCGCGAAACCTTCGCGCGTCACCCGATCGTCGGCGAAGTGCACGGCCACGGCCTCGTCGCGAGCCTGCAGCTCGCGGAATCGCCGGCCGAACGCCGCCGCTTCGCGAACAGCGGCGACGTCGGCACGATCTGCCGCGACTTCTGCTTCAACGGCAACCTGATCATGCGTGCGACCGGCGACCGGATGCTGCTGTCGCCGCCGCTCGTGATCTCGCGTCCGGAAATTGATGAACTCGTATCGAAGGCGAAAAAAGCAGTCGATGCAACCGCCCAGCAACTGGGTATTTCGTAACGGTTTTGCCTACAGGCGTGCGGCGGGCGCCGCACGCCGCCATAACCAGGGGAATTCCACCATGCGTGCCTGCTTTCTTCGCCAAGCCTGTTCTGTTGCCGCCCTTGCCGCCGCGGCAGCGTTCACGTCGGTCGCCAGCCCGTCGGCGCATGCCGCCGACGAGCTGAATGTCTACAACTGGTCCGACTACATCGCACCCGACACGATCCCGAACTTCCAGAAGCAGACGGGTATCCACGTCAAGTACGACAACTACGACAGCGACGACACGCTTCAGGCGAAACTGCTGGCCGGCAGTTCGGGCTACGACATCGTCGTGCCGACGTCGAACTACATGGCCAAGCAGATCCAGGCCGGCGTGTACCAGAAGCTCGACAAGTCGAAGCTGCCGAACCTCGCGAACCTCGACCCGCTGCTGATGAAGATGATCTCGGATGCCGATCCGGGCAACCAGTACGGCGTGCCCTGGGCCTACGGCACGGACGGCATCGGCTACAACGCGCAGGCGGTGAAGAAGGCACTCGGCGACAAGGCGCCGGTCGACAGCTGGGCACTGGTGTTCGACCCGGCCAACATGGAAAAACTGAAGGGCTGCGGCGTGTCGTTCCTCGACCAGGCCGTCGACGTGTTTGCCGCCACGCTGCAATACATGGGCAAGAACCCGAACAGCACGAACCCCGGCGATTACCAGGCTGCGTTCGAAGTCCTGAAGAAAGTCCGCCCGTACATCACCCAGTTCAACTCGTCCGGCTACATCAACGACCTCGCGAACAACGACGTGTGCGTCGCGCTCGGCTGGTCGGGCGACGTCGGCATCGCGCATCGCCGCTCGGCCGAAGCGAAACGTTCGTACGACATCAAGTTCTCGAACCCGAAGGAAGGCGGCCTGCTGTGGTTCGACGTGATGGTGATCCCGAAGGATGCACCGCACCCCGAGGCCGCGCTGAAGTGGATCAACTACGTGTCCGATCCGAAGGTCAACGCGGCGATCACCAACACGGTGTTCTACCCGACCGCCAACAAGGCTGCGCACCAGTTCGTCACGCCGGGCGTTGCGCAGGACCCGACCGTCTACCCGCCGGAAGACGTGCTGAAGAAGATGGTGCTGATGAAGCCGATGCCGGCCGACATCCTGCGCCTCCAGAACCGCCTGTGGGCCCAACTGAAGACCGGCCACTGATCGCCCTGCATTCCGGCGGCGCAGGCATCGCTTCACGCCTGCCCGCCTGAGATCCGCGGACCTCCGTCCGCCCGCGCGCACCGCGCGCACTGTTCCATCCGGCACGAGCCGTCGTCCGTGAGTCGCGTCATGCGCCTCGCGCGGGGACGCTCACGCCAGCAATCCGTGAAGAACGAATGGTGACTCCCATGCAATCGATACCCTCTTCCGCTGCTGCACGACAGACCCAACCGG
Source organism: Burkholderia sp. AU30198 (assembly GCF_020419825.1). Lineage (NCBI taxonomy): Bacteria > Pseudomonadati > Pseudomonadota > Betaproteobacteria > Burkholderiales > Burkholderiaceae > Burkholderia > Burkholderia sp. AU30198. The sequence continues at coordinate 2,289 of NZ_JAIZSA010000028.1, read as the reverse complement.
CCGCTGCGGCCCGTACGCAAAACGACACGTTCGTGCGCATCGAAAACGTCGTGAAGAAATTCGGCGACAGCACGGCCGTCGACAACGTGAACCTGACGATCGCGAAGAACGAGCTGTTCGCGCTGCTCGGCAGCTCGGGCTGCGGCAAGTCGACGTTGCTGCGCATGCTCGCCGGGCTCGAGACGGCCACCTCCGGCAAGATCTTCGTCGACGGCGAAGATCTCGCATCGCTGCCGCCGTACCGCCGCCCGGTGAACATGATGTTCCAGTCGTACGCGCTGTTCCCGCACATGTCGGTCGAATCGAACGTCGCGTTCGGCCTGAAGCAGGAAGGCACGCCGAAGAACGAGATCAAGGAGCGCGTGGCCGATGCGCTCGCACTCGTGCAGATGAGCAAGTACGCGCAGCGCAAGCCGCATCAGCTCTCCGGCGGGCAGCAGCAGCGTGTCGCGCTGGCCCGCTCGCTGGTCAAGCGCCCGAAGCTCCTGCTGCTCGACGAACCGATGTCCGCACTCGACAAGAAGATCCGCCAGAAGACCCAGCTCGAACTCGTGAACATCATCGAGAAGGTCGACGTGACCTGCGTGATGGTCACGCACGACCAGGAAGAGGCGATGACGATGGCGAGCCGCCTCGCGGTGATGAGCGAAGGCAAGATCGTGCAGATCGGCGCGCCGGGCGAAGTCTACGAATTCCCGAACAGCCGCTTCTCCGCCGAATTCATCGGCTCGACCAACCTGTTCGAAGGCCGCGTGGTCGAAGACGAACCCGATCACATCTTCGTCGAGAGCGACGACCTCGAAGCGCGCATGTACGTGAGCCACGGCATCACCGGCCCGCTCGGGATGCCCGTCGGCATCTCGGTGCGTCCGGAACGCATTCACGTGTCGCGCGAGAAGCCGGGTTCGAAACACAACTGGGCGCGCGGCGTCGTGACCGACATCGCGTACATGGGCAGCTACTCGCTGTATCACGTGCGCCTGCCGAGCGGCAAGACGGTGGTGTCGAACCTGTCGAGCTCGCACCTGTTGAACGACAACGCACCGGCGTGGAACGACGACGTGTTCGTGTCGTGGTCGCCGGCCAGCGGCGTCGTGCTGACGCAATGAGGACGACACGATGAGAACCTCTGCTTCCACGCCCTCCACGCCGGTGTCGACCGGCGCCGCGAGCACCGGCGCCGGACGTGCCCGCCCGGGCCGCTTTGACCTGCTGCAGCGCTTCCTGCCATCGGGCCGCAGTGTCGCGATCGGCGTGCCGTTCGTATGGCTCGCGATCTTCTTCGCGCTGCCGTTCGTGCTGGTGCTGAAGATCAGCTTCGCCGACCAGGTGATGGGCATCCCGCCGTACACGTCGCTCGTCGAAATCAAGGACGGCGTCGTGCACTTCGCGCTGCAGCTGTCGCACTACGCGTTCCTGCTGCAGGACGACCTGTACATCGCGACCTACCTCAGCTCGCTGAAGATGGCCGCCGTGTCGACGGTGCTGTGCCTGCTGATCGGCTATCCGATGGCGTACTACATCGCGCGCTCGGAACCGAACCGCCGCAACGTGCTGATGATGGCCGTGATGCTGCCGTTCTGGACGTCGTTCCTGATCCGCGTGTACGCATGGATCGGGATCCTGAAGGATGACGGCCTGCTGAACCACACGCTGATCGCGCTCGGCATCATCCACACGCCGCTGCGCCTCTACCACAGCGATGCCGGTGTCTACATCGGGATGGTCTATTCGTACCTGCCGTTCATGGTGATGCCGCTGTACGCGCACCTCGTGAAGATGGACCTGACGCTGCTCGAAGCCGCGTATGACCTCGGTGCGAAACCGTGGGTCGCGTTCACGCGGATCACGCTGCCGCTGTCGAAGAACGGGATCATCGCCGGCAGCCTGCTGGTGTTCATCCCGGCGGTGGGCGAGTACGTGATTCCGGAACTGCTCGGCGGCGCCGACACGCTGATGATCGGCCGCGTGATGTGGGATGAATTCTTCAACAACATGGACTGGCCGATGGCGTCCGCGGTGACGGTCGCGATGGTGATGCTGCTGCTGGTGCCGATGGCGCTGTTCCAGTACTACCAGGTCAAGGAACTGGAGGACGCGAAATGATCAAGCCGAGCAAACCGCTGTCGACAGGCGTTCTCGCCTTCGGCTTCCTGTTCCTGTACATCCCGATCATCAGCCTGATCGTGTACTCGTTCAACGAGTCGAAGCTGGTGACGGTGTGGTCGGGCTTCTCGCTGAAGTGGTACTCGGCGCTGCTGGACGACGACGAGCTGCTGACCGCCGCAT
>NZ_JAIZSA010000027.1:0-96994 GCF_020419825.1 Burkholderia sp. AU30198 | reverse complement strand
TCGACGATCTGGTGCTGTCGGCGTTCCTGTCCGGGCCGGGCTCGACGACGCTGCCGCTGGTGGTGTTCTCGCGCGTGCGGCTGGGGCTGAACCCGGAGATGAACGCACTGGCGACGCTGTTCATCACGGCGGTGACGATCGGCGTGATCGTCGTGAACCGGATGATGATCGCGCGTGAGCGGCGCCGCGTGGCCGACATGAAGGCGGCGTTCGCGGTGGCGTGACGCCCCGCCGCCCGCCTCGAAGATAACAAGCACGGCAGACAAGCAAGACGCGCTGCCCCGGGGGGGCGCGCGATTCGATCCCGATTTGACAGGCGCACGACAAGGAGAATCCGCAATGAAGAAGAAACTGATCTGCCTGCTGGTGGCCGGCGCGTTGCCGGGCATCGCGCTGGCCGACTCGACATCCGCCGAGATCAAGGCGCTGCAGGCGCAGGTCACGGCGCTGCAGAAACAGATGAAGGCGATGCAGGCGCAACTGTCGGCGAAGGGCGGCACCGCCACCGCCCAGGCCGGCACGAAGGTCCAGGCCGGCGCCGCGCCGGTCGCGGTGGCCGTCGATCCGAGCTCGCCGGACTATGGCAAGGCACAGGCCACGCTGACCAACGACGAGGTCGGCGAAATGAAGCAGCAGATCGCGAACCAGCAGCTGAAGGTCGACTCGCTGACCGATGCGGCCAACACGGGCCCGCTCGCCGGCCTGTCGGTCACCGGCTACATCGATCCGACCTACATCTACAACCGCGCGCCCGGCACGTCGTCGTTCCTGTTCGCGAACCACGAGAACGCGTACAACTACTTCAACAGCACGTTCGGCGATCTCTACCTGGACATCAAGAAGACCTTCGGCGTCGGCCCGATGGCGCCGTCGGCGGAAATCACGCTGATGCCGAACCGCGGCAACGGCATCACGCTGCTGCAGAACTCGCGCGGCTCGATCACCGACAACCTGCTGAACACGGCGGTCGTCAACGTGCCGATCACCGCCGAGACGACGCTGGTCGCCGGCCTGATCCCGAGCTTCGGCGGCTACGAGGTGCAGCAGTCGAACCAGATGCTCACGCTCACGCACAACCTGCTGTACGATTTCTCGGATCCGGGCAGCTACGTCGGTATCGGCGCGAACTACACGAAGGGCAACTGGGCGTGGAAGTTCTTCCTCGGCAACGAGCAGTACCGCACGTACGGTTCGGTCACGACGACGGGCACCAACGCGCTCGGCGATCCGATCACCACCAGCAACAAGGTGCCGACCTTCACCGCGCGCGCGGACTACACGTGGTCGAGCGCGCTCGATCTCGGCGGTTCGTTCAACATCGGCCGCCAGACGCTCGCGAGCGCGATCGATGCGAACGGCGTCGTCCACTACGGCCCGGGCGGCGCGGCACCGAGCGCATACGGTTCGTTCTTCTTCGGCGAACTCGACGCGACTTACACGCTCGCCGATATTCAGTACAACGCGGAAGTCGACTACGGTCGTCAGCAACATGCGGCGTTCAACGGCGGGCTCGCGCAGTGGTACGGCCTGTCGCTGCTCGCGCACCGCAAGTTCAATGCGCCGGTGGTCGGCCGCATGGGCGTGACGCTGCGCTATGACCTGCTCGCCAACTCGAAGAACGGCGGCGGCGGTGGCGGCATCGCGCTGAACGGTAACGGGATGGATCCGAGCAACGGCTTCGGCGTCGACGCGGACTGCCTCGCGCAGTCGAAGGCCGGCGGCGGCCTGGGCTTCGAGTGCAAGGGGGCGGTACGCCAGGATGTCGCGCTCGACCTGCTGTTCTATCCGACCCAGCAGATCACCGTGAAGGTCGAATACCGGCACGACTGGGCGAACAACAAGGTGTTCCTGCGCAACGACGGGTCGTACGGCAAGTCCAACGACCTGCTCGCCACGCAGTTCATCTATTCGTTCTGACGCGGGGCGCGCGGGACGCCGTGCCGCGCGCACGGCGTCCCGCGCCGTTTTACCGGCCGGATGACGGTGCGCGATGCACCGCCACCGGCTGCAACGAGGGAGTCCGATTCATGACGCAGTCTTTCACCCGCCGCGCCGATGCGCTCGCGCGCGACTCGTACTACGAAGCGACGGCCGTGCGCCCCGCCGTGGACGACCCCGCGCTCGACGGGACGATCGACGTCGACGTCTGCGTGATCGGCGCCGGCTTCGCCGGCCTGTCGACGGCGCTCGACTGCCGCGCACGCGGGCTGTCCGTCGCGGTGATCGACGCCCACCGGCCCGGCTGGGGCGCGTCGGGCCGCAACGGCGGCCAGGCGATCACCGGCTTCGCGAAGGACGAGGAGATCGAGCGGCAACTCGGCGCCGACGGCGCGCGCGCCGCGTGGTCGCTGTCGCTCGACGGCGTCGCACTGATCGCCGAGCGGATCGCGCGCTACGGGATCGACTGCGATTTCACGCGCGGCTACCTGACCGTCGCGACGAAGCCGCGCCGCATCGACGACCTGCACGCGTGGATGGACGCCGCGACGTCACGCTGGGGCCATCCGTCGCTCGCGTGGCTCGAGACCACCGACATCCGCACGCGCATCGCGTCGACACGCTATCTGGCCGGCGTGCACGATCCGCTGTCGGGCCACCTGCATCCGCTCAAGTACTGCCTCGGCCTCGCCGATGCCGCGCGGCGCGAGGGCGTCGCGCTGTACGCGCAGACGCCCGCGCTCGACGTCGTGCGCGGTGCGCGGCCCGTCGTGCGCACGCCGTCGGGCGACGTGCGCTGCCGCTTCGTCGTGTCGTGCTGCAACGCGGGCCCCGGCGGCGTGCTGCCGGCCGCGACGGCCGCCCGCATCGCGCCGATCGCGTCTTACATCATCGCAACCGAGCCGCTCGGCCAGGCTCGCGCCGACGCGCTGATCGCGCAACGCGAAGCCGTGTGCGACAACAACTTCTTCCTCGACTACTTCCGGCTGTCGGCCGACCACCGGATGCTGTTCGGCGGCCGCGCGAATTCGGCCGGCGCGTCGCCCGCCACGCTCGCCGAAACGATCCGGCGCCGCATGGTCGGCGTGTTCCCGCAGCTCGGCGACGTGCGCGTCGACCACGCGTGGGGCGGCTTCGTCGACGTCACGCGCAACCGCGCGCCGGATTTCGGCGCGCTCGACCCGAACTTCTTCTACGTCCAGGGCTTCAGCGGTCATGGCGTCGCGCTCACCGGCATCGCCGGGCGCGCGGTGGCCGGCGCGATCGCGGGCGACTCGCGCGCGTTCGACCTGTTCGCGCGCATGCGTCACCGGCGCTTCCCCGGTGGCGACGCATGGCGGCAACCCGCGCTCGAACTCGGAATGCTGTACCACCGCGTGCGCGAGCTGTTCTGAGCCCAACTTTTCCGTTCTCCTGACCATGCAGACATTCGCCAACCAGCCGCACGTCGCGTCCTACTACGCGGCGACCGCCAACGATTCGACCCGCCACGCGCCGCTCGCCGGCACGATCGATGCCGACGTGTGCGTGATCGGCGCGGGCCTCACGGGCCTGTCCGCCGCGCTCAACCTCGCCGAGCGCGGCCATTCGGTGACCGTGCTCGAAGCGTCGCGGGTCGGATGGGCGGCAAGCGGCCGCAACGGCGGCCAGCTGATCGGCGGGTTTGCGTGCGACATCGACACGTTCGGGCAATTCATGCCGGAAGGCGACGTGAAGCGCATCTGGGACATGGGGCTCGAAACGCTGGCGCTCGTGAAGTCGCGCATCGCAAAGCACGACATCGATTGCGCGCTGGTGCCCGGCTACCTGACCGCCGCGAACACCGAGCGCGACGCCGATGCGCTGAAACGCTGGCGCGACGAGGCCGCGAAGCGCTTCGGCTACGACCGCTTCCACTTCGTCGAAGCCGACGAACTCGGCGACTACGTGCAGTCGGCCCGCTATTGCGGCGGGCTGTACGACCCCGACAGCGGCCACCTCCATCCGCTCAACTACACGCTCGGCCTCGCCCGCGCGGCGACCGACGCGGGCGTGCGGATCCACGAGGACAGCTGCGTGACGCGCGTGCGCGACGTCGCGGGCGGACATGTCGTCGAGACGAGCGGCGGCAATGTGCGGGCGCGCTTCGTCGTGCTCGCGTGCAATACCTTCGTCGGCACGCTCGCGCCCGCGCTGTCGAAGAAGATCATGCCGGTCGGCACCTACGTGATCGCGACCGAGCCGCTCGGCAACGCGCGCGCCGCCGCGCTGATGCCCGCGCGCGCGGCGATCTGCGACAGCCGCTTCGTGCTCGACTATTTCCGGCCGGCGCCCGACACGCGGCTCGTGTGGGGCGGCAAGGTCAGCTATTCGACGCGGGAGCCGCGCGATCTCGCGGCGGCGATGCGCGCGGACATGCTGAAGACGTTCCCGCAGCTCGCGGACGTGAAGGTCGACTACGCGTGGGGCGGCTTCGTCGACATCACGATGAACCGTGCGCCGCACTTCGGCCGCATCGCGCCGACGATGTATTTCGCGCAGGGGTTCTCGGGGCACGGCGTGAACACCACCGCGCTCGCGGGCAAGCTGATCGCCGAGGCGATCGACGGACAGGCGAGCCGCTTCGACCTGTTCGACAAGATCCGCCATCGCGACTTCCCGGGCGGCGAGGCATTGCGCACGCCGGCGCTGGTGCTCGCGATGAGCTGGTACCGGCTGCTCGACGCGTTCGGCGTGCATTGAGCGGCGGCGTACGCGCCGCTTTTCCGGCCCGCCACCCACGCAAAAGGCCGCGCATCCCCGCGCGGCCTTTTTTGCTTCAACGGCGCGCAGCGGCGTCCGTCATGCGTCGCCCGTCAGTCGGTGCCGTACTTCGGCGAGTGCGGGCCGTACAGCAGGCCGGTCGGCGGCCCTGCCGTCAGCAGCCGCCCGCTCGTGAACGCGGCGACGTCGTGGCTCTGGTCCATCAGCGTGTTCGCGATCTGCTTGACCGCCGCCACCACGAGCATGCCGATCAGGCCGCCGCCGCCGCTGTTGCCGCCTTCGTCGCTCGCCGCGCTGGCGTGGCCCTGCCACAGCACGTCGCCGGTGCGCAGGTCGACGAGCTTGGTCGACGCGGATACGACCGTCGCGCTCGCGATGATCCGGTACACGGTGCCGTACTGCGACACCTTCGTGTACAGCGCGGCGTCCGCGCCGAAGATCTCGCGCAGCTTCGCGGGCGGCGTCTCCTGGATCTCGGCCGCGTTGGTCAGGCCGTTCTGCTTGAAGGTCTCGTCCATCACCGCGACCGGCACCACGTAATAGCCGGACTCGGCGAGCGGCAGCGTCATCTGCGACAGCATCCCGTAGGTCGCGCCGACCTCGGAGGTTTCGTTGACCGGCGGCAGCACGAGGATCGAGCGCGGCTGGCTCTTCTTGAATGCCGTGTAGTCGGGGCGTTTCACCGGCTGCGCGCACGCGCTCAGCAGCGCGACGAGCGACAGCACGGACATCAGCTTGAATGAGAGAGACTTGAACATGGCGGGCGCGTCACTGTTTGGCGGTGGTCGGGTCGGCATTTTTCTGGCCGGCGATCGTCTGGCCGGCACCCTTCTGCACGGCGGCCTTCGGATCCGCGGCTTTCGGCGCGCCGGTTTTCTTCTTCAGCAGGAAATCCATGTAGGTCGAGGATTCCGGGAACAGCTGCTTCTCGGCCTGCAATTCCTGTTCAGCCTGCTGTTCGCTGCCGACGCTCGCGTACAGCATCCCCAGATGCGCATGGAAGCCCGGCGGCGGCGTATGGCCCTTCCCGCGGATCTCCTGCAGCGCCTTTTCGAGCGCGTCGATCTGCTCCTGCGGCGACTTCTGCCCCTTGAAGTACTCGTACACCTGCGGCTGATAGCCCGTCCACTGATACAGCGGCGGCGTCGAGCTCGCGCAGCCCGCGAGCAGCAATGCGGCGGCCGTCGCCGGCAGCCAGTTACCCCGTTTCATGGTCTCTTCTCTTTTGATGTCGTGGTGATTCGATCGCCTGCGGCGCCGGCCCCGGCGCGCGCGGCGTTTACGGCGCAGTCTTCAGTGCGCCGGCGTCAACCTGCTCGGTGAGATGGTTCACGGCTTCCTGGATCGCGAGATCGAGCACCTTGCCGTTCAGCGTCGAGTCGTAGCCGGCCGTGCCGCCGAAGCCGATCACCTCGCGGTTCGACAGGCTGAACTCGCCCGCGCCCTGGCTCGATGCGACAACTTCCGACGTCGTCGTGTCGACGATGTTCAGGTTGACCTTCGCGTACGCGACTTGCGTCTTGCCGCGGCCGAGAATGCCGAACAGCTGGTGATCGCCGACGTCCTTGCGGCCGAACTCGGTCACGTCGCCCGTCACCACGTAGTTCGCGCCCTTCACGGCCTGCGCCTTCTTCATGAAGCCCGCTTCCTGCTTGATCTCGTCGAGGTTCTCGCGATCGAGCACGTTGAAGCGGCGGCTCTGTTGAAGGCGCGTGACGAGGATCGTCTTCGCCTGCCCGCCGAGGCGGTCGATGCCGTCCGAGAAGATGCCGCGCATGTAGCTCGAGCGGTTGTCGAACTTGCCGACCGCGATCGCGACGGGTTTGCCCGCATACGGCTTCTGCGCACTGCTGACGGCCGGCACGTCGAGCGTGCGCGACGATTCGGTCGCGCAGCCTGACAGCGCTGCGACGACCGCGGCCGCCACGAGGACGGTACGTCGTGTCTGAATGTTCACTGCTGGTCTCCTTGCATGGAAAGATGGCCCTGTGCGGGCACGCCGGCTCGCGGACGAACCGGCAGTCGAATCGGCTACGGTACGAACATGCGTGCGCGCATCGGTGCGATGCACGCGTACGCATTCATCGCCAGGCTGGCGATCGCGGCAGGTGATGGACGGGTGCGTGCAACGGACGTGTTGCAACACGAAGACGATGCGGATGGGCAACGCGATACGCGACGGGCTCGCGTGCGTGCGTTACTTGTTGATTCTGGTAACTGCGCTGTTGATCGCGCATGATCGGCCCCGAATATGATTTTTCGCGATCATATCAAGCCTGTTTATCGAGACGAGGTGTCTTGATAAAAATTGACGATTTTCTTGCTGATATGAACGGCGCCGTCGAATTCGCCCCAAACCCTTTCCGGGCAATGATTCTCCAGCATCTGAACCGAGTGCCTTGATTATCTGTTTTTGCGGCGGCGCATCGATCGCTGGCCCGACAATATTGAGATATATCGCTTTCGGCGCTTCCCCGCATTGCCAATATATTGAAAACAATCATCGGAAATAATTGCGCTTTGCTAGGCCGACAAATCGCTCGCCGGCCCATTCCCGATCCGGCAATCCTGCGCACATTCGACGCACGCGCGCGCAGGCACGCGCGTGCCCGCTCCCGCTAATCAGCCACCTTCTGCCGCATCGTCACGAACTCCTCGGCCGCGGTCGGATGAATGCCGATCGTGTCGTCGAACTGCGCCTTCGTCGCGCCCGCGCGAATCGCGATCGCGATCCCCTGGATGATCTCGCCCGCATCGCGGCCGACCATGTGCGCGCCGACCACGCGCTGGCTGTCGCGCGCGACGACGAGCTTCATCAGCGTGCGTTCGTCGCGGCCCGACAGCGTATGGCGCAGCGCCTTGAACGACGTGCGGTAGATATCGACGTCGCCGTCGTACAGGTCGCGCGCGGTCGCTTCGGTGAGGCCGACCGTCGCGACTTCGGGCTGGCTGAACACCGCCGACGGCACCCATTCGTGATCGGCCGCGACGCGCGACCCGCCGAACAGCGTGCGGGCGAGCAGCCCGCCATCGCGCGTTGCCACCGGCGTGAGCTGCGGCCGCGACGTGACGTCGCCGATCGCATGGATCGACGGCACCGACGTCGCCGAATACGCATCGACGGCAATCGCGCCGCGCGCATCGAGCGCCACGCCCGCCTGCTCGAGCCCGAGCCCGTCGACGTTCGGCACGCGGCCGGTCGCGTAGAGCACTTGGTCGTACGGCCCGTGCCGCGCATCGCCGACGCGCACGCTCAGCGTGCCGTCGTCCGCGCGCTCGATCGACTCGACCACCGAGCGCGCGTGGATCGCGACGCCCTGCTTCGTCATCTCGTCGGTCAGGAACTGGCGCACGTCGTCGTCGAAGCCGCGCAGGATCTTCTCGCCGCGATAGAACAGGTCGACGTGGCAGCCTAAGCCGTTGAAGATGCCCGCGAACTCGACCGCGATATAGCCGCCGCCGACCACCGCGATGCGTTTGGGCAGCGCGGCGAGCGACAGCGCCTCGCGCGACGTGATCGCGTGCTCGATGCCGGGCCGCGCCGGGTGCGACGGGCGCGAGCCGGTCGCGATCGCGATGTGGCGCGCGCGGATCGTGCGTTCGCCGATCGCGACCGTATGCGCATCGACGAGCGTCGCGCGCCCGGCGTGCATCTCGACGCCCGATTGCCGCAGCAGGTTGATGTAGATGTCGCTGAGCCGGTTGATCTCGCGATCCTTCGCGGCGATCAGCGCGGGCCAGTCGAGCGTGCCGGCGCCAAAGGTCCAGCCGAAGCCCTTCGCGTCCTCGACTTCGTGCGGGTAGTGCGATGCGTAGACGAGCAGCTTCTTCGGGATGCAGCCGCGCAGCACGCAGGTGCCGCCGATCTGCTCCTCTTCCGCTATGCCGACACGCGCGCCGTATGACGCGGACATGCGCGCGAGCCGCACGCCGCCCGAGCCGGCGCCGATGACGAACAGGTCGTAGTCGAATTCCATCGCATTCCCTCATCGCAGTTCGGATGAAGGCACGATAGCAAGATTCCGGCATTCTTGCGGCGCACGGTGCAGCCGGGGGCGCGCCCAATAAAAAACGGCGAGAGACGTGGCCTCTCGCCGATCAAACCAGCTGCCGGGTGTGCCATGCGTCACCGATCGACCGCATGCCCGACTGCCGGCTGCGCGGCACCGGTCCGCCCGGGCGCGCGAAGGGCGCGCCCGCGGCCGGACCAGCCGCCATGCTCAGGCCTGCGACGTGTCGCTGCCGTCCGTCGCCTGCGTGTCGTCCGCCTGCTGCGGCTGCTCTTCCTTCTTCTCGAGCATGCCTTCGATCGCTTCCGCACCCTTGAAGCCGGCGACGGCTGCCGCCGCCTTGGTCAGCAGGCCCGCATCCGGATCCAGCTTTTCCGCGCCTTCGACAGCTGCGACTGCGCCAGCGATTTCACCCACGGTGTTCAGGATACCCATCGTCATCCCCTTTCAAGAAAATCGTGAGCGCATCGTCCCACGAAAAAAACCGGCGGACCGCGATTGTCATCACCGGATACACAAGTTACGCACCTGGCCGGCCGCACTCGCCGAGCGCGACCGGAACGACGCACGCGCGCGCCTCACGGCACGCAACGGGCGATGCACGCAGCGTAGCGGAAAGCCTGCGCGCGTACTGTAAAAGTATGTTCTGGATTGCCGACGGAACCCTTACGGCGCAGGGGTCTCGTGATGAAGCATTCGCCGAATAGTCGTGCGCGCGTATGAAGGTCGCGTGACGAAAAAAAAGAGGCGCCTGGCGGCGCCCCTTCGATGCGTGCCGGACGAGTGCCGGCGCGTGCGTTCCGACGTTCGTCAGAAGATATTGCGCAGGCCGATCGCGATGCCGGTCTGGTTGCTGCGACCCGGCAGCTCGACGTTCGCCGCGCCGGTCGTCTTGTTGAAGTCGACGGTGCCGTAGACTTCCGTGCGCTTGCTGAGCGCGTACTCGGCGATGCCGACGACCGCGTAACGGTTGCCGCTCGCGAGCGTGCCGTTGGTGGTCATCGCGTTACGCATATGGTCGTAGTAGAACGCGCCCGTCAGCGTCAGCGGCGCGCTGACCTGCCAGCTCACGCCGGCGAACGGACCGTCGTCGATCCGGCCGGTGCCCTTCGCGACCGGAATCGACTGCTGCGCGAGCAGGCTGTCGACGAAGCCCGTGTCGTCCTTCGAGCGCAGGTAGCCCGCGTAGATCTTCGCCTTGCTGAACGCATACACGACGTTCGCGTGGTAGATCGTCTGCTTGCGCGCCGAGTTGTCGCTGTTCTGCTGCGCGCCGGCCGCGATGCTGAGCGGGCCCATCACGTACGACAGCGACACGCCCCACGCATTGCCCTTGCCGAGCGAACCCGGGATCTGGCCCGAGAAGCCGCCGGCGCCGGTCGATTCGTAGTTGGTGCCGGTCGAGTACATCGCCTTCGCGGTCAGGCCTTCGAACTTGCCCGTGTACTTGATCTGGTTGTCCGCATACAGGCCGCCGCCGAGTGCGACCGGCAGCCACGCGTTTTCGAGGTAGTTACCGACCGTCAGCGGATCGTAGGTGTCCGACAGCAGGTCGAACAGCGGCGTCTTCTGGCGGCCGAGGGTCACCGTGCCGTACGGGCTCTGCAGGCCGACGTACGCAGCGCGGTTGAACAGGCGGCCGCTGTCGGCGAATCCGCCGTTCTGCAGGTTCACGCCGCTCTCGAGGTTGAACACGGCCTTCAGGCCGCCGCCGAGATCTTCCGTGCCGTAGATGCCGAAGCGGCTGTTCGTGATCGCGCCGTTGGCCATCGACAGCAGGCCGTCGTTCTTGGCGTTGGCGTTGGTCAGGTAGCGGATGCTGGCGTCGGCGACGCCCCAGAGCGTGACCGAGCTTTGTGCGGCCGCGTACTGGCTGGCGAATGCGAGCGCGGCGCCCCCTGCGATGGCTGCGAGTCGGGTGGTCTGCTTCATGAGCTTTCCTATTTGTAGGTGTCTCCATTCATGGCCGGCCGCGTGCGCAGCCGGGTGGCGATCGCTCACGTTCTTGGCGCGCGCGATGTGGGCTGAATCATATGACGAGTGCCATCGCTGAAAGAAATTGAAATGCGCGGTAACGGCGGAACTGTCGCCCGCGCACAACGCCGCGCGTGCGAGGCTTGCCCGGCGGGCGTCAGGTGCCGCGCAGCAGCGTTCGGCCACGCGGCTTACGGTACGTCGGGTCTGTAAGACTCACCCGGCGGCGGGCGCAGGGGAACACGCAGCCGCCGGGCGCACCGGCGGGATGCCCCGTTACGCCGCGACCGGCGGCTCGCCGGGCGTCGCGCGGCGACGCCACGCACGCCGCACGATTTCCGCGAACGCGCCGACGAGCAGCAGCACGGCGCCCCACAACGCGACGTCCGGCATGAGCCGCGTAACGAGGCCGCCGACCACCGCGCCGGCCAGGAAGCAGAAGCTGATCGTCGCGAGCAGCGCCGAGTCGTGCAGCGCGCCCGCGTCGTAGCGCGGGATCAGCCCGACGAACAGCTTCTGCGCGGCGCGCCGCAGGTTGCCGGTCGTCATCACCGACGTATACGACAGTTCCTCGAGATGGGTGAACGACAGTGTCTGCAGCGTCGCGACGAACGAAATCCCCGGAATCAGCCAGGCACTCGACGCGCCGACGAGGCCGCTCGCGGCGACGCCGAGAAAGGCGATCTCGACGAGCAGGCTCGTGAACGCCGTGTGCCGCATCCAGCCGCGCTGCGCGGCGAGGCCGAGCAGGTGCGCGACGAACACCGCGACCACGAAGCCGCCGAGCGGCGGCACGTGATGCAGCGCGGCGGCCCATTCGCCGGCCGACAGGTTGATGCCGAGCAGCGCGACGTTGCCGGTCATCGTGTTCGCGAACACGTGGCCGTGGCCGACATACGTGTACGCGTCGAGGTAACCGCCGGACAGCGTCAGCAACGCGGCGACAGTGAGATTGCGGCTGGCGCCGTCGAGATCCATCGAGCCTCCCGTGGTGCGCGCCGCCCGGCCGCGCGCGGCGGGCGGCGCGAAATTCAGTCCTGCCGGCTGGCGCGAACGCCGCCGGCGCTGCGCGGCCGGGCATCGCCGCGTGCCGCGCGCCAATATAATGCTCGCCGTCGGGGTGCGGATTCCCGCCGCGCGTCGCCGCGCCGGAACGTGTCCATCGCGCAGGTTTCGCCGCCGCGGCGCCGGCCGAGTATACCGGGCGGCCTGAAGCCGGTTGCCCCCGGCGGCGGCCCCGCGCCTCCTCACCGAGTCTTCGAATGACCCTCGCGAAGTTCTTCCTGCGCTTCACCGTGATCCCGTTCGCCGCGATCGTGCTGGTGGCCGTCTGGGCGTTCAACCGTGAATCGGGCGAGATCGATGCGCGCCAGTACGCGGCGCTGGTGGCCGCCTATCCGTCGTTCACGCCGAAGCTGAAACACGAGGTGGCCGACACGTTGCGCGGCGGCAAGATCGCGAAGGCCGACTACGGCACGATCATGCGCGATGCGCTCGAGGCCGGTTACGTGGTCGACTGGCCCGCTGCGACGGACGACGTCGGCAGCGAGCGGGGACGGCTGCTCGGGATCGTGAACGGCGACCTGCCGGCGTCGCAGTAGCCCGCAGTGGCGGTCGGCAACGGCCGGCTGCGGGAAGGACCGCTCACTGCCCGATGCCCGTGAGCCCGATCAGCGCGCCGCCCGCGAGCAGCCACAGCGGATGGATGCGCGTGCGCCACGCGAGCACCGCACACGCGGCCGTGATGCCCCACTGGATCGCCGTGCGGTTCGACGCCTCGGAGATCAGCACCGCGCTCGCCGCGACCAGCCCGGCCGTGACGGGCATCATCCCCTGCTGCACGTAGCGGCGCCACGGCCGGTCGCGAAAGCGCTCCCACGCATGCAGCGCGAGCACGGTGACGATCGACGACGGCCCGAACTTCGCGAGCGACGCGACCAGCAACCCGCTCCAGCCGGCCACGTGCCAGCCGACCAGCGACACGATCATCATGTTCGGCCCGGGCGCCGCCTGGGCCAGCGCGAACAGCGCGGTGAACTCGTGCGCGCTCATCCAGTGATGGACATCGACGACCTCCCGCTGCATCTCCGGCAGGATCGTGTTGCCGCCGCCGAACGCGAGCAGCGACAACTGGCTGAAGATCGTCGCGATGGCGATCAGCGTGTCGTTCATGGCCGGCCCCCTCGCTGCGTGTCGCGCGCCGCGGCCGGGGCCGGCTGCGGCGTATCCGCGTCGCGGCGCCGCGACGCGAGCCAGATGCTGACCGGCGTCAGCACGAGCATCGCGGTCAGCAGCGGGATGCGCAGCACCGCGATCGCGACGAACGCGAGCGCCGCGATGCCGGCTGCCGCGCGGGCATGCCGCAGCGGCTTCGCGACCTTCACGGCCATCGCGACGAGCAGCCCGGCCGCCGCCGCGGCGAGCCCCGCGAACAGGTGCTGCACGCGCGGATCGTTCTGCGTCTTCGCGTACAGCACGCCGAGCGCGACGACGACGAGCGTCGGGCCCGCAATCAGCCCGAGAATGCCGGCGAACGCGCCGGCGACGCCGCGAAAGCGCATGCCGACGGCCACCGACAGGTTGATCACGTTGCCGCCCGGCAGGAACTGGCACAGCCCGAGCAGATCGGTGAATTCGTCGGCGGAGAGCCATTTGCGCTCGTCGACGATGGTGCGGCGCGCGAACGGCAGCGCGCCGCCGAACGACATGAGGCCAAGCGACAGGAAGCCGGTGAACAGCTCGGCGAGGCCGACGCGGCGCGCGGCAGGTGGCGGGGAGGCCGGCGGCGGGGAAGCAGGCGGAAAAGCGGATTGCATGGGGCTCCTCACGAAATGGTGAACCGAGGTTACCGCCGTTCCAGATGCCGGCAAAACGATTTTATCGGAGCGTCCTTGTGATCTAGAATCACAAGCATGGCACGCGATCTCCCACCCTTTTCCGCGCTTCGGGCCTTTGAAGCCGCGGCACGACACGAAAGCTTCAGCGCCGCCGGCGACGAGCTGCATGTGACTCACGGTGCCATCAGCCGGCAGATCGCCGGGTTCGAGGCGTGGCTCGGCAAGCCGGTGTTCCACCGCTACGGCAAGCGCGTGAAGCTCACCGACGAGGGCCGCCGCTACCTGGACACCGTGCGCGCCGCGTTCGACAGCATCGCGCTCGCGACCGAGCAGTTGCGCAACACGGGCGCCGCGCGCGTGCTGCGCATCAACGCGCTGCCGACCTTCGCGATGAAATGGCTGCTGCCGCGCCTGTCGCGGTTCCAGCGCGACGTGCCGAACGTGGAGCTGAAGCTGTCGACGTCGAACGCGCCACTCGACACGCTCGACGGTTTCGACGTCGCGATCCGCCGTGGCCCCGGCCACTGGCCGAACTGCACGAGCGGCCACTTCCTCGACGAAAGCGTGATTCCGGTCTGCAGCCCCGCGCTGCTCAGGCGCGCGCCGATCGCCCGCGCGGACGATCTCGCGCGCCACGTGCTGCTGCATTCGGATACGCGGCCGGAGGGCTGGCGCGACTGGTTCGCGGCGGCCGGCGTGGCGATGAAGGGGCGCAAGCGACAGTCGTTCGACCACTTCTACCTGGCGCTGCAGGCAGCCGTCGACGGGCTCGGCGTCGCGCTCGGCCCGCTGCCGCTGATCGACGACGAACTGGCGAGCGGCCGGCTGGTGATGCCGCTGGAGGGGCCGCGCATCGCGACGCGCAGCTACTGGTGGATCGCGCCGCGCGCGCCGGCGGACGATCCGCTGGTCGCGCAGTTCTGCGCGTGGCTGCAGACGCAGTCGAACGTCGGCGCGTAGCGCAGCGACGTTCGACGCAGACGATGATGCGGGCGGCAGGACGCCGCCCGCCGAAACCTCAGACCACCGGGCCCGGTTCCTTTTCCTTGCGCAGGATCGCGTACAGGATGATCGCGCCGAACGTCGCGGTGCCGATCCCGCCGAGCCCGAAGCCGCCGATCTTCAGCGAGAAGTCGCCGGCGCCGAGCACCAGCGTGACGGCCGCGACGATCAGGTTGCGGTTGTCGGAGAAGTCGACCTTGTTGACGACCCAGATCCGCGCGCCCGTCACCGCGATCAGCCCGAACACGACGATCGACACGCCGCCGAGCACCGGGCCCGGAATCGTCTGGATCACCGCGCCGAACTTCGGCGAGAAACCGAGCCCGATGGCGATCACCGCGGCCACCGCGAACACGAGCGTCGAGTAGATCCGCGTGACGGCCATCACGCCGATGTTCTCCGCGTAAGTCGTCACGCCCGTGCCGCCGACGCTGCCCGACACGATCGTCGCGAGGCCGTCGCCGATGAACGCGCGGCCCACGTAGCGATCGAGGTTGGTGCCCGTCATCGCGCTGACGGCCTTGATGTGGCCGAGGTTTTCCGCGACCAGGATCACCGCGATCGGCGCGAGCATCAGCATCGCGTGCGGATCGAACACCGGCGCCCGGAAGCTCGGCACGCCGAACCATGCGGCATGCGCGACGATCGAGAAATCGATCGGCTTGCCGAGGCCCATCCCGTTGGTCGCGACCGCGTAGATCGCGTACGCGATCACGAGCCCGACGAGGATCAGCAGGCGCTGCATCATCCCGCGCGCGAACACCGCGACGCCGCCGACGGACAGCACCGTGACGAGCGCCATCACCGAGTCGAAGGTCGACGCCGAGACGCCCTTGACCGCGATCGGCGCGAGGTTCAGCCCGATCACCGCGACCACCGCGCCGGTGACGACGGGCGGCATCAGCGCCTCGATCCAGCGCGTGCCGATCGCCTGCACCAGCGCGCCGAGCGCCATGTACACGACGCCGCACGCGATGATCCCACCGAGCGCGACCGGGATGTTCGGGTTCGGGCCGCTGCCGCCGTAGCCCGTCACCGCGATCACCAGGCCGATGAACGCGAAGCTCGAGCCGAGGTAGCTCGGCACGCGGCCGCCCACCAGCACGAAGAACAGCAGCGTGCCGATGCCCGACATGAAGATGCACAGGTTCGGGTCGAAGCCCATCAGCAGCGGCGCGAGCACCGTCGAGCCGAACATCGCGACGACGTGCTGCACGCCCATCGCGATCATCTGCGGCCACGCGAGGCGCTCGTCGGGGCCGACCACGCGCGATGCCGCGCCGGTCGATTGCACCCGCCAGCGCGGGAAGTAGGAATCGGACATGGGGAAAAGGAGCTCCTGTCGGTCGGTCGCCGGCTGCGGAGGATGCGCCGGTCTGGAATCTGGCGCGAGTTTACGGAGCGGAAATGGGGCTGGCAAGCGCACTGATGCGCAGGCCGGCGAGCGCAAGGCACGGCTGGCCGTGCGTGCGAAACGGGGCACGAACGTGCGGCCCGGTGGAGCGCCCGTCCGCGCGTGAAGGTGCGCGGGCGGCGGTCCACGCCGGCACGCGACGCAAGCGTGCGCTCACATCGCGGCCGGCGCGTCGTGCATCAGGGATTGATGTACTGGAACAGCGACAGGTTCTGCAACTGCGCGTAGGCCTTCTGCGAGCCCGTCAGCGCGTTCTGCATCTGCAGGAACTGGCTGATCGTCGACACCATGTTGGTGCTCGTCAGGTCGGACAGGTTGCTGGTGATCTGCAGCGTGTTGGTCTGGTTCACCGCCTGCATCGCCTTGATTTCCTGCTCGCGGCCGCCGACCGACGCCTGCACGGTGAGGACGTTCGTCATCATGTTGTTCAGCTTGGTCGTGCCGGTGGTCATCGTGTTCGCGAGTGCGGTCGCGGCAGCCGTGTTGCTGCTGACCGGCGTCTTCAGCGCGGTGATCATCGAGTCGAGCGCCGCGAACACGTCGGTGCCGGCCTGCGGCGCGGGCGTGACCGTGAACGTGTCGCCCGGCGCAGGCGTGCCCGACACGGGCACCGACAGGCCGTTGCCGAGCGGGATGGCCGAATCGGCCGAATACGGCTGCGCGGCGCCCGGGGTCGGCGGCACGACGGAGTTGTCGGTGACCGTATAGGTCGGCGCGGCGGCCGTGCCGCCAAACGTGATCGTGAACTGGTGCGTGTTGGTCACGGCCGACGGGCTCGTGATCGACACCGCGCCGATCGTACCCGTGCCCGTATTGTTCGCACCGGCGAGCGGCACCGGCTGGCTGCCGAGCATCGGCACCGACAGGAACACGCTGGAACCGCTGTCGCCCTGCGAGATCGCGCGCGTGTCGGCGATCTGCACCTGCCGCGAACCCGTGTCGCCGCTGTAGGTCACGCCGCCGCCCGGCGCGTTCGCGAACGGCGCCGTGGTCGACTGGAAGCCCGCGAACAGGTAGTTGCCCGCGCCGTCCGTCGAGTTCGCGAGCGTCAGCAACTGGTCGCGATAGCCCTGCAACTGGGTCGACAGCGCCGCCCGGTCGCTGTCGGCCAGCGAGCCGTCGCCGGCGTGTATCACGACCGAGTGAATGGTGTTCAGCAGGTCGTTGACGCTGAAGAGCGTCTGGTCTTCCTTCTGCAGCGACGACAGCGCGACGTTCTGGTTCGACGAATACTGCGACAGCGTCGCCGACGTCATCGACAGCTGCACCGCCTGCGCGGCGCCCAGCGGGTTGTCGGCCGGCGTCGACAGGCTCACGCCGCTCGAGATCTGCTGGTAGAGCTGCGACAGCTGCGCCTGCTGGTCGCTCATCTGCGCGACGTTCATCTGGTAGAACTGGGTGGTGGAAATCCGCATCGCTTCGATCCCCGAAATCAGTTGAACAGGCCGAGCACGGTCTGGAACAGCGTCGCCGCCGTCTGGATCACCTTCGCGTTCGCCTGGTAAAGCTGCTGGTACTGCATCAGGTTGGCCGCTTCCTCGTTCTGGTTCACGCCCGACACCGACTGCTGCGCGGACGTGATCTGGCCGACCAGCGCGGTCTGCGCGGCGCTCGACGACTTTAGCTGGCTCGTCGTGTTGCCGATGCCGTTCACGTAGTTCGCGTACGCGCCCGTCAGCGTGGTCGTGCCGTTGCCGAACGATTTCGCGTTGACGAGCTTCGACAGCGCGAGCGCGTTGCTGCCGTCGTTCGTGCCGCCCGAGTTCGGCGCGACCGTGAACGTGTCGCCGGCCGAGGGCGTGCCCGACACCGCCACCGTGACGCCGGCCGTCAGCGTGATCGGCGAGCCGGCCTGGTACGCCTGCGGCGTGCCCGTGCTCGGCGGCGTGACGGAGTTGTCGGTGACCGTGTAGGTCGGGCTGGCGGTCGTGCCGCCCATCGTGATCGTGTAGTTGTGCGGGTTGGCCGCGGCAGTCGCGCTCGTAACCGACAGCGCACCGATCGTGCCGGTGCCCGTGTTCGTCGTGGCGGCCGCCGGCACGAACGGCGCCGCCGCCGCGATCGCGGAGCCGTTCGACGTCGCGAGGCCGAAGCCGTTCAGCGCGCCGCGCGTCGGCTGCACGGTGAACTTGTCGCCCGGCTGCATCTGCGTGCCGGCCGCGGTCGAGAAATTCAGCCCGCCGAGCGACACCGGCATCGGCCCCTGCTTCTGGTCGACCACCGTGCCGCTCGCGCGATCGGTCAGCGTGTAGTTCTTGCCGTCGTACGACAGCGTGTAGTCGCTCGTGGTCGGCTGCGACGCGTTCGCGAACGACACGGACAGCGCCGCGTTGCCGGTATTGCCCTGGTTCGCGTACGTGATCGGCGTGCCGGTCGTGAACAGGTTGCCGCCCACATTGCCCGACAGGTCGACGCCGAGCGCGTTCTGCGCGTTGACCTGCGCGGCGAAGCTGGTTGCGATCGCGCCAAGCTGGGCTTCGGCCGGGTCGAGCGTCTGGCTGCGGAACGAGAGCAGGCCGCCGAGCGTGCCGCCCGACAGCGAAGCGTCGGACAGGTACTGGTTCGGGCCCTGCGGGTTCGCGCCGGCGATGCCCTGCGACACGACGGTCAGCTCGCTCGGATCGGACGGCGACGTGACGGTCGCGAGCTGGTAGCTCTTGTCCGCGACGACGAGCGGCGTGCCGCCCGCGAGAAACACGCTGTAGCCGTCGCTGTTGCGCGCGACCTGCACGCCCGCGAGGTTCGACAGGTTCGATACCGCGAGGTCGCGCTGGTCCATCAGCTGGTTCGGCGGCTGGCCCTGGCTGCTCGCGGCCGAGATCTGCTGGTTCAGTTGCGCGATCTGCGTGGTGTACGCGTTGATCTGCGTCACGGTGCTCGTCAGCTGCGTGTTCACGCTCTGGCGCAGCGCGTCGTACTGCTGGCCTGCCGCCGTGATCTGGTTCGCGAGCGTCTGCGCATTGCTCATCGCGGTCTGCCGCACCGACGAGTCGGACGCGGTGTTCGCGACGTTCTGCAGCCCGGTGAAGTAGCTCGTGATCGCGGTCGAGATGCCGGCCGTCGGGCTGCCGACGTAGTTGTTCAGCTGCGTGACGAGCGAATACCACGTCGACAGCGCACCGCCCTGCGTCTGCGCGCCGTTCAGCTGGTCGCTCAGGTACTGGCTGTACTGGCGCTGCACGGTGGCGGTGTTTACGCCCTGCGGCAGGTAGCCGCTGCTCGTGTACTGGCCGCTCGCCTCGGCATAGACGGGGCGTTCGACCGAGTAGCCCGGCGTCGCCGCGTTGCTGATGTTCTGGCCGGTCGTCGTGAGGCCCCAGAGTGCGGCATTCAGGCCGCTGACGCCGAGGTTCATGAGTGTGTTGGACATGCGCGATCCTGATGAGCCGGCCGCGCTGCGGCCGCCGGGTTGCGTGACTCCCGGTATAACGGCCGCGGATCGAAAAAATTGAGGAAAAAATGCGCGCGCGACGCACGAGCGCGCGTCGCCGCTCGCAACGTCCGGCCGGCGCTGCCGCCAACGCCGCGCGGGCAGCCCCGGGCGGGGCCGGCCGCCGCTTGCGCGTCAGGCTCGCGCGAGCGAGCGGCGCTTCATCTCGAGCTGCGTAATCAGCCGCTGCAGCGTGTTCTCCGCGCTGCCCGGCAGCGACAGGTAGCGAAAGCCGAGCTGGTAGCGCCGCGACCCGTTCGGCATCTGCGTCGAACGCTGCGACACGAGCTGCAGGTCGAGCGACAGCTTGCCGTGGCCGGTCAGCTCGAGCTCGACGTCGGGCAGCTGCGTGCCGACCTCGAGCGCCTCGACGCGTTCGTCGGACGTGCGCAGCCCCACGCCGCCGAGCGACAGGTTATGCACCTCGAACAGGAAACTCTCGCCGTCCGGCAGCTTGCCGCGGCACAGGAACGGATCGACGATCGGCGCGTCGACGCGGAAATATTCGCGGCGCTGGATGCACATCAGCACGTCGGGGAAATCGGCGACGAACGCGGGCAGCCCCTCGTAGCGCGTCTCGCGCGGCGTACCCGTGGAGAATTCGACGCGCACGCCCTCCGGCGCGGCCGCGAACGTGCAGTGCGACGCGCCGAGGATGCCGGCGTTCTGCTCCGACAGCGCACCCCAGTCGAACGTAAACGTCCGCGCGCCGACATCCACCTCGAGCAGGCGCGTGACAAGCTGGCCGCCCGGATACTGGACGGTCAGGAAATCGCCGCGATTGACGAGGTTGCGCAGCTGCACGCCGATTTCCAGCGGATTGCGGCGGGCATAGTCGGGCCCGGAGTGGCCTGCATCCAGGCTGGGGTCCGTCGACGTTTCGATATTCATGGCTAGCCGGTCTTTCTTGTCATGGGCGCCCGGGCAACCGGTGCGCAATAAAACCGGGCCAGAACGGGGGCCCGGTCGCAGGTCTCTCACACTTAGCGGCAGTGCTGACCGAAAGTTTAGATCGAATTGCGGATTTTTTTCGCGCAAACGTTGAAACCGCGCGCGGCGGGCTGCCGGGCGCGGTCCAGAGGGGGCAACGGGCGATCGCCGACTTGTGCGTCAGCCGATCTGCTGCATGATCGAAATCAGCTTCTTCGCGTAGTTCGGGTCGGTCGCGTAGCCGGCCTTCTGCATCCCGTGCGCGAAGCCTTCGACGCTACGGCTCGCGCTCAGCACGCCCGCGTAGCGCGGATTGTTCTTCAGCAGGTTCGCGTAATCGGTCATCGCGTGCTCGTACGAATCATACGCGCGGAATTTCGCGACCACGCGGCGCGGCGTGCCGTTCACGTATTCCGTCGTCAGCGCCGACACCGTGCGGCCGGTCCAGCCCTTGGTCGCCTTGATGCCGAACACGTTGTAGCTCGTCGAGCCGTCGGTTGCGCGGATCTCGCGCTTGCCCCAGCCCGATTCGAGCGCCGCCTGGCCGACGATGAAGCGCGCCGGGATGCCGGTGGTCGCGCTCGCGGCTTGCGCGGGGGCGGCCAGCCGGTCGACGAACGCGTCGGCGTCCTGCACGCCGCTCGCGCCCTTCAGCGGCGGCGTCAGCGCGCTGCCGGCCGAGTAGCCGCGCGTGCCGGCGAGCCCGCCATTGTTCGCCGCGTTCGCATAGGCCTTCGCCATCGCGTTCATCGCGGCGAGGCCGCCTTCGTTGCCGGACGCGCCGAGGCCGGCCGCACCCATCCCGCCCGCGCCGACGTCGGCCGCCGTGTCGCTGCCCGCGCCCGGCCCCGCGTTGCGCAGCAGCTGCTTCATCAGCGCGTCGGCGACGCCGATCCCGCGCGTCGACATCTGCTGGGCGAGCTGCTGGTCGAGCATCGACGTGTACAGCTTCGACGTATGCGAATCGAACAGCCCGCCGTCGGGCGACGCGTCGCGCATGCTCTTGAGCATCATCTGCGTGAACATCGCGTCGAACTGGCCGGCGACCGCCTTCGCGCCGGCCTGCGGCGACTGCTTCGCCTGCGCGCGCAGCGCGTCGAAACCCTGCACGTCGAGCGCAAAGCGCTGCGTGAGGTCGTTCGCGTTCGGGAGAGAGGCTGCCATTTAGATGATCTCCAGGTCGGCGCGCAGCGCGCCGGCGGCCTTCATCGCCTGCAGGATCGACATCAGGTCCGCGGGCGTCGCGCCGAGCGTGTTCAGCGCCTTCACGACGTCGGCGAGATTCGCGCCGGCCGTCACCATCTTCAGCGCGCCGTTGTCCTGCTTCAGCTGGATCTGCGACTGCTGCGCCACCACCGTCTGCCCGTTCGAGAACGGCCCCGGCTGCGACACGACCGGCTGCGTGTTGACGACGACCGACAGGTTGCCGTGCGCGACCGCGCAGCTCTGCAGCGTGACCATCTGGTTCATCACGATCGAGCCGGTGCGCGCGTTCAGGATCACCTTCGCGGCGGCCTTGTCCGGGCTGACATCGAGGTTCTGCAGCCGCGCCATGAACGCGACCTGCTGCGCCGAGTCAGCCGGCGCGGCGAGCTGGATCGTGCGGCCGTCGAGCGCCGTCGCGGTGCCCGGGCCGAAGCTCGAATTGACCGCGGACACGATCCGCTGCGCGGTGCCGTAGTCCATGTCGTTCAGTTGCAGCTGCAGCACGCCGTTCATCTGCGCGATCGCGTTCGGCACCGCGCGTTCGACGATCGCGCCGCCGACGATCCGGCCGGCCGCGAGCTGGTTCACCTGCACGCGGCTGCCGTTCGCGCTGGCGCCAGCGCCGCCGACCGCCATGTTGCCTTGCGAGAGCGCGTAGACCTGGCCATCGGCGCCTTTCAGCGGCGTCAGCAGCAGCGTGCCGCCGCGCAGGCTCTTCGCGTTGCCGAGCGACGACACGGTGACGTCGAGCGCCTCGCCCGGCCGCGCGAACGGCGGCAGCGTGGCGGTCACCATCACGGCCGCGACGTTCTTCAGCTGCATGTTGCTCAGCGACGACGGGCCGCCGTTCGCCGAACCGTTGTTGATCGAGATGCCGAGGTTCGCGAGCATGTTCGCGAGCGTCTGCGTCGTGAACGGCGTCTGCATCGTCTGGTCGCCCGTGCCGTCGAGACCGACGACGAGGCCATAGCCGATCAGCGGGTTGTCGCGCACGCCCTGGATCTGCGCGAGGTCCTTCAGGCGTTCCGCATGCGCGGGCGCCGCGCCGAGCACGCAGGCCACGGCCACGAACGCGACGGCGAGCCGCGCGGCGGCATGCGCGCGGGCCGACATACGGTTGATCAGGGTCTTCTGCATCGTCATCACCACGGCGCGATGTTGAGGAAGAAGCGCTGCAGCCAGCCCATCGTCTCGGCTTCGTTGATGTAGCCCTTCGACGAGTATTCGATCTTCGCGTCGGCGACCTGCGTCGAGTAGACGGAGTTCGCGCCCGAGATCGTGTTCGGGTTCACGACGCCCGAGAAGCGCACGAATTCGTTGCCCTGGTTGATCAGCATCTGCTTCTCGCCGCTGACCACGAGGTTGCCGTTCGGCAGCACGCCGGTGACGGTCACCGTGATCGTGCCGTTGAACGTGTTCGCCGCGCTCGCGCCGCCGGTCGCCGCGAACTTGTTGTTGCCGGTGGCCGACAGGTTCGCCTTCGCGAACAGCCCGCCGAGGAAGCCGGCCGTTGGCACGTTGAAGTCGGTGTTGCCCTGCCGGTTCGTGTTCGCGCCCGACGACTTGGTCGCGTTGATGTTCTCCGCGATCATGATCGTCAGGATGTCGCCGACGTTGCGCGGCCGCTGATCCTCGAAGAGCGGCCGCCCCGCGTAGCCGGGGTTGTAGATCGAGCCGGGCGCCTGCATCGACATCGGCGCCGGCGGCTGCGCCGTCATCGGCTGCTGGATGATCGGATCGCGCGGAATCTGCGCGCAACCGGCGGCGAGCGCCGCCACCGCGACCGCGCATGCGGCGCGGACGGTGGCTGACGGGAGGAGGCGAACCTGCTTCATGGCGACGACGGGTGTTCCGGTTAGCTCTTCATCTGCGTGACGGTCTGCAGCATCTGGTCGGACGTCGTCACGGCCTTGCTGTTGATCTCGTAGGCACGCTGCGTCTGGATCATGTTGACGAGCTCCTGCACGACGTTCACGTTCGACGCTTCGACATAGTTCTGGTTGAGCGTGCCCGCGCCGTTCAGGCCCGGCTGCGACACGTTCGGCGCACCCGACGAGGTGGTCTCGGAGAACAGGTTCTCGCCGCGTGCCTCGAGGCCGGCCGGGTTGATGAAGGTCGCGATCTGCAGCGAGCCGATCTGCACCGAGTTGGTCGAGCCCGCCTGCGTGATCGTCACGACGCCGTCCTTGCCGATCGTCAGCGAGTTCGCGTTCTGCGGGATCGTGATCGCCGGCAGGATCTGGTAGCCGCTCGACGTGACGAGCTGGCCCTGCGCGTTGGTCTGGAACGAGCCGTCGCGCGTGTACGCGTTCGTGCCGTCCGGCATCAGCACCTGGAAGAAGCCCGCGCCGTTGATCGCGACGTCCTTCGAGTTGCCGGTCTGCGTGAGGCCGCCCTGCGTGTACAGGCGCTCGGTCGCGACCTGCTGCACGCCGGTGCCGAGTTGCAGGCCCGACGGCAGCTCGGTCTGCTGCGTCGAGTTCGCGCCGGGCTGGCGGATGGTCTGGTACAGCAGATCCTCGAACACCGCGCGCGACGCCTTGAAGCCGTTCGTGCTGGTGTTCGCGAGGTTGTTCGAAATCACGTCCATCTGCGCCTGCTGCGCATTCATGCCGGTGGCGGCGATGTAGAGCGAACGGTTCACTTGTAAGGTCTCCTGCGTGGGCTGGCGCGGGCGCTCAGCTGAAATTGAGCAGCTGGTTCGCCGACTGCTCGTTCTGGTCGGCCGTCTGGATCAGCTTCGACTGAAGCTGGAACGCGCGCGCGTTGTCGATCATCGCGACCATCGCGGTCACCGGGTTGACGTTGCTGCCTTCGAGCGAATTCGGCGCGACGACCACGTTCGGGTCGGCGTCGGCCGGATTGCCGTCGGCGGTGCGGAACAGCCCGTCGTTGCCGCGCGCGAGCGTGGCCGGATCGGGATTGACCAGCTTCATCTGGTCGACGATCGCGACCGCCGTCGGCGGGTCGCCCGGCATCAGCGCGGAAATCGTGCCGTCCTTGCCGATCGTCACTTCCGCGTTCGGCGGCACCGAGATCGGGCCGCCGTTGCCGACCACCGGCAGGTTGCTCGCGTTGACGAGCTGGCCGTTCTCGTCGACGTGCAGGTTGCCGGCGCGCGTGTACGCCTCGCTGCCGTCGGCCGCCTGCACCGCCAGCCAGCCCGCGCCCTGCACGGCGACGTCGAGCGGGTTGCCGGTGCGCGTGATCGGACCCGGCGCGTAATCGGCGCCGGGCGTCGACGCGAGCACGTAGGTGCGCGTCGTCGTCGGGTCGACCGTACTGCCGTCGCCGAAATTCATCGGCACCGCGCGATACGTCGCGAGCTGCGCGCGAAAACCCGTCGTCGACGCGTTCGCGAGGTTGTTCGCGACGATCGCCTGCTGGTCGAGCGACTGCGACGCACCCGTCATCGCCGTGTAGATCAGTCGGTCCATGGCTGCCCGTTATCCGCGCTTACAGGTTGATGAGCGTCTGGTCGACGGTCTGCTGCGTCTTGATCGTCTGCGCGTTCGCCTGGTAGTTGCGCTGCGCGGTGATCAGATTGACGAGCTGCGACGTGAGGTCGACGTTCGAGTTCTCGAGCGCGCTGCCCTGCAGCGTGCCGTGGTTCGTGCTGCCCGGCGCCGAGATCTGCGGCACGCCCGATGCGGCGGATTCCGCATACTGGTTGCCGCCGAGGTTCACCAGCCCGTTCGGGTTGTTGAAGTTCGCGAGCGCGATCTGGCCGAGCACGGCGGTCTGGCCGTTCGAGTAGTTGCCGGTCAGCTTGCCGTCGGTGCCGATCGTGTAGGTCGTCAGCGTGCCGCTCGCGTAGCCGTCCTGCGCGAGGTTGTTCACGCCGTCCTTGCCGCCGTACTGCGTCGTGCCGGTCAGGTCGAGCGTGAGGCTCTGCGGCGTCGCCGAGCCGTCGGTGTTCGGCACCGTGAACTGGAACTGGCCGAGCGACGTGGTCGGCGCGGCCGGCGTGCCCGTCGTCGTGCTCTTGATCGCGCCCGACGAGTCGAACGTGACCGTGCCGAGATCGTTCGTGCCGCCGCCCTGGACGACCGCGTACGCTTCCCAGACGCCGGACGCCGCCGGCGACTTCACGAAGTACATGTTGACCGGTTGCGAGCCGCCGAGCGAGTCGTACACCTGGATCGACGTCGAGTAGTTGTACGTCGTGTTGTCGGTCGGGTCGAACGGCGTCTTGGCCGGCACCGCGTCCTGCGAGTTCAGGTTGAACTGGGCGGTAATCTTGGTCGTCGCGGTCGGCGCGATGTTGGTCGTCGGCGCCTGCAGCGGCACGGTCTGCGCGGTGTTGATCACGCCGTTCTTGTCGGCCATGTAACCCATCAGGTTCATGCCCTGCGCGTTGATGATGTAGCCGTTCTTGTCGCGCTGGAACGTGCCGTCACGCGAGTACGTCTTCACGCCGTTGTTCGACATCTGGAAGAAGCCGTTGCCGTTGATTGCGACGTCGAGCGACGAGTTCGTCGTGTTGATCGTGCCCTGGCCGAACTGCTGCTCCACCGAGTTCAGCGCCGTGCCGATGCCGATCTGCGAGTTGACCGACGTCGCGACCGAGTTCGCGTACATGTCGGAGAACTGCGCGGTGCTCGACTTGAAGCCGACCGTGTTCGCGTTCGCGATGTTGTTGCCGATCACGTCGAGCGCGTTCGATGCACCCGAGAGGCCGCTCAGACCCTGTTGATAACCCATTTCGGTCTCCGTTTCGAGATTGCTCGATCAGTATCAGTTGGAGGTGGTGCCGCCGGACGACGACGACGACGACGCGGACGACGTGGTGTTCGGGAAGATCGACGCGACCTGGGTCAGCCCCACCGTCGTGCCGTTCGACAGCACGAGCCCCGCCGTACCGTCCGCCTGCTTGATCACGCTCTGCACCGTCGACGCCGCGAGCGTCGTGGCCGGCTGCGGCGTGCCGTTGGCGTCGGTGTACGACGCGCTGACCGTGTACTTGCCGTCCGGCAGCGCGTTGCCCGCCGTATCGGTCGGCGTCCAGTTGAACGGTACGGTGCCGGCCGACTGCGCGCCCGCGTTGATCGTGTTCACCACGGTGCCCGCCGCGTTCTTCACGGTGATCGTCAGGTTCGACACCGAGCTCGACAGCGACACGCCGAACGGCGACGCCGCGCCGCTCTTCACCGCGACCGCGTTGCCCGGCGCGAGCACGTTGGTGCCGATCAGCAGCGCGGCCTGCGTCTGCTGGCCGGCCGTGAGCTGCGTCGACAGCGACGAGAGCGACGTGTTCAGCTGCGCGATGCCGCTCACCGTGTTGATCTGCGCGAGCTGCGACGTCATCTGCGAGCTGTCGACCGGGCTGGTCGGATCCTGGTTCTGCAGCTGCGTGACGAGCAGCTTCAGGAACGTCGCCTGCAGGTCGCTCGCCGACGTGCCGTTGGTCGACGACACGTTGTTGGTGTTCATCGTGTCGGTCGGCAGGTTCGACACGTTGGTGCCGTTGCCGCCGATCGTCGTGCTGGAGGAAGTCATCCTGGGTAGCCTTCTGTCGGAACTGTCGAGTCTTCGAGTCTGTAAGGTCGGTCGGCGCGCGGCTTACGAGCCGATCGTCAGCGTCTTGAGCATCAGCGTCTTCGCGGTGTTCAGCGTCTCGACGTTGGCCTGGTACGAGCGCGACGCCGAGATCATGTTCACCATCTCCTGCACCGGATCGACGTTCGGCATCTGCACGTAGCCGTTCGCGTCGGCGGCCGGGTTCGACGGGTCGTAGGTCGACTTCATCGGCGACGGGTCGTCCATCACCTTCGTCACGCGCACGCCGCCCACGCCCTGGCCGGACGCGGTGCGCGCGCCGCCGATCGGGTCGGTCGCGAACACGACCTGCTTGGCCTTGTACGGCTTGCCGTCGGGGCCGGTCGCGCTGTCGGCGTTCGCGAGGTTCGACGCGGTGACGTTCAGGCGCTGCGACTGCGCGGACAGCGCCGAGCCGGCGACGCCGAAGATGTTCATCAACGAGGGCATGGAAGCTCCTTTTGCTCGGATTCGGGGGCGGTGCGCGCCGTCACTGGTTCGTCGTGATCGCGGCGATCATCGCCTTGATCTGCTGGGTCATCACGGTCATCCCGGTCTGGTAGTGCAGCGCGTTGTTCGCGAACTGCACGCGCTCGACATCGAGATCGACCGTGTTGCCGTCGAGCGACGGCTGCAGCGGCATCCGGTACTGCGCGCGACCGTAGTCGTCCGACGGGCCGCCCGTCGGGATCAGCTTCGCGGTGCCGGCCATGTGGCCCGCCGCCGTCGACACCATCGACATGCCGCTCGTCACGCCGGCCGGCTGCGCCATCGGCAGTTGCGCGGCGTTGCTCGGCGCAACGCCGCCGCCCGTCTGCTTCAGCGAGCGCGCGAGCGTCGACGCGAAATCGACGTCGCGGGCCTGGTAGCCGGGCGTGTCGGAGTTCGCGATGTTCGACGACAGCAGTTCCTGCCGGTAGGCGCGCACGTCCAGCGCCTGTCGGCCGAACGCGAATTCCGCATCGAGTTTGTCCAGCATGTGTGCGTCTCTCCGTATGAAGCGCTGCACGCCCCTCGCGCCGGATGGCGACTCGAGAGGCTTTTTTCCATGACAGCGATGGTAGGCGCCGGACGCAACCGGCAATCGGGCGAATAACGCGGCAAAGGCCCCCTCTATTCATCGTTTGCGCGACGGCCCCGCTCCCTAGAATGCGAAGCGGAGCAACGAATCGGGGATATGGCGATGACTGGCAGCGCACTTCGCGGAAGGCACGGGCGGCTCACGCACGTCCGGCGTGCGTTTGCGCTCGCCGCGGCGCTGTGGATCGCCGCCCCGGCCGCGCACGCGGACGACGGGATGATCGTGATTCCAGGGCGCGGCGAGACGGCCGAAACCGCGCTCGCGCACGCCAATGCGGCGAGCGGCGGGCAGTTCGGCGGGAATGCGGCGATGGCGCCGGGTTCGGGTCCGGCGCCGGACGCGGGTCGCACCGCGAGCGGCACCAGCGCCGCCGCTGCCGCCGGCACGGCCGGCACCGGCTACGCGCCGCAACCGGCCGGCACGATGGTCGTGACGACCGTCCCGCCGCCGGCTCCCGCGCCGGCCCCGGCGCCTCGCCCCGCCTACGCAGCCACCCGCGCGAACGCCGGATACGGCGCGCCGCGCGCGGTCGATCCGAACGCGATCGCGACGGTCGTCGCCGGCACGGCCGAGCCCGCGTCGAATCCCGGCCGGCCGGCCCCGCAGCCGGCCATCGCCGCGCGCATGGCGGCGGCCCGCGCCGCGTCGGCCGCGCCGGCGCCGCGCGCGACACCGGTTTCCGCCATCCCGGCCCCGGCGGCCAATGCAGCCAACCCGGCCCAGCCCGTGACGCCGCCCGGCCAGCAGGATCCCGAGTCGATCCGGCGCGCGGCCCTCGCGTTCCTGCAGCAGCAGATCGCCGGCCTGCCCGGCAAGACCACCGTGACGGTCACGACCGCGTTTCCGCGCGGGCTTGCCGCGTGCACGACGCTCGAGCCGTTCCTGCCGACCGGCGCGCGCCTGTGGGGCCGCACGACGGTCGGCGTGCGCTGCGCGGGCGAGCGGCCGTGGACCGTCTACCTGCAGGCGAAAGTCGCGGTGCAGGCCACCTATTACGTCGCCGCGCGCCAGATCGCGCCCGGCGAGCCGCTCTCCGCGGCCGACCTGATCGCCCGCGACGGCGACCTGACGGTGCTGCCGCTCGCGGTGATCACCGATCCGGCGCAGGCGATCGGCACGACCGCGCTCGCGCGCATCTCGGCCGGGCTGCCGCTGCGGCAGGACCTGCTGAAGAGCGCGGCGTCGGTGTCGGCCGGCCAGACGGTGCGGGTCGTCGCGGCCGGGCCCGGTTTCACGATTTCGGCCGAGGGCAGCGCGCTGGCGAACGCGGCGCCGGGCCAGTCGGTACGGGTGCGGATGGCGGCGGGCCAGATCGTCACGGCGATCGTCAAGGACGCCGGCACCGTGGAAATTCCGCTATAGGGACGGATCTCGCCGCAAGAATGTAAAGAATTGTTTATTCGGAGCATTTCGGGCTCGCGATGCTAAAGTTCGGGCCGACCCGGCCGTTATCTGGGTCAAACCGAACAGGAAACCCATCGTGAAGATCGATTCCACTCCGAACCCGAGCCCCGTGACGCCGACCGGCAACGGCGCGACCCGTGCGCAATCCGGCGCGGCCTCGTCTTCGTCCGCGCAGGCGGCCGACGCAGGATCGACTGGCGGCGACACGACCGTGAACCTGTCGGGTCTGTCCGGCCAGTTGCGTTCGGTATCCGCGTCCGGCAACGCCGATATCGACACGGGCCTGGTCCAGTCGATCAAGGACGCGCTGAACAACGGCACGCTGACGATCGACGCGAACAAGATCGCCGACGGCGTATTGAACACCGCCCGCGAGCTGCTGCAGCAGCAGCGCCCGGGCAGCTGAAGCCGGCCTCGCGAGGCCGGTCCCCCCGGTTTGCCGGCGCCACTCGCGCCGGCGCGACGAGCATGACGCGATGAGAGAAGAGCTGCTGGCCACGGTCAACGACGAACACGCGACGGTCGAGGCGTTCGCGTCGCTGCTCGCCTACGAGGAAAAGGCGCTGACGACGGCCGAGCCGTTCGAGATGCTGCCCGGGATCGTCGAAAAGAAAAGCGCGCTGATCGACCGGCTCGCGCAGCTCGAACGCACGCGCGACACGCAGCTTTCCGCACTCGGCTTTCCGTCCGGCAAGAAAGGGATGGATCAGGCCGCCGAACGCGATGCCCGCCTCGCCGGCCGCTGGCAGTTGCTGCAGCAGTCCGCCGAACGCGCGCGCCAGGCCAATGCGAACAACGGGATGCTGATCCGGATCCGGATGGACTACAACGAGCGCGCGCTCGCGGTACTGCGCTCGGCCCCCGCGCCGGCCGGCGTCTACGGCCCCGACGGGCGCGTATCGGTACTCACGCGCTGACCTCGCGCCGCGCGACCGCCCGGCGGCCGCGCCCCTGCCTGCTTCCCCGTTACAACAGCGGACACGCGGTGACCTGCGTGCCGCGCTCCACGCACAGCCGCTCGTAGTCGCGCAGGTACGCGCGCTCGCCGTCGTCCAGCAGGTCGAGATCGATCAGGTCCCAGTCGTAGCCGACCGTCACGATGTTCTCGAACGTCACGGTATCCGGCTGCGCGTCGTCCTGGCGGATGATCACGATGTTCTCGATCCGCACGCCGCCCTTGCCCTGCACGTAGATGCCCGGCTCGACCGAAATCACCGCATTCGGCACGAGCCCGTACTTCGCCCCCGGCGCGAACCGCACGCCGCCCTCGTGCACGTGAATCCCGACACCATGCCCGGTGCCGTGGCCGAAATCGTGGCCGTGGTCGCGGCACACCTGCCGCACGAGCGCATCGACGTCGCCGCCCTTTGCCGTGCTCGGGAAGCGCGTGACGAGCCCCTTGATGCAGGCCTTCAACGCGACCGTGTAGATCTCCCGCTGCCACGGCTGCGCGACCGTATCCGGGCGGGTCCGGCGCAGCACCACGCGCGTGCAGTCCGTCGCGAAGCCGGCTTCGTAATAGGCGCCGCTGTCGAGCAGCACGAGTTCGCCTTCCGTCAGCTCGACGTCGGCGCTCGCCGCCGTGTAGTGTGCGAACGCGCTGTTCGCGCCGTTCGCCGCGATCGACGGAAACGTCAGCGCCACCGCCGAACGCGCGCCGTACGCGTCGTTGATCGCGCGCGCCAGGTCGTATTCGGTATGGCGTGCGCCCGGCTCGCCGGCCTTTGCCCAGCGCATCGTTTCGGCGATCGCCGCGGAACTGCGTGCGAACGCGTCGCGGAACCGGTCGAGCACGGCCGGCGTCTTGCCGGCCCGGATCGCTTCGACCGGGTTGAAGTCGGCATGCCGCGCCTGCGGCCATACCCGCTTCACCGCGTCGACAAGCGCGCAGTTCACCGATTCGAAGCCGTAGCACACGTGATCGACCGCGAACCGAGCAAGAAAGCGCTCGAGCGCCGCGACATCGCGCCGGATCACCTGCAGCGCCGGATACGACTCGAGCGTGACCTCGCAGCGGTCGCAGCCTTCCGGCAGGAACAGCGCCACCTGCCCGCCGACCGCGAACAGGAAGCCGAGGTGCGACGACGCATTCGGGATGTGATAGCCACGGCTGTTCAGCAGATACGCGAGGTCGTCCGACGCGCAGGTGAAGAATGCGGTTTTGCCGTCCGGCGCGCCGGTATACGCGGCGAGCTGGCGGTTCAGCGCGTCGAGGTTCTGCGCGACGCTCAGGCCGGTCATCGATTCAGGCACCTCGAAGATCGGCCGCTCGACGACCCAGCCCGGCAACGCAATCGCGCGGTCGATCTCGCGCTCGGCGAGGCTCGTCCAGTCGAGCGACGCGGCCTGCGTCTGTTCGAACAGACGATCGCGCTGCGCGACGCTGACCCGCAGCGCGTCGTAACCGACCCGCGCGAGCCGGCTCCCGTGCGCGACCAGCCAGTCGGCCATCGCCTGCCAGATCGTCACGTTCATCCCGAGCTTCTCGATGCGCACGCGCGCCGGATCGCACTGCTGCTCGGCCTGCAGGTGATAGCGGCCGTCGACGAACAGCACGAACGGGGGCAGATCGAGCGCCTGCGCGGTCGCCGCGCTCAGGAAGATCCCGCAGCCGGCCGAGCCGTCGAAACCCGACACCGCGTAGCGCGGGTTGTTGGCGAGCGGCAGGTACTCGGTCACGTATTCGTCCTGCGACGTGACCAGCACCGCGTCGAGCCGCGCGGCGTCGAGCAGGCGCGACAGGCCCGCCTGCGTGTCAGCGACGGACGCGTTGTACGGGGGAAGGCCGGAGAAGCTGTATTTCAGTCGATCGATCATCGGAAGCCCGTTTTGCATGATTGTCGGCGGCCGGCGGTGACGCGGCGGGGAGCAAGCCCGAGGCAGGCCTGACACTGCACGGCGCCGCTGCACGGTCGGCGCTCGACCCCGCATGGCACCGGGCCGCCGCTCCGTTCCGGCGGCAGGCCCTTGAAAAATTTTCGTCCCACTTAACTTTTTTTGATGCGCGCGACAGAATCTAGAGCACGCTGAAATTGAGGTCAAGCCAAAATTTTCGTAGGGCTAAAATCGGCGTGACGCCTGCGCATCGCGGCACAACCCGAATTCGCCCGGCGACGCTGCGCGGTACAATGCGCCGGCATCGCCGTCCCGACGGCCATGCTTCGTGCGATGCGCGGAAATCACTGTCCGGCGGCTGCACCGCCCGTCCGCTCGCCTCCCGACCCGTTGCCACGAAAGAGATTCATGGATTCAGACATCATGCGTATCGGCCAGCGCATTCGCCGCCTGCGCCGGGAAGCGAAGAAGACGCTGCTGGAAGTCGCGACCGAAGCGAAGCTGTCGGTCGGGTTCCTGTCCCAGGTCGAGCGCCACCTCACGGGCATCTCGCTGTCGTCGCTCGTCAACGTCGCGAAGGCACTCGACGTGCCGCTCGGCGCGCTGATCGACCAGCCGCGCCAGCCACAGCCCGATTCGCACGAGGGCAGCCGCAAGCCGTACGCGCTCGACGCCACGTCGCAGTGGTACGAACGCCTCTCCACCACGTTCGACGGCAGCCAGATCAACGCGCTCAAGGTGCAGATGATGGAAGGCTACCGCTCGGAATGGGTGGCGCACGGCGGCGACGAATTCGTGTACGTGCTGACCGGCCGGATCTGCTACACGGTCGGCAAGAAAGATTACCCGCTGTCGCCCGGCGACTCGCTGCACTTCGACGCGCGCAAGCGGCACCGGGTCGCCAACGTGGGCGACGGGCCGGCCGAGGTGATCGCGGTCGGCACGCTGCCGCTGTTCGACGACCGTGGCGCCGGGTTCGTCTCCGCGACGATGGACCTCAAGAAACCGGCGCCCGCCGTGCGTGCGACGCCGGGTGAGCCGCGCGTGAGCCGCCGCGGGCCGGCGCCCAAGCGCTCGGAGCGCGATCGTGACGCCAGCGCGGCAGCAAAAGAAAAGAAGGGCGCGACCAAGCCGCGCGCATCCGCCGGCAAACGCCCGGCGGCCGCCAAGCCGGCGCGCAAGAAGAAGTCGTAACGGCTGTCGGGCGGGAGGCGCGCGATGCGCGCCCTTCCCGTCCCCCTATTCGCCGATCTCGAGCGCCTGCGCGACGGCCTCGATCCGTGCGCGATGCACGGCTTCCTTGATCTTCTCCGTGTCGTTGCCGATGCCGCGTGCGATCGCGCCGGCATCGACGCTGCGCGCGGCCGCGAGCGCGACGCGCAGCCGCTCGGCCTGCGGATACGGCTGGGCTTCGAGCCCGAGCCGCCCGCGCGCATCCGATTCGCACGCCTGCAGCATCTCGGCGAAACGCGCCGGCTTGCGCAGCGCGTCGCTGCGCTCGAACAGCCGCACCAGTGCCGCCGCGCCCATCTCCATCACGCGATGCAGGTTGCCGTGTTCGCGCGCGACCACGAGCGCGAGGTCGCGGCATTCATTCGGCACGCGCAGCCGCTCGCACAACGGCTTGAGCAGGTCGACGCTGCGCCCCTCGTGGCCGACGTGGCGCGGCAGCACGTCGGCCGGCGTCGTCGCCTTGCCGAGATCGTGCGTGAGTGCCGCGAAGCGCACCGGCAGCGAATAACCCTGCTTCGCCGCATAGTCGACGACCATCATCACGTGCACGCCCGTGTCGACTTCCGGGTGGTAGTCGGCGCGCTGCGGCACGCCCCACAACGCGTCGACTTCCGGCAGGATGCGCGCGAGCGCGCCGCAGTCGCGCAGCACCGCGAACATCCGCGACGGCTTCACCTCCATCAGCCCGCGCGCGATCTCCTGCCACACGCGTTCGGGCACGAGCGCGTCGACCTCGCCCGCGTCGACCATCCGCCGCATCAGCGCGAGCGTTTCGTCCGCGACCGTGAAATCCGCGAACCGCGCGGCAAAGCGCGCGATGCGCAGGATCCGCACCGGATCCTCGACGAACGCATCGCTCACATGCCGGAACACGCGCGCGCCCAGGTCGGCCTGCCCGTCGAACGGATCGATCACCGGCCCGACCAGTTCGCCCTCCGGGCTCACCTCGCGCGCCATCGCGTTGATCGTCAGGTCGCGCCGCGCGAGATCCTCGTCGAGCGTCACGTCCGGCGCGTAGTGGAACTGGAAGCCGTGATAGCCGGCCGCCGTCTTGCGCTCGGTGCGCGCCAGCGCGTACTCCTCCTGCGTCCGCGGATGCAGGAATACCGGGAAATCCTTGCCTACCGGCCGGAAACCCTGTGCGGCCATCTGCTCGGGGGTCGCGCCCACCACCACGTAGTCGCGGTCCTGCACGGGCACGCCGAGCAATGCGTCGCGGATGGCGCCACCGACTGCGTAGATGTTCATGGCGTCGGCTCGTATTCGGCGATCACGTTCGTTTCGCGGCGCGCGGCGTCGATCCAGCGCTGAACGGCCGGCAGCGCCGTCACGCGGGCCGCGTAGCCGGCCGCTTCCGGCGACAGGCCGGGCGCATAGGTGTTGAAGCGCATCACGACGGGCGCGTACATCGCATCGGCAATCCCGAATTCACCGAACAGGAACGGCCCGCCCGACGCCTCCAGACACTCACTCCACAGCGCATCGATGCGCGCGACATCGGCGAGCGCGTCGGGCGTCGCACCGCGCCCCGGCATCGACGCGCGCACGTTCATGCCCATCTGCGTGCGCAGCGCCGCGAAGCCCGAATGCATCTCGGCCGCGACGCAGCGCGCATGCACGCGTTCGAGCGGATCGGCCGGCCACATCGGGAACTGCGGATAGCGTTCGGCGAGCGTCTCGGCGATCGCGAGCGAATCCCAGATCGCGACGCCGTGGTCGTCGACCAGGCACGGCACCTTGCCGGACGGCGAATATTCGCGGATGCGTGCGGCCGTGTCGTCGTGGCGCAGCTCGATCGCGATCTCGTCGAACGGGATGCCGAAATGCGCGAGCAGCAGCCACGAGCGCATCGACCACGACGAGTAGTTCTTGTCTCCAATGACGAGTTTCATGACGGTGTTCCGGAAAACGCGAAGGTGGAAAGGAGGATGCTGCCGGCCTAGCGGCGCGAGCGGAACCAGTCGAACCGGGACCGCTGCGCGGCATGGCCGAGATACGCGGGCGCAATGCTTTCGAGACTCGCGGGCGAGATCCCGAGCTCCGGCGCGAGCGGCCCCGACAGCACGTTCGGCACCGACATCGTCGCGAGATTGTCGCGCGTGAGCACGGGCTCGCCGGGCAGCCATTCGAACACGCTCGCCTGCAGCCGCGCGAGCGCGTCGGGCAGCCGCACGATACGTGCCTGCCGGCCGACCAGCGTGCCGCAATAGCGCACCAGCTGCTCGAGCGTGTAGACGGTCGGGCCGCCAAGTTCGTAGGTCTTGCCGTGTGCGGCCACGAGATCGAGCGTGTTGACGAACGCACGCACGACGTCGCCGACGAACACCGGCTGGAAGCGCGCATCCGGCATCGCGAGCGGCAGCACGGGCACCGTGCGCTGCAGGTTCGCGAACGTGTTGAGGAACGCGTCGCCTGGGCCGAACACGACCGACGGGCGGAAGATCGTCAGCGCGAGCGAATCGGTCGCCGCGATCGCATGCAGCGCGGCCTCGCCGTCGCCCTTCGAGCGCTGGTACATGCTCGCGCCATGCGAATCGGCGCCGAGCGCGCTCATGTGCAGCACGCGCTGCACGCCCACCTCGGTGCAGGCGGTCGCGAGCGCGGCCGGCAGCGTGACGTGCGCGCGCTCGAAGCCGGGCCCGTACGGCGTGCCGCGGCCGCCGTGCAGCACGCCGACCAGGTTGATGGCCGCATGCGCACCGGCGACGAAGCGCGTGAGCGTGCGCGTGTCGAGCGCTTCGAGCTCGACGATTTCGACCGGCAGCATCTGCAGGTGGCGCGCGTGGTCACGCCGGCGCGTGCCGATCCGTACCTGCTTGCCGGATTCGATCAGCGCATTGACGAGCCGGCTGCCGATGAAGCCGGTGCCGCCCAGCAGCGCGACGGTCTGGCGATCCATGTTCGAGGCCTCTAAGGGGCTGTTCACGCTAATAACGGGCTTGCGAACGAGCCTTGCCGGCTGCAGTGCAAGAAGTAAGGAGCGCCGTTTGGCCGAGCCAAACAAGCGACGCGCGACGCCGCAATGCGGCCGGCAAGGCTCGTTCCCCTGTTTGGATAAAATCATTCGCGGGGCTGGCCGCCAGAAGGGCCCGTTATTAGCGTGAACAGCCCTTAAACACTGCCGCGTCTCGCGCGGCAGTGTGAAGATTGCGGATCAGGGCGAGATCATGCCTAGACGTTTCTTCAACGACTGCGGTTTGCCCTCGAAGAGCGCCGCGTAGTAGACGGTGTTCGACAGCACGTTCTTCACGTAGTCGCGCGTCTCGTTGAACGGAATCGTTTCTGCGAAGATCGCGCCTTCGACCGGCTGCGTCAACACCTGGCGCCACTGGCGCGGCCGGCCCGGGCCCGCGTTGTAGCCGGCCGTGGCGAGCACCGGCGAGCTGTCGAAGTTGTTGTAGATGTCCGCCAGATACCAGGTGCCGAGCTGGATATTGGTATCGATGTCGTGCATCTGCGCGCGCGAGATCGTGCCCATGCCGAGCTTCTTCGCGACCATCTGCGCGGTGGCCGGCATTAGCTGCATCAGGCCGCCCGCGCCCACCGACGAACGCGCGCTCGTGATGAAGCGCGACTCCTGGCGGATCAGC
The DNA here is from genome assembly GCF_020419825.1 of Burkholderia sp. AU30198. Classification (NCBI taxonomy): domain Bacteria; kingdom Pseudomonadati; phylum Pseudomonadota; class Betaproteobacteria; order Burkholderiales; family Burkholderiaceae; genus Burkholderia; species Burkholderia sp. AU30198. The sequence goes on along the minus strand of NZ_JAIZSA010000027.1, from coordinate 59,830 downwards.
CCGTACGCCCATTCGGTGTCGAGGCCCGTCGATTGCGCGTAGCGCTCGACGATGTTGCGGTACGGCGACGGGTAACGCAGCGTGAAGTCATGCTCGGCCTTCGTGCGGTCGGCCGTGTTGACCGTGCGGTCGAGCAGCTCGATGCGCTTGCCGTACTCGGCCGCGGCGAGCAGCTGGCGATCGGTCATCCCGCGCAGCGGCCAGTTCCATTCGCGGTTGCCTTCGAGGCGCAGGTTCAGCGCAAAGAAGCGTTGTGCAAGCGCGAAGCCCGGAATCTTGCTCATCGCGTCGATCTCGGCGTCGCTCACCTTCGTGCGCGGCGGGATCGTCGTGCGCTGGCCAAGCTCTTCGCCGGCGAGCTGCCCGTAGAAGTTGAACTGGCCGGCGACCTGCTCGAATTCCTGGTTCGCCTGCAGCGTGTCGCCGCTCTGCTTGAGCGCGCGCGCATGCCAGTAGATCCAGGCCGGATCGTCGCGCAGCGACGGCGGCATCTGCTCGATCGACCAGCGCACCATCGGCCAGTTGCCGGCGAGCAGCGCGGCGCGCGTACGCCATTCGTAGCCCGGGTTCGACAGCGGCGCATTCGCGGATTTCGCGTACCAGACCGACGCGAGCGGCGAGCGCTTGATCGCGCCCTGGTAGCCGATCGCGCCCCACGCGATCGCCTGTTCCGGCTTGGTCAGCGACGCGGCGACCGACGTCAGCATCCCGGCGGCGGCGTCCGGATCGTTGCGCGCCATGCGGCCGAGCGCGATCAGCGCGAGCTGGTGCGACGTCGCGTCGGCGCCGATGCCGCGCGCGAGGTACAGCGGCGGCGCGCTCGTCGCCTGATCGAAGCCGACCGGGCGCGGGCCGAGCGCGTCGACGATCTTGCCGCCGAGCGTCGTGTAGTTCTGTTCGTACGCGAGGCGCGCCTGCTGCCACACGTCGTCGCTCGTGAACTGCTGGTTGACCGTCAGCGCGGTGATCAGGTCGACGCACGCGTCGCCGTAGTTCTTCGGCTCGACGAGCAGCGCGCGCGCCGCATCGGCGACGTTCTCGCCGCGCGAGGCGCGCGATTCGAGCGCATAGCACTTCACCTGCGTGTCGTCGTCGAGCACGAAGCGCTTGTATTGGTCGTCGAAGTTGCGCCAGTCGTGGCGCGCGCCGAGCACGAGCAGATAGTCGTTGCGCAGCCGGTCGGCGATCGCCTGGCCGTCGTAGCGCTGCAGGAACGACTGCACGGGCGCGTCCGGCGCGTCCACGCGCGCGCGGCCCGTCGGATCGAACAGCTGCGGCTTGATCTGGAAATACTCGACGTAGGACGGAACCGGATAGTTCGGGATCATCGACGCGAGCTGCGCGGCTTTCGCGGCGTCGTTGCGGCGTGCGGCTTCACGAAGCTGCACGAAGGTCTGGTCGTCCCCGGAGACCGTATCGTCGTTCGGTGCGGCGCACGCGGCCGTGCCCGCGACGAGCGCGGTGGCCGAAAGCGTCAGCGCGACCGCGCGATATACTCGGAAAAGGCTGTTCGACATCGTTTTGAATGGAGCGCGAAGTGAGCGAAAGCATAGCACGCAACCCTGTGCCAAACCCGAAGGTTGCGCTACGCAAAACGCTGTCCGGCGCGCGGCACGACGCCGCGTCGCAACCCGCCGCGAACGCCGCGCTCGACGCGCGGCTGCGCACGCTGCTGGAACGGCTCGCGCCGCGCACGGTCGGGTTCTACTGGCCGTTGCCGGGCGAATTCGATGCGCGCGACGCGGTGCTCGCGTGGTGCGCGGCCGGTGCCGGCAGGCAGGCCGCGTTGCCCGTGATCGACGAGCGGCACACACCGCTCGAGTTCCATGCATGGGATACGCACACGCCGATGCGCGAAGGTCATCACCGGATTCCGGAACCGGCGTCGGGCATCGTCGTCGTGCCCGACCTGTTGCTGATTCCCTGCGTGGGATTCGATCTGCAGCGCTACCGGCTCGGCTACGGCGGCGGCTACTACGACCGCACGCTCGCCGCATGGCCGGGCAGCGCGCTGCCCGTGACGGTCGGCATCGCCTATGAAGCGTGCCGCGTCGATGAACTGCCGGCCGAAGCGCACGATCTCTCGCTGCGCTGGATCGTGACCGACGGCGCGCTGTACCCCGCCGCCGGATGATGCGACGGGCGGCGCCGCGCCCAGCGCCGCGCCCATCGTCGCTCGCCCGTCAGCGCACCGCCGCGCGCGCCCTTTGGCGCAACCGTTTACAGCGACGCCGCCGCGCGCGCGGCCGTGTCGTACAGGCCCGATGCATGGCGCAGCAACTGCGCCGCGTCGCCGATCTGCTCGTTGGTGAGCCCGCTGTCCTTCAGCGTCTCGATCAGGCAGTGCTCGCGCACCTCGCGGTACTTCAGGCACAGGTCGCGGCCCGCGTCGGTCGCGAAGAAGAACACTTCCTTGCCGTTCTTCTCGCTCTTCACATAGCCGCGGGCGATCAGTTTTTTCAGCGCATAGGTCGCGACGTGCGTATCCTCGATATTGAGCACGAAGCAGATGTCGGCGAGCTTCTTCTTGCGTTCGCGATGGCTGACGTGATGCAGCAGCGACACCTCGACCGCCGTCATGTCCTTCGCGCCGGCCGCCGACATGCAGCGCACCATCCACCGGTTGAACGCGTTGCCTGCCATGATGAGCCCGTATTCGAGCTCCGACAGCTCCGCGCTCGAATCGGAAACGAGGTGTTCGGATGACACGATCTTGGTCGCAGGACGCTTCATGGAAAGGCGGCGCAAGCCGGATGACAGGGTGTGCCGAGTGTACGCCAGAAGCCCCGACATACGAGCTAGGCGAAAACGCTTATTGGGAAGTTGTCGATAATTTATTGACAATGTGCGCTAACATTGCCGTCCGAACCGTGCCAGTCCGATGACGCAACCCCGCATTTATCCGCTCGGCGATGCCGCCCTCGTCTGCGAGGTGCCGCCGCCCGCCACGCTCGATTGCCAGCGCCGCGTCTGGGCCGTTGCCGAGACCGCGCGCGCGTGGCCCGACGTGATCGACGTCGTGCCCGGCATGAACAACCTGACGATCGTGTTCGACGCGCTCGCCACGACGGCCGAGTCGCTCACGCCGGCGCTGCGCGACGCGTGGGAAACCGCCGACGTCGAGCACGCGGACGGCCGCGAGGTCGAGATCCCGGTCGAGTACGGCGGCGCCGCCGGCCCCGATCTTCCGGCCGTCGCCGCGCATACCGGCCTGTCGGCCGACGAGGTCGTCGCGCGCCACGCGGCCGGCGCCTACGTCGTGTTCTTCGTCGGCTTCCAGCCGGGCTTCGCGTATCTCGGCGGGCTCGACGCCGCGCTGCATACGCCGCGCCGCGCGGCGCCGCGCCTCGAGGTGCCGGCCGGCTCGGTCGGCATCGGCGGCGCACAGACGGGCATCTACCCGGCCACGTCGCCCGGCGGCTGGCAACTGATCGGCCGCACGTCGCACGTGCTGTTCGATCCGGCGCGGCCGCAGCCGACGCTGCTGCTGCCCGGCGACCGCGTGCGCTTCACCATTGCGGGAGTCGACGCACGATGACCCAGAGCAACGCACCGGGCACCATCGAGGTGGTGCGAGCCGGCCCGCTGTCGACCGTGCAGGATCTCGGGCGCCACGGCACGCGCCATCTCGGCGTCGCGCAGGGCGGCGCGCTCGACGGCCTCGCGCTCGAGGTCGGCAACCGGCTGGTCGGCAACCGCCCCGACGCGGCGGCCGTCGAGATCACGATCGGCCCGGCCGCCTTCCGCTTCCCGCGCGCGACCCGCATCGCGATCACCGGCACCGAGTTCGGTGCCACGCTCGACGGCCAGCGCGTATATTCATGGTGGAGCCTGCCGGTCGAGGCCGGGCAGACGCTCGTGCTGCCGGCCGCGAAACGCGGGATGCGCGGCTACCTGTGCATCGCCGGCGGCATCGACGTGCTACCGATGCTCGGCTCGCGCAGCACCGATCTTGCATCGCGTTTCGGCGGCCTCGGCGGGCGCGCGCTGCGCGACGGCGATCGCCTCCCGGTCGGCGTGCTTCCGGCCGGGATAGGTTGCCTCTCGGCCGATGCGCCCGAATTCGGCGTCAAGGCGCCAGCGTGGTGCGCGTTCGCGCGTGTCGACGAGCCGCCGCGCCGGCACCGCCCGGCGCATGCACCGTGGGCGATGCCCGTGCGCGTGCTGCCGGGCCCCGACTACGCGTCGTTCGCCGCCGATTCGCAGCAGGCGCTCTGGGATGAAGAATGGCTTGTCACGGCGAACAGCAACCGCATGGGCTATCGGCTTGCCGGCGTCGAACTCGTGCGCGAGCGGCCGGCCGAGCTGCTGTCGCACGCGGTGCTGCCCGGCACGATCCAGGTGCCGCCGAACGGCCAGCCGATCGTGCTGATGCACGACGCGCAGACCACCGGCGGCTACCCGAAGATCGGCACGGTGATCCGTGCGGACCTGTGGAAACTCGCGCAGGCGCGGCTCAACCTGCCGATCCGCTTCGTGCGCACGACACCCGACGCCGCGCGCGCCGCCCTGACCGCAGAACGTGCCTATCTGCGGCAGATCGACGTGGCGATCGACATGCGCGAGGAAGCGCGCCGCCGCGCCGAATCGCGCGCGGCGTGACAATAGAGGGTGCAGTAGAGAAGACGGGCCACGTAATCAGTGGACGAGGAACATCATGGAAATCGATCTGAATGCCGATCTCGGCGAAGGATGCGGTTCGGACGAGGCGCTGCTCGACCTCGTGACGTCCGCGAACATCGCATGCGGGTGGCATGCGGGCGGTGCGAACGCGATGCGCGACTGCGTGCGCTGGGCCGTGCAGAAAGGCGTGGCGATCGGCGCGCATCCGAGCTTTCACGATCCGGAGAATTTCGGCCGCAAGGAAATGCAGCTGCCGGCCGGCGACATCTATGCGGGCGTGCTGTACCAGCTCGGCGCGCTGTCGGCGATCGCGCAGGCCGAGGGCGGACGCATCGCGCACGTGAAGCCCCACGGCGCGCTCTACAACCAGGCCGCGCGCGATCCGATGATCGCCGATGCGGTGGTGTCCGCGATCCGCGATTTCGATCCGTCGCTCGCGGTGTTCGGGCTCGCGAACAGCGTGTTCGTCGCGGCCGCGCGGCACGCGGGGCTCGCCGCGGTGGAAGAAGTGTTCGCCGATCGCGGCTACCGCGCGGACGGCTCGCTCGTGCCGCGCAACCAGCCCGGCGCGCTCGTCGACGACGAGGACACGATGATCGCGCGCACGCTGGACATGGTGCGCAGCCGGCAGGTACGCGCGATTGGCGGCGAATGGGTGATGCTCAATGCGCAGACCGTCTGCCTGCACGGCGACGGGCCGCATGCGCTGGCGTTCGCGAAACGGATTCGCGCCGCGCTCGAGGCGGTGGGCGTCGACGTGGTCGCGCCCGGCCTGCTGCAGGCCGACGAACGCGCCTGATCCGGCCCACCGCGCGGGCGGGCGCGCAATCCGTCGCACAAAAGAAAAAAGCGCCCTCGTGGCGCTTTTCCGTTGGCGCAATCGCTGCGGCTTCGCCGTCTGTCGATTCTCGCCCCCCGAAACCGTCTTGCGACGGTGACCGGAAACATCTTCCGGATTAAAAAACGTCCGCCGCCGCCCGATTACTGCCTTTCCCCGGTGGGACGACGGAACGTTGCTTATCCCGCAAGTCGGCCTGCATGCCTTGTTGTTGTCCGACGATGATTGGCCCCGCCGTACATGCAGACACTTTCGCGGCCGGCACGTGCATCACGTGCCGGCAACGCGCTAACCCCGCGCTTTATTTTCTGCTACCCCGTAGAACTTTTTCTATTCTTTTCATTTTTTCAACTTGTGGATCGAAGAATAGATATTGGCAGATCGGGATGTCAATCGTTTGAAACGCTATTTTCCGACGAATCGAGGGTTTTCCTTATCGGATAGCGTGCCCATACGGGCGTTTGACGCCGTTCGCGCGACGTCGATCAAACAGGGGAGGAACGGTTCGGGCGCGACGGCGACGTTCAGTTCGCGTCGACGCTGTAACCTTGTTGACGCAACAATTCGAGCACGCCGCGCGGGCCGCCCAGATGCAGCGCGCCGATCGCGACGAACAGCGGCCGGTTCGGTGCGGCGATTGCCGTCATCCGTGCAACGAAGCGGCGGTTGCGCTCGTACACGATCTTGTTGTCGATCGACGCCGACAACGCCTTCGAACGCGCGAGCCGCTCGCTCTTCGCGACCGCCCATGCCGAGATCGCATCGGCGTCGCCAATTCGCCACAGTCGATGCAGCGCCTTGATGTCGTCGGCGTTCTGCGCGGGCGTCTGCACCATGTCCTGCGCGAGCATCTCGCGCTGCTCGGCCAGCGTCAGCCCGGTGAACGCGCGCATCTGTTCGGCGAGCGTCTCGAGCCCGATCACGCGGCCGCCCTTCTTCTTCAGGAACACGTTCTGCAGCTGCGCCTCGGTGCCGTACTCGGTCTGCAGGCCGGCCGACAGCGAATCGTAGGTCTCGACGACGAGCGCCGCGAGCCACGGCCGCATCTTGCGGATCTCGGCGAGCGCGGCCGGATTGCCGTGCAGGCGCGCCGCGAGCCGCAGCCACAGCGGCTCCGGCAGCAGGCGCTGCAGGCACGGGTAGCGGCAGACGCCGTACTTCGACACGTCGTCCTGCGATTCGAGCAGGTCGTCGGGCGACAGCTCGAGCGCCAGTGTGGGCGACGCGGCGAGCGCCGCGAGGATGCGCGGCCGGAACGGCTGCGCGCTCGGGTAATCGGACGGGTCGCCGGTGTGCAGCGTGCCGAGCACGTAGAGCGTGACCTTGCCCTTGGTCGCGACGTAGAACGGCATGCGCGCGGGCTGCACACGCACGGTGCCGCGCGATACCGTGCCGTCCGACACGGCGGGTGCGTGGAAGCCCGGCAGGCTCATGCCGGGCGGCGGGACTTGCGACGGATGGATCGGTGACGTGGCCGGCGCGCGCCCTTCGGCGCGCGCGGATTCGACGGGAACCACGAGGCTGGCCGCCACGCACGCGCCGGCCAGCGCCGCGCCCGTGACGGTACGCACGCTCCAGCGCCGCGCGTAGCGGTACGCGCGCATCACGCGCGCGCTGCTTGCCCCCGCACGGCGCACGCCGGACGCGCGCGCCGCCAACGCTTCAGGCATTCGCCTCCCCTACCTCCTCGGCCCGATGGCAGGCCACGCGCCGGCCGTCGACCTCACGCAGCTGCGGCTCCTCCGCACGACAGCGCTCGACCGCATACGGGCAGCGCTGGTGGAACGCGCAGCCCGACGGCGGATTGAGTGGCGACGGCAGTTCGCCCTGCAGCTTGATCTGCACGCGGCGGTCTTCCTCGAAGATCGCCGGTGTCGCCGACATCAGCGCGCGCGTGTACGGATGGCGCGGCCGTGCGTAGATCGTCGCCTTGTCGCCGAGCTCGGCGACGCTGCCGAAGTACATCACCATCACGTCGTCCGCGACGTGCTCGACCACCGCGAGGTTGTGCGAGATGAACACGTAGCTGGTCTTGAACTGCTCCTGCAGATCCATGAACAGGTTCAGGATCTGCGCCTGGATCGACACGTCGAGCGCGGACACCGGCTCGTCGGCGACGACGATGCGCGGATCGAGGATCATCGCACGCGCAATCGCGACGCGCTGGCGCTGGCCGCCCGAAAACATGTGCGGATAGCGCTTCGCGTGCTCGGGCCGCAGGCCGACCGTGCGCATGATCTGCGCGATGCGCTGCGCGCGTTCGGTGGCCGTCAGGTTCGCGTTGATCTCGAGCGGCTCGGCAAGCGTCTGCTCGACGGTCTTGCGCGGGTTCAGCGACGCGAACGGGTTCTGGAACACCATCTGCACGCGGCGGCGCAGGTCGGCGACCGTCTCGCGGCTTGCGCCGGCGACGTTCTTGCCGTCGATCGTCAGGCTGCCCGAAGTGGGCGTCTCGATCATCGTGAGCTGGCGCGCGAGCGTCGACTTCCCGCAGCCCGATTCGCCGACGACGGCGAGCGTCTTGCCGCGCTTCAGCGAGAACGACACGCCGTTCAGCGCCTTCACCGTGCCCTGCCCGAACATCCCGCGCTTCACCGAATAGTGCTTCGCGAGGCCGTCGGCCACCAGTACGGCTTCCTCGTCGTGCGAAGTGGCACGCGCTTGATTGACTGCATTCATCGTGCACCTCCCGTCAGGTCGAGGTTGGAAACGTTGAGCGGCTTGATGCAGCGTGCGCGCATCGCATCGTTGCCGGACACCAGCGTGTCGAGCGCCGGCCGCGCCTTGCGGCAGTCGTCGACGACGTACTTGCAGCGCGGCGCGAACAGGCACCCGGACGGGCGATCATCGCGGCCCGGCACCATGCCGGGCAATGCGGCAAGGCGACGCGCCCCCTTATTGTGCTCGGGAATCGCCGCGAGCAGCGCTTCCGTGTACGGATGGTGCGGCGCGCGGAAGATGTCGGGCACGCGGTTGGTCTCGATCACCTCGCCCGCGTACATCACCGCGACGCGCTGCGCGACCTCCGACACCACGGCCAGGTCGTGCGAGATCAGCACGAGCGCCATCCCGCGCTCCTTCTGCAGCTTCACGAGCAGATCCATGATCTGCGCCTGGATCGTCACGTCGAGCGCGGTGGTCGGCTCGTCGGCAATCAGCAGCTTCGGGTTGCACGCCACCGCCATCGCGATCATCACGCGCTGGTTCATCCCGCCCGACATCTGGTGCGGGAACGACGCGATGCGGTTCTTCGCATCGGGAATGCCGACCTGGTCGAGCAGCTCGAGCGCGCGCCGGTGCAGCGCGTCGCCGCGCAGCCCTTCGTGCAGCTTCAGCACCTCCTTGATCTGGTAGCCGACCGTGTAGCTCGGGTTCAGGCTCGTCAGCGCATCCTGGAACACCATCGCGATGTCCTTGCCGACGATCTTGCGGCGCGCCTTCGGCGACGCCTTCAGCAGGTCGACGCCGTTGAACGTGACTTCATCGGCCGTCACCTTGCCCGGCGCATCGATCAGGCCCATCAGCGCCATCATCGTCACGCTCTTGCCCGAGCCCGATTCGCCGACGACGCCCACCACCTCGCCCGGCGCGATCGACAGGTTGATCCGGTCGACCGCGGGCAGGCCATTGAAGTTCACCGCGAGATTGCGGATGGTCAGAAGATCTTGGCTCATGGTCAGGCCATCCGTTTCAGTTTGGGATCGAGCGCGTCGCGCAGCCCGTCGCCGAGCAGGTTGATCGCGAGCACCGAAATCAGGATCGACAGGCCGGGCATCGTCACGATCCACCATGCGTTGTCGATGTAGTCGCGCGCGGAGGCCAGCATCGCGCCCCACTCGGCGGTCGGCGGTTGCACGCCGAGGCCGAGGAAGCCGAGCGCGGCCGCGTCGAGGATGGCCGACGAGAAGCCGAGCGTCGCCTGGACGATCAGCGGCGCCGTACAGTTCGGCAGCACCTGCGAGAACATCAGGCGCAGCGTGCCGGCACCGGCCACGCGCGACGCCGTCACGTACTCCTTCTGCAGCTCGCCGAGCGCCGATGCGCGCGTGAGACGCACGTAAGCCGGCAGCGCGACGATCGCGATCGCGAACATCGTGTTGGTGAGGCCCGGGCCGATGATCGCGACGACCGCGACCGCGAGCAGCAGCGACGGCAGCGCGAGCAGCACGTCCATGATGCGCATCACCGGCGTGTCGGCCCATTTCTGGAAGAACGCGGCGACGAGCCCGAGCACGATGCCGGGGATCAGCGCGAGCACGACCGACACGAAGCCGATCCAGAACGACATCCGCGCGCCGTACATCAGGCGCGAAAGAATGTCGCGGCCCGCTTCGTCGGTGCCGAGGATGAATTTCCAGTTGCCGCCGTCGAGCCAGGCGGGCGGGATCTTCACGAAGTCGCGGTATTGCTCGGCCGGGCTGTGCGGCGCGAGCAGCGGGGCGAGCAGCGCGACCAGGATCAGCACGATCACGACGATGCCGGCGCCGACCGCACCGCGGTTGCGCGAGAAATTGGCCCAGAACTCGCGCAGCGCGAGCGCACGGCCGCCGGCCGGCGCGGATTCGGTCGGCAGGGTATTTTGCAGATTGCTCATGGGATTACCTCGTGTGGCGGATGCGCGGATTCAGCACGCCGTACAGCAGGTCGACGACCAGGTTCACGACGATCACGAGCGTCGCGATCAACAGGATGCCGCCCTGGACGACCGGATAGTCGCGGCGGCCGATCGCATCGATCAGCCACTTGCCGACACCGGGCCACGAAAAGAGCGTCTCGGTCAGCACGGCGCCCGCGAGCAGCGTGCCGATCTGCAGGCCGATCACGGTGACGACCGGGATCAGCGCGTTGCGCAGCGCATGCACGACCACCACGCGCGCGGGCGACAGCCCCTTCGCGCGTGCGGTGCGGATGTAGTCCTCGCGCAGCACTTCGAGCATCGACGAACGCGTCATCCGCGCGATCACCGCGAGCGGGATCGTGCCGAGCACGATCGCGGGCAGGATCAGGTGGCTGACCGCCGACTTGAACGAACCTTCATCCGGCGCGAGCAGCGCGTCGATCAGCATGAAGCCCGTCGGGTGCGGGAAGTCGTATTCGACGGCGATGCGCCCCGACACGGGCGTCCAGCCGAGGTACGACGAAAACACCATGATGAGGATCAGCCCCCACCAGAAGATCGGCATCGAGTAGCCGGTGAGCGCGGTGCCCATCACGCCATGGTCGATGACCGAGCCGCGCCGCAACGCGGCGATCACGCCGGCCGGCAGCCCGACCGCGAGCGCGAACACGAGTGCGCACAGCGACAGTTCGACGGTCGCCGGGAAGCGCGCGAAGAACTCGCCCGCGACGCTCGTGTTGGTGATGATCGACGTGCCGAGATCGCCATGAATCGCGCGGCCGATGTAGTGGAGGTACTGCATGGGCAGCGGCTGGTCGAGCCCGAGGCGTTTCATCGCCTCCGCATGCATGGCGGGATCGACGCCGCGCTCGCCCATCATCACTTCGATGGGGTCGCCCGGTATCAGGTGAATCAGCGCAAACGCCAGGATGGTGATGCCGATGAAAGTCGGGATCACCATGCCCACGCGGCGCAACACGAATGTGAACATGATGCGTCTCGTATTTTCTTGTGGGAAATGTGCGACCGGCGACGGGAAGCTTTTGGCCTCCCGCCGCCGGATGAATTAGCCGGTCTTCTCGACAGCTTACGCCGGGCGTGTTACTTCACGCCAACACCATCGAAGCGGGCATAGCCGAGCGGCTCGATACGCATGTCGACCACGGTCTTGCGCACCGGCTGGTAGACCGTCGAGTTCGCGATCGGCGAGAACGGCAGCTGCTGCGCGAAGATCTGCTGAGCCTGCGTGTAGAGCTTCGTGCGCGCGTCCTGGCCCGTCGTCGTGCGGCCCTTCTGGACCAGATCGTCGAACGGCTTGTAGCACCAGTGCGAGAAGTTGTTGCCCTTGATCGCGTCGCAGCCGAGCAGCGTGCCGAGCCAGTTGTCCGGATCGCCGTTGTCGCCCGTCCAGCCGATCAGCATCGTGTCCTGCTCACCCGAGTGCGCGCGCTTGATGTACTCGCCCCACTCGTACGTGACGATCTTCGCCTTCACGCCGATCTTCGCCCAGTCGGCCTGGATCATCTCGGCCATCAGGCGGGCGTTCGGGTTGTACGCGCGCTGCACGGGCATCGCCCACAGCGTGATCTCGAAACCGTTCGGGAAGCCCGCCTTCGCGAGCAGCGCCTTCGCCTTCGCGGTGTCGTTCGGCGCCATCTTCAGGTTCTTGTCGTACGACCATTGGGTCGGCGGCATCGGCGCGGAAGCAGCCTGGCCTGCGCCCTGGTAGACGGACTCGAGGATCGCCTTCTTGTTGATCGCCATGTCGAGCGCCTGACGCACCTCGAGCTTGTCGACCGGCTTGTGCTCGACGTTGTACGCGAGGTAGCCAAGGTTGAAGCCTGCCTGCGACGGCATGTCGACGCCCGCATCGGCCTTCAGCGTCGCGATGTCGGCCGGACGCGGATAGCTCATCACCTGGCATTCGTTGCGCTTGATCTTCTGCACGCGCACGCCCGGGTCGGGCGTGATCGAGAAGATCAGCTTCGAGAGCTTCACTTCGCCCTTCTTCCAGTAATCAGGATTGCCGTCGAATCGGATCGTCGCATCCTTCGTGTAGCTGCGGAAGATGAACGGGCCCGTGCCGATCGGCTTCTGGTTGATGTCGGCGGCCTTGCCTGCCTTCATCAGCTGGTCGCCGTATTCGGCCGACAGGATCGACGCGAATTCCATCGCCATGTTCTGGATGAACGGCGCATTCGGCTCGGCGAGCGTGAACTTCACGGTGTACGGATCGACCTTCTCGACCTTCGTGATCAGCTTGTCGAGGCCCATGTCGGTGAAGTACGGGAACGACACCGGGTACGCCTTGCGGAACGCCTGGTTCGGGTCGAGCATGCGCTCGAACGTGAACAGCACGTCGTCCGCGTTGAATTCACGCGTCGGCTTGAAGAAGTCGGTCGTGTGGAACTTCACGCCGTGGCGCAGGTGGAACGTGTACACCTTGCCGTCTGACGACACATCCCACTTCTCGGCGAGGCCCGGCTCGACCTTCGTGCCGCCGCGCTCGAATTCGACGAGGCGGTTGTAGACGGTGAACGTGGCGGCGGTGAAATCGACGCCGGTCGTAAATTGCGCGGAATCGAAACCCGCCGGGCTGCCTTCTGAGCAGTAGACGAGTGTCTTGTTCGGGATCTGTGCGAATGCAGAGCCCGCGACGCCGAGCGATGCCGCTGCCACGCCTGCAATGGCGGTAACACGCAGGGTGTGCAACAGACGGTTGTATTCCATGTTTCCTCCAGGTCTCCAGATCGGAACCGAACCCCGCCAGGGGCCGGTGTACGCGGATATTACTTGAGCTAACGATGTGGCAACAAGCTGGAGAAAAAACTCTTCTGGATGCCCGCCGGGTTTTTGCCGATGTTTAGTGGGGGTAAAAAAATGCGATAACGCGCGCGAGCGACAATTTCGTTCATCTCGCGCAAGTTTCGTTCGACGACTAAACAATTCGGGCGCGAACGCGAAGGGTCGACGCACCGTTTATCGTGTTCTGCAGCACATCATTGCGTTTTGCGAAACGATCCGATGACTGCCTTCAAATCGTCATGTCGTCACGCCGGTGCGTCGAGGTCGGCGCTGCGCGCGGGCACGAACGCGACCGCGACGATCGACAGCGCGATCCCGGCCATCACATAGTAGGTCGGCGCGAGCGGCGTGCCCGTGACCTTGATCAGCCACGTGACGATGAACTGCCCGAAGCCGCCGAACAGCATCACCGCGACGTTGTACGCGATCGACAACCCGGTCGAGCGCACGTTGGCCGGAAACAGCTCGGCGATCATCGCGCCGAACGGCCCGTAGTAGCCCGCGAGCGTGACCGACAGCACGGCCTGCACCGCGATCAGCCGCGCGATGCTCGGCGCGGCATCGAGCCACGCGAACAGCGGATACATCAGCACGAGCGTCAGCACCAGCGACCATAGCGACAGCCCCTTGCGGCCGATGCGGTCCGACCACGCACCCGCGATCGGCGACAGCACCATCAGCAGCAGGTTGCCGACGATCACCGCATAAAACGATTCCGCGTAGGGCAGCTTCAGCTGCTTCACCGCGAAGGTCGGCAGATAGCTGATCAGCACGTAGATCGTCACCGTCAGCGCGATCACCGAGCCGAGCCCGCACAGCACCTCGCGCGGGTGGCGCGTGAACACGTCGCGAAGCGTCGCGCGGCGTGCGTTCTGCTGCGCATGCAGGAACGCTTCGGAATCGGCGAGATGGCGGCGGATGTAGAAACCGATCGGGCCGATCACGAGCCCGAGGATGAACGGCACGCGCCAGCCCCAGTTGCGCAGCGCATCGTGTGACAGCCCGCGCGTGACGGCTGCGCCGACGAGCGCGCCGATCAGCAGCGCGGCCGCCTGGCTCGCCATCTGCCAGCTGCCGTAGAAGCCGCGTTTCGAGAACGGCGCGGCTTCGATCAGCAGCGCCGTCGCACTGCCGAATTCGCCGCCCGCGGAGAAGCCCTGCAGCAGCCGGCCGAGCACGATCAGGAGCGGGCCGCCGATGCCGATCGCCGCATAGGGCGGCGCGATCGCGAGCAGGAAGATGCCGGCCGTCATCAGCAGGATCACGAGCGACAGCGCGGCCTTGCGGCCCGCGCGATCCGCATACAGCCCGAACACGATGCCGCCGATCGGGCGCATGAAGAACGCGACGCCGAACGTCGCGGTGGTCAGCAGCAGCGACGAGTATTCGCTGGAGGTCGGGAAGAACAGCTCGGCGATCACGACCGTCATGAAGCCGAACACCGTGAAGTCGTACCACTCGAGCGCATTGCCGATCACGGCGGCCGCGACGGCGCGCCGGTTCAGCGCACGCTCGGGCCGGATCGTTTTCGTTGAATTCGCAATCGTCGCCATGCGTGCCTCGTCCTCGTCAGTTCGCCGTGTCGGGCGGCGCGGCGCGCGGGGTGCCCGCGGCGCGCTGGTTTGCAGCGAGTGTAGAAAGCGACGGAACCGTTTTCAAGCAATAAAAAACGCCCGCCATCTTTCGACGGCGGGCGTTTTGCGGTTTTCGCCACAATGCGGCATCGCACGATGCCGCACGGGCCTCAACCCATCTTCGAGAAGGCGCTGCACCAGCCCTTCGCCGACACCTGCTTGCCGGGGAAGGCGCCGCACGGGCCCGAGGCCGAGCCCTTCTTGCCCTGGTACAGCATGCAGGCCGCGCAATCCTGGCCTGCTGCGTATTTCGGGTACTTCGTCTTGTCGACCTTGGTGGCATCGGCCTTGTAGCCGAGCGCCACGGCGGTCGGATCGGTTTCCGACAGCATCGGCGCATCGGCCAGCGCTTCGCGCGACAGCGCCAGCGCGGACACGGCACCAATGCTCGTAATCAGGAAACTCCGACGGGATGTTTTCATGGGGGACTCGCTCCAACGTTATCGGTTTGAAAGCTGTTCTGGCGACAGCCGTTCGACAGAATAACGCTCAAGCGAATAAATGTGCGCGCCGAAATTCCAGAGATAAGGAATTTCGCACGGCCGCCACACGGCCGATACGCACCCGCCACACACCCGCCACACCCTCGCCACGTCAGCGGTAAGCCGCCATGTCGCCCACGCGCTGCGCGAGCGCTAGCGACGCGGTGAGCCCCGGCGACTCGATGCCGAACAGGTTCACGAGCCCGCGCACGCCATGCTGCGCGACGCCCTGCACGATGAAATCGGCCGGCGGCTCGCCGGGCCCCGCGACCTTCGGCCGGATGCCCGCGTACGCCGGCTGCAGCGCGTCGTCGGGCAAGTCCGGCCAGAACGCGCGAATCGACGCGTAGAACGCGGTCGCGCGCGCGGGATCGACTTCGTAGCGCAGCGCATCGACCCATTCGACGTCCGGGCCGAAGCGCGCCTGCCCGCCGAGATCGAGTGTCAGGTGCACGCCGAGCCCCGCGCGGTCGGGCATCGGGTAGATCAGGTGCGAGAACGGTGCACGCCCCGACAGGCTGAAATAGTTGCCACGTGCAAGATAGAGCGGCGGCACCCAGCGCGGGTCGAGGCCGCGCGTGCGACGCGCCAGCGCCTGCGCGCCGAGGCCCGCGCTGTTGATCACGCAGGCGGCCTCGATCTCGGCCGGCGCGTCGCCGCCCGTGCGCACGACGAAACGCCCGCCGCGCAGCACGTCGATCGATTCGACCGGGGATTTCAGTGCGCACACCGCGCCGTCGCGCTCCGCGTCGCCGAGCAGCGCGAGCATCAGCTGGTGGCTGTCGACGATGCCGGTGGACGGCGAGTACAGCGCCTCGACGCATTCGAGCGCGGGCTCGAGCGTCTGCGCGTCGGCGCGCGTAAGCGGCATCAGGTCGAGCACGCCGTTTTCGGTCGCGCGCGCGGCGATTGCCTTCAGCTGCTTCACCTGCGCGGCGCTCGTCGCGACGAGCAGCTTGCCGGCACGCCGGTGCGGCACGTGATGCGTCTCGCAGAATTCGTACAGCAGGTCGCGCCCGTGCACGCACGACATCGCCTTCAGCGACCCGCGCGGATAGTAGAGCCCCGCATGGATCACTTCGCTGTTGCGTGAACTCGTACCCGTGCCGATCGCATCGGCGGCCTCGAGCACGAGCGTTTCACGCCCGCGCGCGGCCAGTTCGCGCGCAATCGCCAGACCGACGACGCCCGCGCCGATCACGACACAATCCATCTGCTCCATGACGTTTCGCGCCGCTAGCGCGTCGAGGGGATAGAAGAGAATTGTACGTCTCGGTTCACCCGCTTGCCGAAGGTCGTGCAACGTATCGCGACGACGCCGTGCATACCGTACGACACACGGCACGACACGCGGCGCGGCACGGCGCGCGCATGCCGCCGCCGTGCGCGCGCCGCCGGGTCAGAAGCCGATCGGCCGGCGCTTCGCGGCGCCCTCGTCGGCCCGGATGTCGCGCGGCCCGATCGCATCGCGGCCGTCGAGCCGTGCGGCACCGAATGCGTGCAGCAGCGCGCGGCGCATCGTGCGCGGCGGGGTCGCGGCCAGCACGTCGAGCGCGTCGTCACCGAGGGTATCCGGGAAGCGCCGCCCCCACGCATGCGACGTGCGGATCTCGTCGTAGATCGTCTGCGCAATCCGGCGCGCGCCGGCCGCATCGGGCGGCTCGATCTCGTACACGTTCATCCGGTTGAGCAGCGGCTCCGGAATCGCGTGCGCCTCGTTCGCGGTCGCGATCCAGATCACGTTGCCCGCATCGATCGGCACTTCCGCGAATTCGTCGATGAACGCGCGCGCGGTGTCGTGTTCGAGCAACGCGTACAGCGCGCCGAGCGGATCGTATTGCGCGTCGCTGCCGGCCTTGTCGATCTCGTCGACCGCGATCACCGGGTTCGCGTAGCTGCCGTTCACGAGCGCATCGAACACCTTGCCCGGCTTCGCGTTCTTCCATTGCGACGACGCGCCCGACAGGATCCAGCCGGCCGTCAGCGAACTCATCGGCACGTAGTGGTACGCGGTGCCGAGCAGTTGCGCGAGCGCCTTCGCAAAGTGCGTCTTGCCGATGCCCGGGGGCCCGAGCAGCAGGATCGGCATCAGTTCGAGCCGGTCGTCCGTTTCGAGGCACAGCGCGACCTGCTTGCGCACGTCGTCGAGCGGCTCGGCGAAATTGGGCAATGCCTCGCCGAGCGCGTCGAACGACGGCATCCGGTTCGGCTTCACGCAGAAGCGCAGATTGCCTGTCTTGAGCATCCTCTCGTAGGTGGCGCGCAGTGCGTCGCTCGCGCTCTCGTTCAGGTCACTCAGCGCCGTCTCGACCTGCTCGAGGTCGTACACCGTGCTGAAGGACGCCACCGCCAGTTCCTGTTTCACCATCGCCGTCGTCATACCAACCTCGCTGCCGCTTGCTGTCACACGACCATCAGACCCTTACGATTTCAGTGTAGCGATCCCGCATCCCCGCGCAAGCAAGCAGCCGCGTGCGTCTGCTGCTAACACCCCGCGCGCGCTGCACGCCGGCGCGCCGCGGCGTATGATCGTCGGTTCACCCACCTGCCGCACCGGCCTTGCCGACCGCGCCCGCGCGGCGCGTCGGACCCCGTCCCGAAGGTATGCCGATGTCCGTTCCCGTTGCTTTCCCGCGCGTCGATGCCGATGCGACCGGCGCCGTCGACGCGGCGCTCACGTCGCGCCGCGCGATCCGCGCGTTCCTGCCGACGCCCGTGCCGCGCGACACACTCGAGGCGATCCTCGAAGCCGCAAGCCGCGCGCCGTCGGGCACCAACATCCAGCCGTGGCGCGTGTACGTCGCGACGGGCGCCACGCGCGATGCGCTCGCCGCCGCGCTCACCGCGGCCCACGACGATCCCGCGCGCGACGAGAAATACGTCGCCGAGTACGACTACTACCCGCGCGAATGGGTGTCGCCGTATATCGACCGGCGCCGCAAGGTCGGCTGGGACCTGTACGGCCTGTTGAACATCGGCCGCGACGAGAAGGCGCGCATGCATGCGCAGCACGCACGCAACTTCCGCTTCTTCGATGCACCGGTCGCACTGTTCTTCACGCTCGACCGCGTGATGACGCACGGTGCATGGCTCGACTGCGGGATGTTCCTGCAGGGCGTGATGACGGCCGCCCGCGCACGCGGGCTCGATACCTGCCCGCAGGCCGCGTTCGTGCCGTTTCACCGGATCGTCGCCGAACACCTCGGCATTCCCGCCAACGAGCAGCTGGTCTGCGGGATGTCGCTCGGCCATGCGGACCCGGACGCGATCGAGAACCGGCTCGTCACCGAGCGCGCGCCCGTCGCGGAGTTCACGCGCTTTTTCGCTTGAAAACGCATGACGCGGCCCTACCTTTTGAACAGGATCGCGTCGTGCGGTGAACCTGCGATGGCGCGTCCTGTCACATCGCGATCGAAAACGATCGGGCGTAAGATGTGCGTCCGTTCCCCGCTATTCCGCGTTTCCGGAGACGTTTCATGCTGAAACACGGCCTGGCCGTCCTGCTCGCGAGCGTCGCGCTCGCCGCCCATGCGCAGAGCCCCGCACCGGCCTCCGTCGCATGGGAGATCCAGGTGGTGCGCGACGGTCAGACCATCGACACGTTCCAGCAGCGCACCACCGTGGGTCAGACCCGTACCGATACCCATCGCTATCCGTCCGCCGTGCCGGTCGGCTGCGGCAATGCCGCGCGTGTCGTGCCGACCGAGCGCGCGCGCTCGGTGACGGTCGCGCCGCTCACCGTCGATGCCGGCGCGAACACCGTGTCGCTCGCGCTCGACGTGCAGGAAACGATCGACGACGAAGGCGCGAAGCCGGCCGATCCGTGCCTGCCCGCATCGCCGCGGCAAATCGTCGCGAGTCACCCCGGCCTGTCGGTCGGCAGCGACGCGTGGACCGACTGGACGCTGGTCGAACAGCATCCGCACCTCGTGTACCGCGTGCGTGCGCACGTCGCGAAGGATTGAGCGTCATGTCCGCCGACGCCCTGTCCCTGCCGTTCGCCGACCCACACGCCGCGCCCGACGAACTCACCGCGGTGAGCTGGAACCTGCACAAGGGCCGCTCGCCGCTCGGCTTTACCGCGTGGAACGCGATGCGCAACTGGATGCAGTCGACGCACGCCGACGTGTATTTCCTGCAGGAAGCGATGGCGCGCCGCATGCCGCGCCCCGTGCTCGCGCCCGGCTTCGGCGCGCCGATGGACGACGCGGTCGACGACGTATGGCACTGCCAGGCCACCGAGATCGCGCATGCGCTCGACTGGCAGATCGCGCTCGGGCCGAACGTGTTCAAGCCGTCGTGGCGGCACGGCAATGCGATCCTGTCGCCGCATCCGCTCGACCTCGGCGGCCGCTGGGACATCTCGGCGCACCGCTTCGAGCGGCGCGGGCTGCTGGTCGCGCGCGCGACGCTCGCGGGCGCGCGCCCGGTCACGCTGCTGTGCGCGCACCTCGCGCTCACGCGCGCCGCGCGGCTGCGCCAGATGCACTGGATCGCGCACTGGATCGTGCGCAACGCGGGCGACGGCCCGCTGATGCTCGCCGGCGATTTCAACGACTGGCGCAACGATTCGGTCGCGCTGTTCGGCGAGATCGGGCTGTCCGAGGTCGCGACGCTGCTCGGCGAATCGGGCCGCACGTTCCCCGCGTTCTCGCCGGCGCTCGCGCTCGACAAGATGTTCGTGCGCGGGCTGACGCCGCTCGAATGGCGCGCACCGTCCGGCGAGGCCGCGTGGCTGTCGGACCACCTGCCGTACATCGCGCGCCTGCGCCTCGATCCGCAATAACGTTCCCGGTATCGGCCGGATGTCAGCCCGCTTGCGCGCCGCCAATGCGCAGCCGCGCAACGCGCGCTACATTAACGGGTCGCCCTTTCCGCCAGCGCCCGCCATCGGGCTGCGCCGCCATGACCTACCTGCCGATCCTGCTGCAAATCGCCGTCGTCTATCTCGTCGCGGCGATCACCCCCGGCCCGAATTTCTTCATGATTTCGCAACTGTCGCTCGCGGGGCGGCGCAGCCTCGGTGCCGCGTCGGCGCTCGGTGTCGGCACCGCGTCGGTCGCATGGGCGACGCTCGCGATGCTCGGCCTCGCGGCCGTGCTGCACCAGGTCGAATGGCTGTACGAGGCGATCCGGATCGGCGGGGCCGTGTACCTCGTGTACTTCGGCTTCAAGCTGCTGCGCGCGGGCATGCGCCGCGACGCGGCGCCGGCCGACGCGCCCGACGAACGCGCGCCGCTGGCCGCGCCGCACGCGCGCGACTACCTGCGCGCGTATCGCAGCGGCCTGTTCACCTGCCTGACGAATCCGAAATCGTGCGCATTCTGGACCAGCGTGTTCGCGGCGATGCTGCCCGCGCACGTGCCGCTGTGGTTCAACGGCGCGGTGCTGGTGACGATCGGCGTGCTGTCGGCCGGCTGGTATTCGTGCGTCGCGTACCTGTTCGCGAGCCCGCGCGCGCAACGCGGCTACCGGCGCGTGCGGCGCCCGCTCGACGCGCTGTGCGGCGTGGCGCTCGTCGGCCTCGGCGCGAAACTCGCGGCCGAACGCTGAAAATCGAAAGCAGATTGAAATAATTCGTTGCGCCAAATCCGCGCGGCCGCGGGGGTCAAGCCCGCGATCCGCGTCAACAGGGTAAAATAACGAGTTCCTCAAACGTCTGTCATCGAGAAGGCGCGTGTCCGACGCGCCGGCCGGCCGATCCGCGATCGGGCCGACGCACTCGGTTTTTTGCCCATTTTTGGGCCCGTTACTCGCGTTCGCTACGCGCGTCCGTTTTCAAAGCCATGAGCAAATACGACACCGCCACCGTCCAATCCGTCCATCACTGGACCGACACGCTGTTCAGCTTCACCTGCACCCGTGAGGCGAGCCTGCGCTTCAACAACGGCGAATTCACGATGGTCGGCCTCGAGGTCGACGGCAAGCCGCTCGCGCGCGCCTACTCGATCGTCAGCCCGAACTACGAAGAGCATCTTGAATTCTTCAGCATCAAGGTGCAGAACGGCCCGCTGACGTCGCGCCTGCAGCACCTGAAGGTAGGCGACACGGTGCTGATCGGAAAGAAGCCGACGGGCACGCTGGTCGCCGACAACCTGCTGCCGGGCAAGACGCTGTGGATGCTGTCGACGGGCACGGGCCTCGCGCCGTTCATGTCGATCATCCGCGATCCGGACATCTACGAACGCTTCGACAAGGTGATCCTCACGCACACGTGCCGCCTGAAGGGCGAGCTCGCGTACATGGACTTCATCAAGCACGACCTGCCGGGCCACGAGTACCTGGGCGACATCATCAAGGAAAAGCTCGTCTACTACCCGACGGTCACGCGCGAAGCGTTCGACAACGAAGGCCGGATCACCGACCTGATCTCGACGGGCAAGCTGTTCACCGATCTCGACGTGCCGCCGTTCTCGCCGGAAAACGACCGCGTGATGCTGTGCGGCAGCACCGCGATGCTGAAGGACACGACCGACCTGCTGAAGCAGGCCGGCCTCGTCGAAGGCAAGAACAGCACGCCGGGCCACTACGTGATCGAGCGCGCATTCGTGGACTGATCGATCCCCCAATTTGCGCGTCATCAAGAACCGGAGCGAAAGCTCCGGTTTTTTTTCATCCCTACTTGGCGAATTCGTAACAAATTGGGATCATCCCATCTCAAATAGTTACATTTGGATACGTCATCGTCCGGTGCTCGGGTGTCAGTGTTTTTCCTACAACACGTTCATTCCGATTATTCACATTTACCCTTAAATGTCCGCCCGACATGACCTTTTCAGAAATTTTGAGATATTATTCGCCGCGCGTGGTTGCCGTTTGGATGGGAGTGGAAGGGTCGGATGCAAGTGTTACAGAACGTAACTTTTGTTACCTCGGCTGGAGGCGATTCTCTGGCGGCGACCGTCATCGAAACGGCAGCCGATCCACGCAGCCAGCCGGTGTCTGAACCGCTTTCTGACAGCAGGGAGAGTCATGGATACGTCGCTTAACGCGCCCTTGGGCGCCCACGCCCCGTTCCCGTCGCAACAGCTCGTGCCGGGCTGCGTCGCGACTCCGCCCATCGCCGACGCCGGGTCGAAACGCGGCACCTCCGCCGCGCGGATCGCCGCGCTGTCCGCCCAACTGCTCGCCGCCGACGAAGCGGCTCGCCGCCACCTGGCCGGCGAATTGCATGACGGGCTCGGCGCCGAACTCACCGCTGCGCGTTTCGCGCTCGCAAACGTTCAAACGTGGCTGCCGGCCGATGCGCCGGACGGGTGCCTGCGCGCGCTGGAGCTGGCTCAGCAGGCGCTCGACGCCGCCACCGACGCGAATCGCCGGCTGATCGACGAGCGCGACACGCCGGCGCTCGATGCGGGCGTGGTCGGCGCGTTGTCGTCGTGGGTCGACACCCATGCGGCACGCACCGGCCTGCGCACCAGCTTCGTGTGCGCGGCCGACGCACGCCTGACGCAGATCGCCGGCGCGAGCGCGCTCGCGGTATTCCGCGTCGCGCAGGAAGCGTTGTCGAACGTCGCGAAGCACGCGCGCGCGACGTCGGTCGACGTGCGGATCGCCACCGACGGCACGCATCTGTCACTGATTGTCTCCGACGATGGTACCGGTTTCTCCCGGAGCCGCCGCACCGGCTACGGCCTCGCCGGCATGCGCGCCCGTTGCGAGGCATTCGGCGGCCACTTCGAGACGGCCACGCCGGAAACCGGCCACGGCACGCGCGTCACCGCGCGCTTCGCTTGGGGTTCGCTGCTCGCGGTGCCCGTCGCGGCCCGCCGCGCGTCGCTTTCGTGAGGTCGTCATGAGCCTGAACATCCTGCTCGTGGACGATCACGCGATCGTCCGGCAAGGGATCCGCCAGCTGCTGATCGACCGCGGCGTCGCACGCGACGTCACCGAGGCCGAGAACGGCGGCGACGCAATGGCCGCCGTCGACAAGCAGGAATTCGACGTGATCCTGCTCGACATCTCGCTGCCGGACACGAATGGCATCGAAGTGCTCAAGCGCGTCAAGCGCAAGCTGCCGCGCACCCCGGTGCTGATGTTCTCGATGTACCGCGAGGACCAGTACGCGGTACGCGCGCTGAAGGCCGGCGCCGCCGGTTACCTGTCGAAGACGGTCAATGCCGCGCAGATGATCGGCGCGATCCAGCAGGTCGCGGCCGGCCGCAAGTACGTGAGCCCCGCGATGGCCGAGGCGCTCGCCGAATACGTGTCGTTCGAGAACGAGCCGCTGCCGCACGAGAAACTGTCCGACCGCGAATACCAGACGCTCTGCATGCTCGCGTCGGGCAAGCGGCTCACCGACATCGCGAACACGCTGTCGCTGTCCGTGAAGACGGTGAGCGTGTACCGGTCGCGGCTGCTCGAGAAGATGCGGCTGTCGAACAACGCCGAACTCACGTTCTACGTGATGAGCAACCGGCTCGTCGACATGTCGCCCACGGCGGGTGCCTGATCTCCCCGCCCCGATTCAACTGATTCAACCGACTCACCCGATCCAGCGACGCGGCGCACGCCGCGCCGCGGCCCACAGCCGCCCGTCTGGCGCGCAAGCGCTTGTTTTATCGGACGATTTCGCGGCGCGCCGCTGCGCCGCAGCGGGTTTTATGCGCCAAATCGGCTAAAATTACGGGTTTTCACTCGGCCAGTGCTACCGCGCCCGCGCGCGCTGGCGATTCATCCGCAATGTCTCTCTTCCGCAAGAAAAACGTCGATCGCATGATCGCCGGCGCGCACAGCGCCGGGCTCAAGAAAGCGCTCGGCGCGATCGACCTCACCTTCCTCGGCATCGGCGCGATCATCGGCACCGGCATTTTCGTGCTGACCGGTACCGGCGCCGTGCAGGCCGGCCCCGCGCTGATGCTGTCGTTCGTGATCGCCGCGATCGCGTGCGGCCTCGCCGCGCTGTCGTACGCGGAATTCGCGTCGACGATCCCCGTCGCCGGCTCGATCTACACGTATTCGTACGCCACCCTCGGCGAGCTCGTCGCGTGGATCATCGGCTGGGACCTGATGCTCGAATACGGCCTCGCGTCGTCGGCCGTGTCGGTCGGCTGGTCGGGCTACCTGCAGTCGCTGCTGCAGGGCTTCGGGCTCACGCTGCCCACCGTGCTGACAGCCGCGCCCGGTGCGGTGCCGGGTGTCGTCACGTGGTTCAACCTGCCCGCGTTCCTCGTGATGATCGTGATCACGACGCTGCTGTCGATCGGCATCCGCGAGTCGACCCGCATCAACAACATCATGGTGTTCATCAAGGTGTCGGTCGTGCTGCTCGTGATCGCGGTCGGCGTGTTCCACGTGACGCCCGCGAACTGGAAGCCGTTCATGCCGCACGGCTGGAACGGCGTGTTCGGCGCGGCGGCCGTGATGTTCTTCGCGTTCATCGGCTTCGACGCGGTATCGTCGGCGGCCGAGGAAGTGAAGAACCCGAAACGCGACCTGCCGATCGGCATCATCGCGTCGCTCGCGGTGTGCGCGGTGCTGTACGTGACGGTCGCCGCAGTCGCGACCGGCATCGTGCCGTCGGCCCAGTACGCGAACATCTCGCACCCGATTTCGTACGCGCTGCAGGTTGCCGGCGAGAACTGGGTCGCGGGCTTCATCGATCTCGGCGCCGTGCTCGGCATGCTGACCGTGATCCTCGTGATGAGCTACGGCCAGACGCGCGTGATCTTCGCGATGTCGCGCGACGGGCTGCTGCCGGCGACGCTGTCGCGCGTGCACCCGCGCTACGCGACGCCGTTCCTGACGACCTGGCTCGTCGGCCTGTTCTTCGGGCTGATCGCCGCGCTCGTGCCGCTCAACGTGCTCGCCGAGCTGATCAACATCGGCACGCTCGCCGCGTTCTCGATGGTGTCGATCGCGGTGCTCGTACTGCGCCGCACGCACCCCGATCTGCCGCGCGCATTCCGCTGCCCCGGCGTGCCCGTGGTGCCGATCCTCGCGGTCGCGTCGTGCCTGTTCCTGATGCTGAACCTGGAGCCCGTCACGTGGGCCGCGTTCGGGGTGTGGCTCGTGATCGGCCTCGTGATCTACTTCCTGTACTCGCGCCACCACTCGAAGCTCGCGCACGGTCACCACGACGCGCACTGAGCGCCGTCGTCGCGCGCGCATGCCGCGCGATGACGCGACAACCCGCGGGGCCACCACCGGCCCCGCGCGGCACCCCCTCCCCCGAACCGGCCGCTGCGCCGTTCCCGCGATCAATCGCTGTCCGATTGTCGCGATGTCTTGCCCGATTCTCCGGATTGGCCCGCTCGAGCCACCGCACCGCCTGCGCGTGCGCGCCGCGCGGTTCATAATCCCGCCATCGAACGACGGTCCCGGGCAGCGGGCCGTCCGGCAACAGGAAGAAGATGATGGAAAGCGTCGATCTCGATGTATTGAAATCCAGCGCACGCTGGCTCGAAGAAGGGCGCCGCGTGCTGCTCGTGACGGTCGTGAAGACGTGGGGCTCGTCGCCGCGCCCCGAAGGCGCGATGCTCGCGGTGCGCGAGGACGGGCTCGTGGTCGGCTCCGTGTCCGGCGGGTGTATCGAGGACGACCTGATCGCCCGCGTGCACGCGAGCGGGATCGCGGCCGACGCGCGCCCGGAAGCGCTCAAGTACGGCGTAACGGCCGAGGAAGCCCACCGCTTCGGGCTGCCTTGCGGCGGCACGATCCAGCTCGTGCTCGAGCCGCTCACGCGCGACAGCGGGATTACCGCGCTGTGCGAGGAAGTCGAGGCCGGCCGCCTCGTCACGCGCACGATGACGCTCGCGACCGGCCGTGCTTCGCTGTCGCCCGCGCAGGCGGCCGACGGGCTCGCGTTCGACGGCGAGCGGCTCGTGACGATCCACGGGCCGCGCTACCGGATGCTCGTGATCGGCGCGGGCCAGTTGTCGCGCTATCTGTGCCAGATCGCGGTCGGGCTCGACTACCAGGTGACGGTGTGCGATCCGCGCGAGGAATACACGGATGCATGGGACGTGCCGGGTACGCGCGTCGTGCACACGATGCCCGACGATACGGTGCTCGACATGAAGCTCGACGCGCGTTCGGCCGTGATCGCGCTCACGCACGATCCGAAGCTCGACGATCTCGCGCTGATGGAGGCGCTGAAGACACCCGCGTTCTACGTGGGCGCGCTCGGCTCGCGACGCAACAACGCGGCGCGACGCGAGCGGTTGCGCGAATTCGATCTGAACGAAGCGGAACTGAGCCGGCTGCATGGGCCGGCCGGCATCTACATCGGCAGCCGGACGCCACCGGAAATCGCGATCTCGATCCTCGCCGAGATCACCGCCGCGAAAAACAACGTGTCGCTGCCGACGATCCTGCAGGTCGAGGGCGCGAAGGCCGCGCGCGAGATCGCCGCGAACAGCGGCACGGCCTGCGGACTCTGATCGCTATCGACGCCGGCGCAGGGTCGCGCCGGGTACGCGGCCGCAACGCGCCAGGCGGACAAAACTGACGAAAAGGCACGCGCCTGCACCAGGCCAGCGCGTGTCGCCGATCAGGTCAGGCCGGCGGCAATCACACGGCCGCAACGAGCGAAACAGACGGAACCGGCTAAAGGGGCGCACGCGCCGGTACCAGACCGGCGCAATGACCGCCGATCAGGTCAGGCCGGCGCCGGGCACGCGGCCGCAACGAGCGAAGCAGACGGAACCGGCCAAAGGGGCGCACGCGCCGGCACCAGACCGGCGCAATGACCGCCGATCAGGTCAGGCCGGCGGCAAGCGCCGCGGCGACCGAACCCACCACCAGCACGACGCCGACCGTGCGGCGCTTGTTCAGCTCGGTCCACAGCAGCACGCCGGTCAGCGACAGCAGGATCAGCGACCCCGCGATCGTGTCCATCAGCAGCACCCAGCCGAGATTCATCCCGACGCCGCGATGCAGGTTGTTCAGCGTCGTCAGGAACGTGTTGCCCGTGCGCTTCACCGCGACGTAGCCGTTACCGACCCAGTATTCGGCCTGCAGGTTCTGATGCGGGCCGAACAGGCCCATCTGCCAGTGCTCGGGCTGCATCACGCGTTGATCGCCCCACGCCACCGGCTGCGCGGATTCCTTGCGCATGCGGCCCGGCTTGCCGTCGAAATGCAGTTCGTGCTGCAGCCACTTCATCATCGCGGCGGGCGTCTTCGGCGCCGGATCCGGCAGCGCGATCTGCATCTCCTCGACCTGCGGCTCGCCGGTCGAAATCTTCAACGGCGGCGCACGGTGGTTGAGCAGCACGCCCGTCACACCGAACAGCAGCCCGAGCACCGCGCCCCACAGCCCGACCCAGCCGTGCACCTTGCGCAGCCACTTGATGAAGGTCGCGCGACGCGAACGCTGGCGGCGCGCGGCCAGTTCGTCGTCGCTCAGCGGGCGGGCCGCCGGGTGCAGCACGGTGACGCCCGCGCGGGAAGTACCCGTCTTGGGCGGATTGATCGTTTCGGGCGCGTTCACGCGAAAGTTTCCATTCGTTCAAAACAACGGGCGGCGCACAGAAAATGCGCGCCGCCCGAGCAACATGAAAATGAGAATGGATATCATTACATAAATCTATTGGCGGCTCAATCCGCCCGGGCACGTAGCGGCGCCCCCGAATAGAGAAGAAATGCGGACGAAGCGCGTGCGTTACGCCACGATGCCGATCAATAGACCGAAAATGTCACCGGAATGACCGCGAAAGGCAGCGATAGCGTTTCGTAATGAATCGCGCGGCGCCGGCCCGTCAGCCCGTCAGCGCAGCGGCGGCAGCGGAAAGCGCGGCCCGACGTCGTCCGGCGCGGGCTCGGTGCGGTCGAGCGCATACAGCCACGCGAGCAGATCCGCGACCGCCTGGTAGAGCTGCGGCGGAATCCGGTCGTCGAGGTCGACCTGCATCAGCAGCGACACCATCTCCGGCGCCGTATGCACGTACAACCCCGCATCGTGTGCGCGCGCGACGATCATCTCGGCGAGCACGCCGTAGCCCTTTGCAACTACGCGCGGCGCCGCGTCGCCGCCCTTCGGATCGTAGACGAGCGCAGCCGCGCGCTTGCGGGACGTCATGCTCATTGCAGCGCCTCGTCGTCGATATCCGGCGCTCGCGTCGCCGGGCCGCCGGCCGCGCCGCGCGCATACGCGGCGGCCGCCGCCTGAGCCGCAAACAGGTCGAAGCCGTCCGGGCCGTCGTCGACCGCGCGGATCGACAGCCCGCCCACCTTGAGCCCCGACACTTCAAGCCGCTGCCGCAGCGCCGCCTCGTGCCGCGTGAGACGGTCGGCGCCGGTCTGGTTCGCACGCAGCCGCGCAACCAGTTGCGTGCCGTTCAGCACCAGCTCAGCGTCGACCGTGCCGAGCGACGGCAACGTCAGCGTCAGGCGCGTGCGCCAGGCGATACCGTCGCCCGCGCCGTCGTCGCCGCGCGGTGCGCGGCTGCCCGGATCGTCGGGCTCGATCGTCCAGTCGAGCCGCGCGCCGGGCCACGCGTCGCCCGTCCAGCGGAACTGGTCGGTCGCGAGCGCGTCGAGCTGCTGCCTGACGAGCGGCACGGCGGCCGGATGGACGGGCGCAAGCGTCTGCGTCTGTGCCTGCGAATCGGACGATGCGGTGGCCAGTTCGGCGCGCGCGGGCGTCCAGCGCGCATCGGGACGCTCGCCGAGCAGATCGGCCATCTCGGGCGACAGCGACGCGCCCTGTCGCACGCCTGCCGGCAAGGCCTGCGCAGGATCGCGAGCCGGCGCACCGCCCTGGGCCGGCATACCCGGCTGCGCCGTCGCCCGCGCGGTGGCAGGCAACGGCGGGCGCTGCGCGAGCAGCTCGTCGAGCACATCGGTCGCGCCGTGCTGCGCGGCATCCGGGTCGGCCGGCGCGAGTGCGGCCGCGAGGCGTGCCTGCGGCTCGCGCATCAGCGCCGCGAGCGGACGCTGGCCCGCCAGCCACTGCGCCAGATGGGATTCGTAGAAAAGGCCGCTTTCGCTCACGGCCTGCGCGAGCGCTGCACGCAGCGCCGCGACCGGCAGGGCCGCGGCTGCTTCGTGCACCGCCGCAGCGGAAGCCGGCGAGGAAGACGCAGCCGGATCGGACAAGGCCGGCGCGCGGGCCGGCACCGCCGTGTCGGTCAGCAGCACGGTGGGGTCGGCCAGCAACGGCGCGCGGCCGGCGATGGCCGGCGTCGAGTCGCCGCCCGCGCGCGAGATCGCGTCGAGCACGCGCCCGACCTCGGACAGTGCGGTCTGGGTGGAAGCGGGTGGCGCGGCGGGCGGGCTGCCGGCCGCAGGCGAGGACGACGCGCCGGTGCCCGGCGTGCCGACCTGCGAGGTCGCGCCGCCGCCGGCGGGTGCCGACACGGTGCCGGTCAGCAGGCTGTCGAGGCGGCTCGCCAGCAGCGCGGCCGCAACGGAGTCGATACCGGTCATGATCGGAGCCTGCTCACCTCAGCCACTTCGTTGCGAATCCGGGAGCGGCACATCGGTGCCGCCCGCGGGAACTGCGCGTCTGCCGCAACGGGCTCGTGCGCCCCCGCGCCCGTTTCCCCGGAAACGGGCCCTACCCGCGCGCGCGGTAGAGATCGGTCAATACCTTGGTCGAGCGCCGCGCCTCGAACAGCGCGGACAGCCGCGCGACGTCCGGGCTCGCGAGATCGCGGATCGCGGCGTCGTCGGCCAGGATGCGGCGGATCAGGTCGAGCTTGCGGCCGAGATCCGATTCGTCGAGCACGACACCCGGATCGGCTTCCTTGAGCCCGTCGACCAACTGCATGAATTCGGCCTGCAACCCCGGCAACGCGCTCCAGTCGGCGCTGCGCGCAGCGCACAGCATCCGGCCCGACACGGCGGCGAGCGCCTCGTAACGTTCGAAGTATTCGGCCTTGCGATTCATCTTGATGCTTCCACTGCCTGTTGCGCGGCCATCCGCGCGACTTCCGGGGCGATCCCCGTCCATGCTTCCTCGAGCGTCGCGAGCAGCCCGTCGACCTCGACCAGCATCGCGTCGCTCGCCTGCGCGTTCGCTTCCAGCAAACGCCCGCAGATATACGCATACAGCGCGTCCAGCCGCTCCGCGATCTCGCCACCCGCGTCGCGGTTCAGCGACGCCTTCAGCCCGCTCTCGACGATCCGGATCGCCTTGCCGATCGCCTCGCCGCGCGCGGGCACATTGCCCTGCTGCAGATGCATGCGCGCGAGCGCCACCGCCTGCCGCGCGCCCTGGTACAGCATCGCGGTCAACCGGTGCGGGGAGGCGCCCATCACCCCTGTCTCGACGCCGACACGCGCGTATGCACTGGCTCCAGCGTGCCCTGGGGAAAACATGCGCTTCTCCTTGTTATGCCTTGGCTATACGGGAACCGACATCGTGCATCGCACGACGCGGCCTTCACCGGAGTTATCGGAAGGGATCGGGAAAGCTTTAGGCAAGCGGGGCCTGCCCGGCGGCGGCAGGGCCAGCCCGGGCGGGCTCACCGGATGGCCGCCCCGGATGGCCGTCCCCGGATGGCCGGCCCATCACACCGACATCTGCATGATGTCGTTGTAAGCGCTCACGAGCTTGTTGCGGACCTGGAGCCCGAACTGGAAGCCGATGTTCGCTTTCTGCATGTCGACCATCACGTCGTTCAGCGACACGTTCGGCGCGCCGACCTCGAACGCCTGCGCCTCGCCGAGCGCGTGCTGCTGGTCGCCGCTGATCTTGTCGAGCGACGCCTTCATCGCGCTCGCGAACGTGCCGGCCGTCGCCGCGCCCGAGCCGGCCAGCGCCGCCGTCGGGCTCGCGACGCCGCCGGACGCTTGCGCGGCCATCGACTGCATCTGTTGCAACACCGAACCGATTCCGCTGACGTTCGCAGTCATGCTGTCCCCAAAACTGAGAGAAGAGTCCCGGACCACCGGGCGTGTCCGCCGGCGCCGCACCACGCGCACCATGCCGGATCGCGAAAAAGGATAGCAGCGCGCCGCGCGTCAAAGCCGAGAAAGTACGGGGGAAACCCCGCTCTTTTCGGTCGATCGGAGTCCGGCCCGGATCACGATAATCGCATCGTGTCATTGTCCGCCCGCTCGTCCGAGCGAGCTCAGTCGTCCCGCTCCGGAGAAACTCGACGCATGGATTCGCAGGCCAACTCGCTGATCAACCCAGACGCCCGCGCGGGCCTCGCCAGCCCGGCGCCCGGCGCCGCCGCGGCCGCCGCGTTGCCGGGCGCGGGTGGCGCAGGCGCGGACTTCGGGCTTGGCGGCTTCGCGGAACGCATTCCCGGCATCTCGCGGATGAAGGGCAACCCGAAGCTGCCGTTCCTGATCGCCGTCGCGTTCGCGATCGCCGTGATCACCGCGCTCGTGCTGTGGAGCCGCGCGCCCGACTACCGCGTGCTGTACAGCAACCTGTCGGATCGCGATGGCGGCGCGATCATTGCTGCGCTCCAGCAGGCAAACGTTCCCTACAAGTTCGCCGATGCCGGCGGCGCGATCCTCGTGCCGTCGAACCAGGTGCATGAAACGCGCCTGAAGCTCGCCGCGATGGGGCTGCCGAAGGGCGGCTCGGTCGGCTTCGAGCTGATGGACAACCAGAAATTCGGCATCAGCCAGTTCGCCGAACAGATCAACTACCAGCGCGCGCTCGAAGGCGAGCTGCAGCGCACCATCGAATCGATCAACGCCGTGCGCGGCGCGCGCGTGCATCTCGCGATCCCGAAGCCGTCGGTGTTCGTGCGCGACAAGGAAGCGCCGAGCGCGTCGGTATTCGTCGACCTCTACCCGGGCCGCGTGCTCGACGAGGGCCAGGTCCAGGCAATCACGCGGATGGTGTCGTCCGGCGTGCCCGACATGCCCGCGAAGAACGTGACGGTCGTCGACCAGGACGGCAACCTGCTGACCCAGACCGCGTCGGCATCCGGCCTCGACGCCAGTCAGCTCAAGTACGTGCAACAGGTCGAGCACAACACGCAGAAGCGCATCGACGCGATCCTCGCGCCGATCTTCGGCGCGGGCAACGCGCGTTCGCAGGTCAGCGCGGACCTCGATTTCTCGAAGATCGAGCAGACGTCGGAAAGCTACGGCCCGAACGGCGTGCCGCAGCAGGCCGCGATCCGCAGCCAGCAGACCAGCAGCGCGACCGAACTCGCGCAGGGCGGCGCGTCGGGCGTGCCGGGCGCGCTGTCGAACACGCCGCCGCAGCCGGCATCCGCGCCGATCGTCGCCGGCAACGGCCCGAACGCGCCGCAGACGACGCCCGTGAGCGACCGCAAGGACCAGACGACCAACTACGAGGTCGACAAGACGATCCGCCACCTCGAACAGCCGATGGGCAGCGTGAAGCGGCTGTCGGTCGCGGTCGTCGTCAACTACCAGCCGGTCGCCGACGCGAAGGGCCACGTGACGATGCAGCCGCTGCCGCCCGCGAAGCTCGCGCAGGTCGAACAGCTCGTGAAGGACGCGATGGGCTACGACGAGAAGCGCGGCGACTCGGTGAACGTCGTGAACAGCGCGTTCTCGACCGTCAGCGACCCGTACGCCGACCTGCCGTGGTGGCGCCAGCCAGACATGATCGAGATGGCGAAGGAAGCCGCGAAATGGCTCGGCATCGCGGCGGCCGCGGCGGCGCTCTACTTCATGTTCGTGCGCCCGGCGATGCGCCGCGCGTTCCCGCCGCCCGAGCCGGTCGCGCCGGCGCTCGCCGCGCCGGACGATCCGGTCGCGCTCGACGGCCTGCCGGCACTGGAGAAGGCCGAGGAATCCGACGCGCTGCTGCTCGGGTTCGAGAGCGAAAAGAACCGTTACGAACGCAACCTCGACTACGCGCGCACGATCGCCCGCCAGGATCCGAAGATCGTCGCCACCGTCGTGAAGAACTGGGTGTCCGATGAACGCTGAAGGCTTGACCAAGAGCGCGCTCCTGCTGATGTCGATCGGCGAGGAAGAGGCCGCGCAGGTATTCAAGTTCCTCGCGCCGCGCGAGGTCCAGAAGATCGGCGCCGCGATGGCCGCGCTGAAGAACGTCACGCGCGAGCAGGTCGAGGACGTGCTGCACGAATTCGCGAAGGAAGCGGAGCAGCACACCGCGCTGTCGCTCGATTCGAGCGAGTACATCCGCTCGGTGCTGACCAAGGCGCTCGGCGAGGACAAGGCCGGCGTGCTGATCGACCGCATCCTGCAGGGCAGCGACACGAGCGGCATCGAGGGCCTGAAGTGGATGGATTCGGGCGCCGTGGCCGAACTGATCAAGAACGAGCATCCGCAGATCATCGCGACGATCCTCGTGCACCTCGACCGCGACCAGGCGTCGGAAATCGCGTCGTGCTTCACGGAGCGGCTGCGTAACGACGTGATCCTGCGGATCGCGACGCTCGACGGCATCCAGCCGGCCGCGCTGCGTGAACTCGACGACGTGCTGACGGGCCTGCTGTCCGGCAGCGACAACCTGAAGCGCAGCCCGATGGGCGGCATCCGCACCGCGGCCGAGATCCTGAACTTCATGACGAGCGTGCATGAGGAAGGCGTGCTCGAAAGCGTGCGCCAGTACGATGCCGAACTCGCGCAGAAGATCATCGACCAGATGTTCGTGTTCGAGAACCTGCTCGACCTCGAGGATCGCGCGATCCAGATGGTGCTCAAGGAAGTCGAGTCGGAAACGCTGATCATCGCGCTGAAGGGCGCGCCGCCGGCACTGCGCCAGAAATTCCTCGCGAACATGTCGCAGCGCGCGGCCGAACTGCTCGCCGAGGATCTCGACGCGCGCGGCCCGGTACGCGTGTCCGACGTCGAGACGCAGCAGCGCCGCATCCTGCAGATCGTGCGCAACCTGGCCGAGAGCGGCGCGATCGCGATCGGCGGCAAGGCGGAAGACGCGTATGTCTGATTCGGCGAGCGATCGCGCGGGCACCCTCACCGCCTACCAGCGGTGGGAGATGGCGTCGTTCGACCCGCCGCCGCCCCCGCCGCCGCCCGACGACGCGGCCGCGGCTGCCGCCGCGCTCGCCGAGGAACTGCAGCGCGTGCGCGACGCCGCGCACGCCGAAGGCCATGCGGCCGGCCACGTCGAAGGCCAGGCGCTCGGCTACCAGGCCGGTTTCGACCAGGGCCGTGAACAAGGTTTCGAAGCCGGCCAGGCCGACGCGCGTGAACAGGCCGCGCAGCTCGCGGCACTCGCCGCGTCGTTCCGCGAGGCCGTGTTGACCGTCGAACACGATCTGGCCGCCGACCTCGCGCAGCTCGCGCTCGACATCGCGCAGCAGGTCGTGCGCCAGCACGTGAAGCACGACCCGGCCGCGCTCGTCGCGGCCGTGCGCGACGTGCTCGCGGCCGAACCCGCGCTGTCCGGCGCGCCGCATCTCGCGGTGAATCCGGCCGACCTGCCCGTCGTCGAAGCCTATCTGCAGGACGATCTCGATACGCTCGGCTGGAACGTGCACACCGACGCGTCGATCGAGCGCGGCGGCTGCCGCGCGCACGCCGCGACCGGCGAGGTCGACGCGACGCTGCCCACGCGCTGGCAGCGCGTCGCCGCCGCGATCGGCAAGGTGAGCGCATGGTGACGCCCACGCCCGAATCGATCCTGCACGACGGCATGACGCCGCTCGAACGCGAACTCGCGCTTGCGTCGTTCGGCCCGGACACCGCGCACGACGCCACACATGACACCGCCCCGCACGGCGCCGCCACGGCGGCCGACGCGTCCGGCGCCACGCCGCGCGCGCCGCACAACCCGCATCTCGCGCACTGGCGCACCCACCTGAACGGGCTCGCCGCGCGCAGCCACCGCGCGCTGCCGTTGCGGCCGTGCGGGCGCCTGACGCGCGCGGCCGGCCTCGTGCTCGAGGCGATCGGGCTGCGCCTGTCGGTCGGCGCCGAATGCACGATCGAACTGCCGCCCGGCAGTACGCTGCCGCATGCGGAAGCCGAAGTCGTCGGCTTCGCCGGCGATCGCCTGTTCCTGATGCCGACCACCGACGTCGCGGGCGTCCTGCCCGGCGCACGCGTGTGGCCGCGCGAAAGCGCGCCCGTCGCCGATCCGCTTGCGGGTGCGAAGCGCCTGCCGGTCGGCTGGGAGATGCTCGGGCGCGTCGTCGACGCGTCGGGCCGCCCGCTCGACGGCCTCGGCCCGCTCGGATCGAAGGTCGACGCGCCGCTGTCGGCGCCGTCGATCAACCCGCTCGAGCGCGAACCGATCCATCACGTGCTCGACGTCGGCGTGCGCGCGATCAACGCGCTGCTCACGGTCGGCCGCGGGCAGCGGATGGGCCTGTTCGCGGGCTCCGGCGTCGGCAAGTCGGTGCTGCTCGGAACGATGGCGCGCTACACCAGCGCGGAAGTGATCGTGATCGGGCTGATCGGCGAACGCGGCCGCGAAGTGAAGGAATTCATCGAACAGATCCTCGGCGAGGACGGGCTCGCGCGCTCGGTCGTCGTCGCGGCGCCGGCCGACGTGTCGCCGCTGCTGCGGATGCAGGGCGCGGCCTACGCGACGTCGCTCGCCGAGTATTTCCGCGATCAGGGCAAGCACGTGCTGCTGCTGATGGATTCGCTGACGCGCTACGCGATGGCGCAGCGCGAGATCGCACTGGCGATCGGCGAGCCGCCCGCGACGAAGGGCTACCCGCCGTCGGTGTTCGCGAAGCTGCCCGCGCTCGTCGAGCGCACCGGCAACGGGCCGGAAGGCGGCGGCTCGATCACCGCGTTCTACACGGTGCTGACCGAAGGCGACGACCAGCAGGACCCGATCGCCGATTCGGCACGCGCGATCCTCGACGGCCACGTCGTGCTGTCGCGCGCGCTCGCCGAGGCCGGCCACTATCCGGCAATCGACATCGAGGCGTCGATCAGCCGCGCGATGACCGCGCTGATCGACGAAACGCATCTCGACCGTGTCCGGCAGTTCAAGCAGATGCTGTCGCGCTACCAGCGCAATCGCGACCTGATCGCGGTCGGCGCGTACGCGCCCGGCCGCGACGCGCAGCTCGATCGCGCGATCGCGCTCTATCCGCGCATCGAGGCGTTCCTGCAGCAGGGCTTTCGCGAATGCGCGCCGTTCGCGTCGAGCCTCGCCGGGCTCGATGCACTGTTCGACGCTTACGGAGGCTGATCCCGATGGCTCACGGCTTTCCCCTTCAGTTGCTGCTCGACCGCGCGCAGGACGATCTCGACTCGGCCACGAAGCAGCTCGGCACCGCGCAGCGCGATCGCACCGCGGCCGCCGAGCAGCTCGACGCGCTGCTGCGCTACCGCGACGAATACCACGCGCGCTTCTCGCAATCCGCACAGCACGGGATGCCGGCCGGCAACTGGCGCAATTTCCAGGCGTTCATCGACACGCTCGACGCCGCGATCACGCAGCAGCGCAACGTGCTGGCCGCGGCCGAAGTCCGCATCGACGAAGCACGCCCGAACTGGCAACAGAAGAAACGCACCGTCGGCTCGTTCGAAATCCTGCAGGCGCGCGGCGTGGCGCAGGAAGCGAAGCGCGACGCCCGGCGCGAACAGCGCGACGCCGACGAACACGCCGCGAAGATCCTGCGCATGCGGGCCGACGCGGCCCGTTCGTCGTAACCGCCCCCCGCATTCGAACGAGAGAACCGTCATGCCTCCCCTGCCCCTGCTCGGCGCGCTGCTCGACACCGCCGGCACCGCACTCAAGGCCGCTCGCAGCTCGGGTTCGTCCGGCGCCGCCGGCAACGATGCCGCGCCCGCCACGGCTGCCACGGCTGCCACGGCCGCCATGCCGTTCGCGCAGTCGCTGAAGCAAAGCATCATCACGCGTCGCGATGCATCGCATTCCAGCGTGCCGGATGCGTCGACGAAACTGGCTTCGACGAAGCCGGCGGCCGGCACGAAGCCGTCCGCTGCCGATGACGACGACGCGACCGACGATACGACCACGAACGCCGCCAGCAACCCCGACGCCGCCGCGCTCGCGGCCGCCGCGGCCGTGCAGGCGCAACTGCAGGCGCGCACGGACAACGCGACGCCGGCCGATGCTGCCGCCGCTGCCGCTGCCGTGGCGCAAAAGACGGCCGTGTCCGGCCAGCCCGATGCCACGGCCACGCTGGCGGACCACGCGACCCGGGACGCGGCCGCCCAGCCGGCCACGCCGGCGTCGGGCAGCGATGCGTTGCAATCAGCGCTCGCCCGGCTCACGGGTGGCTCGGGCGCGATCGCGATGCCCGCGACCGGCACGACAACGTCGACCTCCGCGTCGACCGCATCGACCGCATCGACCGGCGCCACCGCACCGCTGGCGCCGAAGGTGCCGACCTTCGAGCACACGCTCGCCGACGCGAAGGGCGCGCTCGCCACCCAGCAGACGCCGGCGCAAGCCACCGCGCAGGCGCTGCAGGCCAACGCGACCGCGCAGTCGGGCGAGCAGCACGCGCTCGCCGCAGCCAGCGACGCAACGGATCCGGCCGCCAGCGCGACGCTCGCGGCAGGCGCCACGGCTGCGGCCGCGGCCCAGGCGAACCTGCAGTTGTCGCCGGCCGCGGGAGCGATCGCCGCCGCGAACGCGCACGTGCTCGCGCCGCACATCAGCACGCCGGACTGGACGGACGCGCTGAGCCAGAAGGTCGTGTTCTTGTCGAATGCGCACCAGCAGAGCGCCGAACTGACGCTCAATCCAGCCGACCTCGGTCCGCTGCAGGTCGTGCTGCGCGTCGCGGACAACAACGCGCACGCGCTGTTCGTGTCGCAGCATGCGCAGGTGCGCGAAGCGGTCGAAGCCGCGCTGCCGAAGCTGCGCGAGGCAATGGAAGCGGGCGGGCTCGGGCTGGGCAGCGCGACCGTCAGCGACGGCGGCTTCGCGTCGCAGCAGCAGAACCAGCAGCAGACCTTCGCCGGCGGCCAGTCGTCGCGACGCGGGAGCGACGGATCGTCAGCCGTCGATGCACCAGTCGGCGCTGCGCAATCCGCACCGGCCGCCGCGAGCGTGAGCCGCGCCGGCCTCGTCGATACGTTTGCCTGAGCATGGCCGCTGCCGTGCGCGCGCCGCTCAGCGGCCGTGCACCGCCGCGGCGGCCTCGCCGCGCGTCGCCGCGCCCTTGCGTGCCGCGACGATGAAGTCCGCCGCACGCTCGCCGATCATCACCGACGGCGCATTCGTGTTCCCGCCGACCAGCGTCGGCATCACCGACGCATCCACCACGCGCAATCCTTCGACGCCGCGCACGCGCAGTTGCGGATCGACGACCGCGCGCGCGTCCGAACCCATCCGGCAGGTGCCGACCGGGTGATAGATCGTGTCGGCATGCTCGACGATCGTCTTGCGCAGCTCCGCTTCGCTCTGGTCGGCCCGCGTGTAGAGCTCGCGCCCGCCCTGCGACGCGAGCGGCGCCTGCGACAGGATCTTGCGCATTGCCTGCGTGCCGCGCACGAGCAGGTCGAGATCGCGTGCATCGCTGAAGAAGCGCGGATCGATCAGCGGTGCATCGCGCGCATCGCCGCTCGCGAGCGCCACCGTGCCGCGGCTGAACGGCCGCAGCGCGCACACGTGCAGCGAATAGCCGAAGCCCCAGTGCATCTTGCGGTTGTGGTCGTCCACGAGCGCCGTGCAGAAATGCAGTTGCAGGTCGGGACGCTCGAGCGACGGATCGCTCTTGATGAAGCCGCCGGCCTCCGCGACGTTGCTCGTCATCATCCCGGTGCGGCTCGAGAAATAGCGCGCGAGCGCGGGCGTCATCTTCGCGATCCCGCGCAGGCACACGCCGACCAGTTCCGATGAATTCACGCGCGTATTGATGATGAAGTCGATATGGTCGATCAGGTTCGTGCCGACGTCCGGCGCATCCTGCACGACCGCGATCCCGTGCCGGCGCAATTGCTCCGCCGGGCCGATCCCCGAACACATCAGCAGTTGCGGCGAATTGAACGCGCCGGCCGACAGGATCACTTCCGCACGCGCGTCGAGCGTCTCGACGCGCCCGTTACGCGCGACCGCGACACCGGCCGCGCGCTTGCCGTCGAACACGACGCGCAGCACCGTCGCATCGGTGATCACGTGCAGGTTCGGCCGGTTGCGGCCGTAGATGTACGCGCGGGCGACGCTGCAGCGCGAGCCGTCGCGGTGCGTGACCTGGTAGAAGCCGACCCCTTCCTGCGTCGCGCCGTTGAAGTCGTCGTTCAGCGGATAGCCGGCCGCGTGCGCGGCCTGGATGAATCGTTCGGAGAACGGATTGCGAAAGCGCAGATCCGACACCGTGAGCGGGCCGTCCGCACCGTGCCACGCATCGGCGCCGCGCTCGTTGCCCTCCGCGCGGCGGAAATACGGCAGCACGTCCTGCCAGCCCCAGCCCGTCGCACCGAGCTGCGCCCATTCGTCGTAGTCGCCCGGGTGGCCGCGCGTGTAGATCATCGCGTTGATCGCGCTCGAGCCACCCATCCCGCGCCCGCGCGGCTGGTAGCCGCGCCGCCCGCCGAGGCCCGGCTGCGGCACCGTCTCGTAGCCGTAGTTCGTGCCGAGCTTGAACGGCACCAGCGCCGCGATGCCGACCGGCATGTTGACGAGCAGGTTGCGCTCCGTATGCGAGCCGGCCTCGATCAGCGCGATCGTCGCATCGGGGCAGGCATCGGCGAGACGGCCTGCCAGGCTCGACCCGCCCGAACCGCCGCCGACGATGATGTAGTCGTATTGCATGTCACGTCTCCGTCGTGTCATGGAAGGCGCCCGGCACCGCCGCGCGACCGCGTCCCCTCTTGTAGTTCGGGCATTGTAGGAATGGCCGTCGCGCGCGCGGCGCGCGGATTCAAGAGCGATTCCTCTAAACGCCCGCGTGAACTAAATTTAAGATGTATCGATTCGCTTTGCACGATGCGCCGGCCACGAGAAGCCGATCCGTCGCGCAACGGGAGAGACGACGATGCAGCGCCAGGTTCTGCAGGCCGCGTGCCGACCGGGTTGCCCGGATGCGATGCGCGCAGCCCGCATTTCATTTCAAACGGCTGCCCGCGCGGAGAGGCTCGGCGTCACGCGCGCAGTCGATCGAAATCGAACGACGCGTGTCGTTGCCGACCGTTTGGATGGTTTGTCGCCGCGGCGGCACGATGCGCCGCGGCATGGTTTGACGGACCTGTCGCGCTGCCCCGCTTCGGTGCACCGTCAGGCAGTCGCACCGCCGCGTCGCGCGCCCGGCAACAGTCGCATCGCGCGGCATGCAGATGCGCCGCGACACGGTTTCCGGATGCGCACACCGTCGCGTGGATGCGACGCCCGCGGCACGCGGCAACCGGTTTTCGAGCACACGTCGCATCCGGCCCCGCGCCGCGCGACACGCACCACCCCGATCCGCGTCGCCGCGCTCGCCGAGCGTGCGCGTGCGGCGTGACGGCCGG
This sequence comes from Burkholderia sp. AU30198, assembly GCF_020419825.1. Lineage (NCBI taxonomy): Bacteria > Pseudomonadati > Pseudomonadota > Betaproteobacteria > Burkholderiales > Burkholderiaceae > Burkholderia > Burkholderia sp. AU30198. The sequence goes on along the minus strand of NZ_JAIZSA010000027.1, from coordinate 19,574 downwards.
CCGACCAGCCAGGCCCAACTGGAGGAGACGACATGAAGAACGACCTGCCCGAACTGGCCCCGCAAGCGCTGCCGTCGGTCGATGCACTGACGTCGCTGCTACGCGACCAACGCGCGGCCTACCTGCGCGCACCGTACCCGGCATGGGAAACGCGCGTGCAGCACCTGCGTGCGCTGCGCACGATGCTGATCGACCATGCGGACGCGCTCGCCGAAGCGATCAGCGCCGATTTCGGTCATCGCGCGAAGCAGGAAGTGCTGCTGTCGGAAATCTGGATGGCGAAGGAAGAGATCGACGACGCGCTCAAGCACGGCAAGCGCTGGATGAAGCCGATGCGCAAGCCGATGAACAAGTGGCTGCGCCCGGCGCGCGCGAAGGTGATTCCGCAGCCGCTCGGCGTGGTCGGCATCGTCGTGCCGTGGAACTACCCGGTGCTGCTCGCGGCCGGCCCGCTGATCTGCGCGCTCGCGGCCGGCAACCGCGCGATCATCAAGATGTCCGAACTGACGCCGCGCACGTCGGCGCTGTTCGAGCAGCTCATTGCCAAGACCTTCACGCGCGACCACGTCGCGGTCGTGAACGGCGATGCGGAAGTGGGCGCCGCGTTCAGCGGGCTGCCGTTCGACCATCTGCTGTTTACCGGCTCGACGCACGTCGGCCGCCACGTGATGCGCGCGGCCGCCGACAACCTCACGCCCGTCACGCTCGAACTCGGCGGCAAGTCGCCGGCGATCGTCGGCCCGAACGCGCGCTTCGATGCGGCCGTCGACGCGATCGTCGCGGGCAAGACGCTGAACGCGGGCCAGACCTGCATCGCGCCCGACTATGTGCTGCTGCCGCGCGGGATGGAAGCCGCCTTCATCGAGCGCGCGCGCGCACGGTTCGCGAAGATGTACCCCGACCTGTCAGCCAACGGCGACTACACGACGATCGTGTCGCCGCGCCACTACGCACGGCTGCAGCAACTCGCGAGCGACGCGCAGGCGGCCGGCGCGCAACTGCATCCGCTGTCCGACGCGCAATCCGATTCCGCGTCGCGCCGCTTCGTGCCGTGCGCGGTCACGCAGGTGCCGGCCGCGTCGCAACTGATGCAGGAGGAAATCTTCGGGCCGCTGCTGCCGCTCGTGCCGTACGAGCGGCTCGACGAGGCGATCGCGTACGTGAATGCGCGCCCGCGTCCGCTCGCGCTCTACCTGTTCGACGAGGACGGCGGCACGATCGACCGCGTGATGCGCGAAACGATCTCGGGCGGCGTGTCGATCAACGAAACGCTGATGCACATCGCGTGCGGCAGTCTGCCGTTCGGCGGTGTCGGTGCGAGCGGCATGGGCGCGTACCACGGCTACGACGGCTTCGTGACGTTCTCGAAGATGAAACCGGTGCTCACGCAGCCGCGCCTGAACGCGCGCAACCTGCTCGCGCCGCCGTACGGCAAGCGCTTCGCTGCGCTGATCAAGCTGATGCTGAAGTTCTGAGCCAAACGGGAAACGGGCCGCGCGCATCGCGCCGCGGCCCGCACGAGCATGCCGCGCGGCGAGCATGCCGCGCGCGCCGTCACACGGGCCAGAGCGGCCCTTCCTGCATCGCGCCGATCTGCTCGCGCAACTCGAGCACGCGCGCTTCCCAGTAACGATGCGTGTTGAACCACGGAAACGCGGCCGGAAACGCGGGATCGTCCCAGCGCCGCGCGAGCCATGCCGCGTAATGGATCAGCCGCAGCGTGCGCAGCGCTTCGACGAGATGCAGCTCGCGCGGCTCGAATTCGCAGAAATCCTCGTAGCCGGCCAGCAGGTCCGCCAGTGCACGCGACGCGCCTTCGCGATCGCCCGGCAGCAGCAGCCACAGATCCTGGATCGCGGGCGCCATCCGGCTATCGTCGAAGTCGACGAAGTGCGGGCCGGCATCGGTCCACAGCACGTTGCTCGGATGACAGTCGCCGTGCGTGCGCAGCAGGCGGATCTCGCCCGCCCGCTCGAACGCGGCCTCGACGCCTTCGAGCGCGAGCGTCACGGCCGTCGCATATGCGGGCCGCACATCGTCCGGAATGAAATCGTGCGCGAGCAGGTAGTCGCGCGGCTCGTAGCCGAACGTATTGATGTCGAGCACGGGGCGTGCGACATACGGCTGCGTCGCGCCGACCGCATGGATCCGGCCGATGAAGCGGCCGAGCCATTCGAGCGTGTCGCTGCGATCGAGATCGGGCGCGCGGCCGCCGCGCCGCTCGAAGATCGAGAAGCGGAAACCGTCGAACGCGTGCAGCGTCCGGCCTTCGAATGCGCGCGCGGGCACCGCCGGAATCTCGCGCGCGGTGAGTTCGGCGACGAACGCGTGCTCTTCGAGGATCGCTTCGTCCGACCAGCGTGCCGGACGGTAGAACTTCGCGACGACCGGCGGGCCGTCTTCGATGCCCACCTGGTACACGCGGTTTTCGTAGCTGTTGAGCGCGAGCAGGCGCCCGTCGGTGCGCAAGCCGGCCGGTATCAGCACGCTGTCGAGCGCGTCGAGCACGCACTCGGGCGTGAGTCCGGCGAACGGCGGGCCGGCGGGAGAAGCGGGAGCGGAAGTGACGTCTTTCATGCCCCGCATTGTGCCGCCAGCCGGGCCGAAAGACGAGCGCCCGGTGCGGTGAATGCGCTTAGTGGAGCGCCGCGCCGGCCGGCAGCACGGATTCGCCGGTGTCGATCAGGTCCTCGAGAAAGAACGGCTCGGTGTTGAGTTCCTTCGACTCGCCCGGTACGCCCGCGTACCAGGTCACCATGGCCATGTCGCCCAGGACGCGCTGGACGATGCCGCGCGCGCCCTTCGGCACCGCGATATGGGTAGTGCAGACAATCGACCCGACATGCATGATGGTTCCCCACTCTTGAATCTTGAAACCCGGCCCGCTGGGGGCCGGCAAATGCACGATCCGCGCGCTCTCGACGGAGCGTTGCGCGTAATCCCATTGTTCACGGTTTATCGAAGCACGAAAAGAAGAAGAAGCAGGCGAAGTGCCGCGAATTCGTCGAATGTCTCCAATCAACCACTGCGCCGGGCAGGCGCTTGCCTGCCCGGTCCCCCCCATCATACCCTGTCGAATGTGACTGCCCGCCGAATCCCCGGCATCGCCGCGGCGCGCACGTGACGGACGCTCCGCGCGCATCGTGAGCCCGATGCGGGTTCGCCAGGCAATTTCGTGCGACTGGCGACTGCGGTTGCCGAACCCCGCCACGCCGTCGTCGCCTTCCCTCTGCCTTGAACGCGGCCAGCGCAGCGATCGTTGCGCACGCACCGCCCTCCGCCCTTCATCACGCGATGCCACCGACAGGTGTTGCGTCCGATGCCAGCCTTGCGTTACCTTTGATGCTCATTCGCGTTCTAGCGCATTCCGATACGATGCATCCGCTCACGTCCGCCCTTGCAAAATCCCGGCCGCAGTTCGACTCGCGGCCGCAGGCGTGCGCGCATCCGTCGGTTCTTCCTCCTCCTGTCGCACCGCCGCTCGTTGGCGCCGCGCCGCCCCCTCCGGCGGCACGCGCCGGCTGACCAGCCGGCTTTTCGTTTCGTCTTCCATTCGCCCGCAGGCCTGCATTCGTGCGTCGTGACGCACGGCGTGTTGCTGCGCGCGCGGATGGAACATTCCGATCCGTTCGACAGGTGGATTCACATGGTTTCGTTCAAACGCGCGCTCGCCGCGCATGGCGCGACGTCGCTCTTCGTGCTGCTGTGGAGCAGCGGCGCGATCTTCGCTGAACTCGGGCTGCGTCACGCATCCGCGTTCGTCTTTCTCACCGCACGTTTCGCGCTGGCATCGCTCGTGCTGCTCGGGCTGGCCTTCCTGCGCAAACGCTGGCTGCCGCCGCGCGGCGAGCGGCGCATGGCCGCACTGACCGGCTTGCTGATGATGGGCGGCTATTCGATCTTCTACCTGCTCGCGCTCGAACGCGGGATCGCGCCGGGCGTGCTCGCGACGATCCTCGGCGTGCAGCCGATCCTCACGCTCGCGATCGTCGAGCGGCGCTGGCAGCCCGTGCGCATCGCGGGGCTCGCGCTGTCGCTGGCCGGCCTCGCGCTCGTCGTGTTCCGCGGCACCGGGGACGGCGGCCTGTCGCTCGCGGGCATCGCGTGCGCGCTCACCGCGCTCGTCGCGCTGACCGCCGGCTCGCTGCTGCAAAAGCGCGTACGGGCGGCGCCCGCCGACGTGCTGCCGCTGCAGAATGCGATCGGCCTCGCACTGTGCGTGGCGATCGTGCCGTTCCGGCCGGTGTCGTTCGACATGAGCTGGTCGTTCGTGATCCCGCTGCTGTGGCTCGGCATCGTGATTTCGGTGATCGCGCAACTGCTGTTCTACCGGTTGATGCAGCGCGGCGATCTCGTCAACGTGACGAGCCTGTTCTATCTCGTGCCCGTCGTCACCACGCTGATGGATGCCGTGTGGCTCGGCAACCGGCCCGAGCCGCTCGCGCTCGCCGGCATGGGCGCGATCGTCGCGGGGCTCGCGCTCGTGTTCCGCGCGCCGGCCGCCCGCGTGCAACCTGACCGCGCATGAGCGGGCGTGCCGCCGCGCCCGCGGGTGCGGCGGCACGCATCGGACACATACGACGATTCCGCAACAATCGAAAGGCACGGGAAAGATACGTGCAAGGCATTCGTCCAACTTGCGGGAAAAATGCGTGATTCCCCGGGCTTTCCGCTGATTTTTTAATGGTTCGGATAGCGAAAAGCACTGCCGGTTGCCTATACTCGAACTGACCGCCCCGCTCGCAATCGGGTCGGACCAATACTAGAAACACCCGGCATGGGGCCGGAGTCAGCGCTCAGGCGCCCACTCCGGTCGACCTTGGAGACACGCATGACGACCTACTTCACGATCGGCGACTTCATCCTGTTGATTCCGATGGCGCTGGCCGGAGCGCTATTTCTCGGCGCGGTGCCGTGCGCAACCGAATTCCGCCACAACCTGCTGCGCGTGCTGGGCGTCATCCTCGGCGTCGGCGTCGCGGTATTGCTCGTCGAAGGCCTGCCTGCGCTGATCTAGCGGCGCACCCCGTGGGTGGCGCGCATCGCTGCACCGCAGCGATGCGATGTGCTGCGCGCAAGCCATCGATACGGCACGCGATGTTTCGCATGCCGTAGCGTCTGCCGGTCAGATCGCCTGATCGGTGGACGGCTTTTCCCACAGATTGATGCCGCCTTCCGTCGCGTAACGATCGATCTCCGCGAGTTCCTCCGCCGAGAATTCGAGGTGCTTCAGCGCGCCGACGTTTTCGCGCACCTGCTCCGCACGGCTCGCGCCGATCAGCGCGGACGTCACGCGGCCATTGCGCAATACCCACGCGAGTGCCATCTGCGCGAGGCTCTGCCCGCGCCGTTCGGCGATCGCGTTGAGCTTGCGCACTTGGTCGAGGTTGTCCGCGCTCAGGTGATCCTGCTTCAGCGAGCCGCCGCCCGGCTTGTTCACGCGCGCGTCGGCCGGCACACCGTTCAGGTACTTCGACGTGAGCAGCCCCTGCGCGAGCGGCGTGAACGCGATGCTGCCCGTACCGATCTCGTCGAGCGTGCCGAGCAGTTCGGTTTCGACCCAGCGGTTCAGCAGGTTGTACGACGGCTGGTGAATCAGCAGCGGCACCTTGTACTGCGCGAGCAGCTCGGCCATCTCGCGCGTCTTCGCCGCCGAATACGACGAAATGCCGATGTAGAGCGCCTTGCCCTGCTGCACGGCCGACGCGAGTGCGCCCGCCGTTTCCTCGAGCGGCGTGTGCGCGTCGAAGCGGTGCGAATAGAAGATGTCGACGTAGTCGAGCCCCATCCGCTGCAGGCTCTGGTCGAGGCTCGCGAGCACGTACTTGCGCGACCCGCCGCCGCTGCCGTACGGCCCCGGCCACATGTCCCAGCCGGCCTTCGTCGAGATCAGCAGCTCGTCGCGATACGGCCGGAAATCCTCCTTCAGCAGCCGACCGAAGTTGGTTTCGGCGCTGCCGTACGGCGGCCCGTAGTTGTTCGCGAGGTCGAAGTGGTTGATGCCGAGGTCGAACGCGGTGCGCAGGATCTCGCGCTGCGTCGAGATCGGCGTCGAATCGCCGAAGTTGTGCCACAGGCCGAGCGACAGCGCGGGCAGTTTGAGCCCGGATTTGCCGCAGGTGCGGTATTGCATGTCGGCATAACGTTCGGAAGCTGCTTCGTAGGCCATGAGTCGGTTCCGTCAGGACATCGGGGAAAGGGACGCGCGCCGGCCGCGCACACGGCGCGGCGGCGGCGAAAGAGTCATACGACGACTATGGTAGCGAAAGCGGCCGGAACGCGCTCGACGGCACGGCAATGGACGCGGCCGCGGCCGTCGCCTACACTGCGGCGTCTCGAATCACCGTTTCAGCGAGGTTGGTATGTCCCGGGTCATCTCGGTTGCGCTGCTCGTCGGCGGCGTCGTGCTGCTGTATTTCGGCGGCCAGTCGTTCCATTCGATCAACGACAACGTGTCGCGCTTCTTCACCGGTTCGCCCGCGACGAAGACGATCCTGCTGATCGTGGGCGGCGCCGTCGCGTCGTTCGTCGGCCTGATCGGCCTCGCGATGCCGGGCAGCAAGCGCTGATCGCGCAGCCGCGCGATGCACGCACGGCCCGCGTCGCACGATCGGGCCGCGCCAAACGAAACGGGCGGCCAGGCCGCCCGTTGCTTCATTCGCCCGCGATGCGCCGCATCGCGTGACCGCGGCGGTATCGCCGCCCATCCGATCCGAACCTAGAACTGCACTTCCGGTTTCGACGCCGAGCGCGTGCCGGGCACCGGCCGGTTGCTCGCGCCGTGATAGGTGTACACGAGCGAGAACTTCACCTGGTCGGAACCGTTCTGCCCGGCCGAATGCAGCGTGTTGCTGTGGAAGAACACGACGTCGCCCGTCTGCAGCGACGGGCACGTGGCCGCATCGATCATTTTCTTGTTCGCCGGCAGGTCGCTGCGGAAGAACTTCGCATCGTCGAACGCTTCCGGCCCGAATTCGGCCGTATGCGACCCCGGCACGAGCCACAGTGCGCCGTTCTCGTTCGTTTCCGGCCCGAGCGCGAGCCACACCGACACCATGTCCGGACGCGCGAACGACCAGTAGCGGAAATCGCGATGCCAGCCGGTCAGGCTGCCGTACGCGGGGTGCTTCGTCATCATGCAGTTGTGATGCGCGCGCGACAGCACGGGTTCTTCACCGAAATACTCGCGCATCCACGCGCCGATTTCGGGGGCGATCGCACGCTCGGCGAAGGCCGGATCGCGCGAGTACGCATCGAGCAGCCGCCGCACCGTATGCCCGCCCGGCGCATGCTTGGACTCGGGCGCGCCCGGATAGCGCAGGTCCGCCTCGAACTCGATCGGCTCGGCAGCCTCCCGCAACTGGCGCTCCGCAACCTGCCTGAGCGCCGCGCATTGTTCCTCGCCGACGAGGCCACGCGCGACGACGAAGCCGCGCTCGCGCAATTCCGCGACTTGCGCGCGGATCGATTCCGACTGCAATGGAGACGACATGGGATGCCAGACGTTTATTGTGTGAATGTGACGATTGTAAATCGGCGCCGGATGCCGCGAACAGCACCATTGTCGTGCGCAGGGGCATGCCAATCGAGGATTTGATCCGGCTCAAGGGAACTGTGCGGCGCGGCGCTGGCCTCACCGACAGGCGGTATGCGGCACACGCCTTGTGGCACAAGGGTTTATCGCGACTTTTGCCCGTCATGAATCCCCTGTAGCCTGTCGCGGCCTGTCAATTCTGGCGGGCGCGGCGCGCAGCGAGTTTCGGTAAGATCCGTTGCGCCATCCGAGGCCGTTCATACCAGTGCGCTCTTCAGGGCGCCATCCATACAAGCGAAGCATCGTTCACATGCCATTCCGTCTGACTTCCCGTCTCAGCCGCGCTGCGAAGCGCGTTGTGCCGCCCGCTCCTGCCCGCTCGCTGCGCCATCACCGCGCACGCACGCAGGCGCTGGCCGAGCGTACGCCCGCACACAGCCGGCTGGACGGCATCCGTGCGTGGTTCCACGCATTTTTCTCGATGATGAGCGCGCAGGCGTTCTCGCGCCGTGCCGGCCTGCGCTCGCTGCTGCAGAAGCCGTCGTCGCTGCGCGCACTCGCGCTGCGCCGCGCGCTCGGCCCGCAGCGCCGCGTCAACCGCCCGCGCCGCCTCGCGGCCAGCAACGGCTGGTTCGGGTTCGTCGCGCGCTGAGCGCACGCCGGCGGGCACCGCGCGCGACGATCGCCGTCGCGCCACTGCCCGCATGTCCGATTACCCCGGTGATCGGAACCCATAAAAAAACCCCGGCATTGCCGGGGTTTTTCATTTCGGGCGAACGACGCTTACGCGACGCGTGCCGTCGGCTCGACGCCGGCCGCTTCGGCCAGGGCGAGCGCCTTGTCGGTCGCTTCCCACGAGAATTCCGGCTCTTCGCGGCCGAAGTGGCCGTAAGCAGCGGTCTTCTCGTAGATCGGGCGCAGCAGGTCGAGCATCTTGATGATGCCCTTCGGACGCAGGTCGAAATGCTCGCGCACGAGCTTCGTGATCACCGCATCCGACACGCGGCCCGTGCCGAACGTGTTGACCATCACCGAGGTCGGCTCGGCGACGCCGATCGCGTACGACACCTGGATCAGCGCGCGCGATGCGAGGCCCGCGGCGACGATGTTCTTCGCGACGTAGCGGCCTGCGTACGCAGCCGAACGGTCGACCTTCGACGGATCCTTGCCCGAGAACGCGCCGCCGCCGTGCGGTGCGGCACCGCCGTAGGTATCGACGATGATCTTGCGGCCGGTCAGGCCGCAGTCGCCCTGCGGGCCGCCGATCACGAACCGGCCGGTCGGGTTCACCAGGAACTTGATGTCGCCCTTGATCAGGTCGGCCGGCAGCGTCGGCTTGATGATTTCCTCGATCACGGCTTCGCGCAGCGCGGGCAGTTCGATGTCCGGTGCGTGCTGCGTCGACAGCACGACGGTGTCGATCGAATGCGGCTTGCCGTCGACGTAGCGGATCGTCACCTGCGACTTCGCGTCCGGGCGCAGCCATTGCAGGCGGCCGTCGCGGCGCAGGCTGGCCTGGCGCTCGACGAGACGGTGCGACAGGTGGATCGGCAGCGGCATCAGTTCGGGCGTTTCATCGCACGCGTAACCGAACATCAGACCCTGGTCGCCCGCGCCCTGGTCGAGGTTGTCGTCGTGTGCACGATCGACGCCCTGGGCGATGTCCGGCGACTGCTTGTCGTACGCGACGAGCACCGCGCAACCCTTGTAGTCGATGCCGTAGTCGGTGTTGTCGTAGCCGATGCGCTTGATCGTGTCGCGCGCGATCTGGATGTAGTCGATGTTGGCCGTCGTGGTGATTTCACCGGCCAGAACGACGAGACCCGTGTTGCACAGCGTTTCCGCCGCAACGCGGGAATACTTGTCTTGCTCGAGGATGGCGTCGAGGATCGCGTCCGAGATTTGGTCCGCGACCTTGTCCGGATGGCCTTCGGAGACGGATTCGGACGTGAAGAGATAATCGTTTGCCACTTTTTCAGGCTCCTGTGTGGTTACGGTCGGTTTCACGTAGCCAGCTTCGTTGGGCCTGAAGCGGCGACGCTTTAGCGGATTACCAGGACCGGGCAGCGTGTGTCACGCCAACCGGCTTCGCCCCGCAAGTTGTCAGTTAACTCGGCGAAGCCCGTATTATAGCGGCTTTCCTGAATTGTCACAGAGCGCCACCCGTGCTGCATCTTCCGCTGTCTTACCTACCTGTTCGCAACGCGCCGGCCAACCGGTTCCACGGAGGTTTCGCATGCTAGGTCGTCTAGGCACGCACCTCGCCATTGGCTTGCTGAAACTGCTCGCCCGGTTGCCGTACGGCCTGACCGCACGGTTCGGCGATGGTCTCGGCTGGCTGCTCTACCAGATCCCCAGCCGGCGAAAGCGCATCGTACACACCAATCTGAAACTCTGCTTCCCGGACTGGAGCGACGAGCGGCGCGAGGAAGTCGCCGGGCAGCATTTCCGCCATGCGATCCGCAGCTACGTCGAGCGCAGCTACCAGTGGTTCGCGTCGGAACAGGCCTACCGCAAGCTGTTTACGGTCGAGAGCGAGGTCGACCTCAGCGATCCGGACATGCCGCCGACCCTCTTGCTCGGCTTCCATTTCGTCGGCATCGAAGCCGGCTCGATGGCGATCAATCTCGCCCTCGGCCGGACGTGCGGCTCGCTCTACACGCCGATGAAGAGCCCGGAAATCGAAGCCGCGGCCAAAGCCGGCCGCAGCCGCTTCGGCGCGGAGCTGGCGAGCCGCGCCGACAGCGCGCGTACCGTGCTGCGCTGGCTGCGCGACCGCAAGCCGGTGATGCTGGGTGCAGACATGGATTACGGGTTGCGCAACTCGACGTTCGTACCCTTCTTCGGCATACCCGCCTGCACGCTGACGGCGGTCGGCCGGTTCGCCAAGACCGGCCACGCGCAGGTTCTGCCCTTTATCGGCGAGGTGCTGCCGAACTACAAGGGCTACCGTCTGAAGGTCTTCAAGCCGTGGGCCAACTACCCGACCGGCGACGACGATCTCGACGCGCGGCGGATGAACGAATTCCTCGAGGAACAGATCCCGCTGATGCCCGAGCAGTATTACTGGGTCCACAAGCGCTTCAAGACACGCCCGCCTGGCGAGCCCAGCCTGTACTGAGCAGTGCCCGCGGGCGCGCCGTCATGCGCGCGCCTGCCACAAGTCGTAAGCAGATTGCTGTGCGAGCCACAGATCCGCTCGACCGCCGTTCTCCTCGCCGAGCCACGCCTCGATACGCAACGCCATTTCCGGTGAAATCCCAGTGTGACCATGCAGAATGCGCGATAGCGCCGCACGCGTGACGCCGAGTTGCGCCGCGGCCTCGGTGACGGTCAGGCCGAATGCCGGCAGCACGTCGTCGCGCAGCGCTTCGCCTGGATGCGGCGGATTGAAGATGCGAGTCATCGCTTGAATCACCTCGGTGGTAGTCCTGGTAATCGACCAAAACGGCATCGGCGCCCTCGAAACTGAACGTCAGACGCCAGTTGCTGCTCACGCTCACCGCGAAATGACCGTCCAATCCCCGGGCAAGACCGTGAAAGCGCCACCCGCCCCCGCCCGCGCAGGACGCCCCTGTCAGCTGCATGTATCATTTGCGGTTGAGATCAGCACGACGAACGACACCGCCCCGGATGGCGCGGCATCGCGAACGCCGCGCTGACCGCCTTGTTCGCCATGGAAATCCGGACCCAGTGAAACTCTCGTTCACCAAGATGCACGGCGCGGGCAACGACTTCGTCGTGCTCGACGGCTATTCGCGCGCATTGCCGCCGCTCACCGAAGCGCAAGTGCGTGCGCTCGCCAACCGCCACTTCGGCATCGGCGCCGACCAGTTGCTGCTCGTCGAAAAACCGACCGTCGACGGCGCCGATTTCAAGTACCGGATCTTCAATTGCGACGGCGGCGAGGTCGAACACTGCGGCAACGGCGCACGCTGCTTCGTGAAGTTCGTCAGCGACCGCGGCCTGACCGACAAGCGCAGCGTCCGCGTGCAGGTGATGAAGGGCCTGATCACACTGACGATGCAGGACAACGGCGAAGTCGTCGTCGACATGGGCGCGCCCGTGTTCACGCCGGCGCAGGTGCCGTTCGATGCAGCGGGCCTCGACGGCCGCACCGAGGGCCACGACACGCTGTGGCCGCTCGACGTCGGCGGTGCGACGCGCTGGATTTCGACGGTGACGATGGGCAACCCGCATGCGGTGCAGGTCGTCGACGACACCGAGGCCTATCCGGTGCTCGAAGAAGGCCCGCTGATCGAGCACCATGCGCGCTTCCCGGAGCGCGTGAACGCCGGCTTCATGCAGATCGTGTCGCGCAGCGAAGTGAAGCTGCGCGTATACGAACGCGCGGCGGGCGAGACGCTCGCGTGCGGCACCGGCGCGTGCGCGGCGGTCGCGGCCGGCATCCGGCGCGGCCTGCTCGATTCGCCGGTGACCGTGCACACGCACGGCGGCACGCTGACGATCAGCTGGGACGGCGCGCGCGACGAAGCCGCCGCGCTGATGATGGCCGGGCCCGCCGCCACCGTGTTCGAAGGCGAGATCGACCTGCACGCCTGACCCTGCAACGTCCTTGATAACTGAACGCTCCAGCCACATGAACGATCGCGAAGTCGCCGACTACCTGCTCGCCAATCCCGAATTCTTCGCGCAGCACGCCGAACTGCTCGCGACGATCCGTCTCGCGAACCCGCACGGCAAGGCCGCGATCTCGCTGCAGGAGCGGCAGATGGAGATGCTGCGCGACAAGAACAAGCATCTCGAGCGCCGGCTCGCCGAACTCGTGCGCTACGGCCACGAGAACGACAGCCTGTCCGCGAAGTTCAGCCGCTGGACCGCGCGCGTGATCGCGGAACGCGATCCGTACGCGCTGCCGCGCACGATCGCCGATGGCATCGCCGACGTGTTCGACGTGCCGCAAACCGCGCTGCGCGTGTGGGACGTCGCCGACACCTATTCGCAGGCCGACTTCGCGCGCCAGGTCGGCGAGGAAGTGCGCCTGTTCACGAATGGGCTGTCGACGCCGTACTGCGGCGCGAACACCGGCTTCGAGGCCGCGCAGTGGCTCACACCCGCGGTCGCCGCATCGGCCGCGAATGCGGCGGATGGCGTGGAAGCCGCCCCGCCGGCCGGCGATGGCTCGGCCGCATCGGTCGCGCTACTCGCGCTGCGTGCGCCGCTCGCCGGCACCGATGCGCCCGCGTTCGGCCTGCTCGTGCTCGGTTCGCCCGACCCGCGCCGCTTCCACGACGGGATGGCCACCGATTTCCTCGCGCAGATCGCGACGCTCGCGAGCGCCGCGCTCACGCGCCTGCTGCCGCACTGATCCTTCCGCCCGCGATGACCGACGATCCGATTGCCGCCTACCTGTCGAACCTGAAGCACGTCAGGCAGCTGTCGGAACACACGCTGCGCGGATACACGCACGAACTCGACGAGCTGAAGAAGCTCGCGAACGGCCGGCCGCTCGAAGCGCTGACGGCCGCCGACATGCGCGGCGCGGTCGCGCGCGCACATTCAGGCGGGTTGTCCGCACGGTCGATCTCGCACCGGCTGTCCGCGTGGCGCGCGTTCTACCGCTGGCTCGCGCAGCGCATCGAGATGCCCGCGAACCCGGTCGCCGCGGTGCGCGCGCCGAAACGCGCGAAGACCTTGCCGAAAGCGCTGTCGGTCGACGACGCATCGGCGTTGATGGACGCGCCGCTCGCCGGCACGACCGAAGGCATCCGCGATCACGCGATCCTCGAGCTGTTCTATTCGTCGGGGCTGCGCCTCGCCGAGCTGATCGGGCTCGACGTGAGGTACACGCAGGCCGACGGCTACCGCTCGGTCGGCTGGCTCGATCTCGCCGAAGCCGAAGTCACCGTGCGCGGCAAGGGCAACAAGGAGCGCAAGGTGCCGGTCGGCCGCAAGGCGATCGACGCGCTGAACGCGTGGCTCGCGGTGCGCGGCGAATTCGTGAAGCACGATCCGCATCCGCTGTTCGTGTCCGTGCGCGGCAACCGGATGTCGCCGGGCGTCGTGCGCGAGCGCGTGAAGCGCGCGGCGCTCACCGCGGGCATCCCCGCCAACGTCCATCCGCACGTGCTGCGTCACTCGTTCGCAACGCACGTGCTGCAGTCGAGCGGCGACCTGCGCGCGGTGCAGGAACTGCTCGGCCACGCGAGCGTCTCCGCGACGCAGGTCTATACGTCGCTCGACTTCCAGCATCTCGCAAAGATTTACGACAGCGCGCATCCGCGCGCGAAGAAGCGCGACTGACGCGCGTCCCGTGTTACCCGCCGCGCGCGGCGACCGGCCACGGTCGGCTTCGCGCACGGCCCCTTTCGATCTCATCATGCAAACCGTCACCCTCAAGCCGTCCAAGGAAAAATCGCTGCTGCGCCGCCATCCGTGGATCTACGCCAATGCGATCGACCGCGTCGACGGCAAGCCCGCGCCCGGCGCGACCGTGATCGTGCGCGCGCACGACGGCCGCTTCCTCGCGCGCGGCGCGTACAGCCCGCAATCGCAGATCCGCGTGCGCGTGTGGAGCTTCGACGAGAACGAGCCGATCGACCACGCGTTCTTCAAGCGCCGCGTGCAGCGCGCGGTCGCGCACCGCACGACGATGGTGTCGAACACGGGCGCGGTGCGCCTCGTGTTCGGCGAAGCCGACGGCCTGCCGGGCCTGATCGTCGATTACTACATCGCGGACACCGCGGAAGCCGGCGCGACGCCGCGCGGCCAGCTCGTCTGCCAGTTCATGGCGGCCGGCGTCGAAGCGTGGAAGGACGCGATCGTCAAGGCGCTGGTCGGCGCCACGGATTGCCCGAACGTCTACGAGCGCTCGGACGTGTCGATCCGTGACAAGGAAGGGCTCGAACAAACCACCGGCGTGCTGGCCGGCGATGCGCCGCCCGCGACGCTGATCTCGAACGAAAACGGCGTGCGCTATCACGTCGACGTGCCGAACGGCCACAAGACGGGCTTCTACGTCGACCAGCGCGACAACCGCGCGCTGGTCGCGCAGTACGCGGCCGATCGCGACGTGCTGAACTGCTTCTGCTACACGGGCGGCTTCTCGCTCGCGGCGCTCAAGGGCGGGGCGAAGCGCGTCGTGTCGATCGACTCGTCGGGCGATGCGCTCGCGCTCGCGCAGCAGAACGTGGTCGCCAACGGTTTCGACGCCGAACGCGCGACCTGGCTCGACGCCGACGCATTCAAGACGCTGCGCCGCCTCGTCGACGAAGGCGAGCGTTTCGACCTGATCGTGCTCGATCCGCCGAAGTTCGCGCCGACCCGCGACAGCGTCGATCGCGCGGCGCGCGCCTACAAGGACATCAACCTGAGCGGCTTCAAGCTGCTGCGTCCGGGCGGCCTGCTGTTCACGTACTCGTGCTCGGGCGCGATCGACATGGACCTGTTCCAGAAGATCGTCGCGGGCGCCGCCGCCGACGCGAAGGTCGACGCGCGCATCCTGAAGCGGCTCGGCGCGGGCGTCGATCACCCGCTGCTCGCGGCATTCCCGGAAGGTGAATATCTGAAGGGCCTGCTGTTGCAAATCGTCTGATCGCCCCGATCTACGCGCGTAACCCACCGCCGGCACGCGCGTTGCGCCCGGCGGATCCGCGCTCCCGCCTGTCGTTCGGACAACGGGCGAGGGCTTGACAGGTATGTTTCAATGGATGGTTGTGCGCCCCGGCCGGCAAAGCCGCGGGCGCGACGCACATCCTGGTTTTGACCCCGATTCACGAACCACAGGCGATTGACATGGCCACTCCCGTCACCATCCTCACCGGCTTCCTCGGCAGCGGCAAGACGACGCTGCTCAAGCGCATCCTGAACGAACAGCACGGCATGAAGATCGCCGTGATCGAGAACGAGTTCGGCGAAGAAAACATCGACAACGAAATCCTCATCCAGGATTCGAACGAGCAGATCATCCAGATGAGCAACGGCTGCATCTGCTGCACGATCCGCGGCGACCTCGCGCGCACGCTCGGCGATCTCGCCGCGAAGAAGCGCGAAGGCAAGCTCGACTTCGACCGCATCGTGATCGAAACCACCGGCCTCGCGAACCCGGGCCCGGTCGCGCAGACCTTCTTCATCGACAGCGAGATCGCCGACGATTTCCTGCTCGACGCGGTCATCACGCTGGTCGACGCGAAGCACGCGAACGCGCAGCTCGACGAGCACGAAGTCGTGCAGCGCCAGGTCGGTTTCGCCGATCGCCTGTTCATCACGAAGTCGGACCTGGTCGACGACCAGACGGTGGCTGGCCTCAAGCATCGCCTGATGCACATGAACCCGAAGGCCGCGATCAAGGTCGTGAACTTCGGCGAGGCCGAGATCAAGGAAATCTTCGACCTGCGCGGCTTCAACCTGAACGCGAAGCTCGAGATCGACCCCGACTTCCTGGCCGAAGACGATCACGCGCACCAGCACCACGATCACGACCATGATCACGATCACGCCCATTGCGACCACGATCACGGTCAATGCGCGCACGATCACGACCATGGCCATCACCATCATCACCACGCGCACCACGACGACAAGATCAAGTCGTTCGTGTACCGCAACGACCGCCCGTTCGACCCGAACAAGCTGGAAGACTTCCTCGGCGGCATCCTGCAGATCTACGGCGAGCGGATGCTGCGCTACAAGGGCGTGCTGTACATGAAGGGCGTCGACCGCAAGGTCGTGTTCCAGGGCGTGCACCAGATGATGGGCAGCGACCTCGCGTCGAAGTGGCTGCCGGTCGAGAAGAAGACCAACAAGATGGTGTTCATCGGCGTCGATCTGCCGCAGGACCTGATCACCGACGGCCTCGACGCCTGCCTCGCCTGACGCGAACCGGCAACCGTCGCACCCCCGCCCGCACGGCCGCCTCGCGGGCGGCTGCGGCGGCCGCGGGGCGCCCTTTCCGGGCAGGGTTTCGCCGTCATCGCTTTTTCGCGATTTGCGCGTTATATTTTCTAGATATTGGCGCAGCCGACGGGGATCGACCCGATACGGCGCCCGCTTGCGATTCAGTTACAATACGTGCCCGCTGGAGTACGGCAACAAATAGGCCCGGTTCTTGCTGAACCAGTTTTCCGGGCATCGCAACCGCGCCGGATCGCCCATCCGCCTCCCGGCCGCGGTCGATGCGATGTGCCGCGCAGCACACCGGTTCGCAGCGCGCGCAACTCCGCGCCAGGCCTATCCTGGTATTTGAGAACCGGTTTTCCAGAGGCTTTCGGCCCCGCGGCGGCAAATCGCAAATGATTGCAAGCGCGGTTGCGGGTAATCCCAAAGTGCAGGCAATATCTCTTGATTTGCCGCACATTGAAGAAGCAAGCAGATGACGAAGAAACTCTTGACCGAAGCCGAAATCCTGAAGATGAGCGACAAGGATTACATGAATGAGGATCAGCTCGCCTTCTTCAAAAATCGGCTCGAACAGTTGCAGGCGGACATCCTCAAGAATGCAGGCCAGACGACCGAGAACCTGCGCGAGACGGTGATCGTGCCCGATCCCGCCGATCGCGCGACGATCGAGGAAGAGCACGCGCTCGAGCTGCGTACGCGCGATCGCGAACGCAAGCTCCTCAAGAAGGTTCAGCAGTCGCTCGCCCGCATCGATTCCGGCGATTACGGCTGGTGCGAGGAAACCGGCGAGCCGATCGGCATTCCGCGCCTGCTCGCGCGTCCGACCGCCACGCTGTCGCTCGAGGCGCAGGAGCGCCGCGAGTTGCGCCAGAAGCTGTTCGGCGACTGATCGAGCGGCGTTCCGCTCAGACACGCTGCTTCCCGAAAGCGCGCGGCCTGCCGCGCGCTTTTTGTTTTTCCGGCACCGGTTCCCCACCGGCCGCCGATTTGCCTCCCGCCTCTTGATATCCCGGCGCCCGCCCTAAAATGAAACGGACGCGCGCCGGGCCGCTTCCCGGCGCACTGCGAGTTACGCAGCGGCGCCTCGCGCCGCCCGACTCTTCCCCGTTTTTCTCAAGGAACGCAGATGGAGCAATTTCACGGCACGACCATCGTTTCGGTCCGACGCGGCGACAAGGTCGCGCTCGGCGGCGACGGCCAGGTAACCCTCGGCAACATCGTCATGAAGGGTGGCGCGCGGAAAGTGCGGCGGATCTACAACAACCAGGTGCTGGTCGGATTCGCGGGCGGCACCGCCGATGCGTTCTCGCTGCTCGACCGCTTCGAGGCGAAGCTCGAGAAGCACCAGGGCAACCTGACCCGCGCGGCCGTCGAGCTCGCGAAGGACTGGCGCACCGACCGGATGCTGCGCCGCCTCGAGGCGATGCTGATCACGGCCGACGCCACCACCACGCTCGTGATCACCGGCAACGGCGACGTGCTCGACCCCGAAGAAGGCATCTGCGCGATCGGCTCGGGCGGTGCGTATGCGCAGGCAGCAGCCCGCGCGCTCGCGGAGAACACCGAGCTGTCGCCGCGCGAGATCGTCGAGAAGTCGCTCAAGATCGCCGGCGACATGTGCATCTATACGAACCACAACCGCATCATCGAAACGATCGAGTAAGGACCGCACCATGAGCACCATGACCCCTGCCGAGATCGTCTCGGAACTCGACAAGCACATCATCGGCCAGGCGAAGGCCAAGAAGGCCGTCGCGGTCGCGCTGCGCAACCGCTGGCGCCGCCAGCAGGTCGCCGACCCGCTGCGCCAGGAAATCACGCCGAAGAACATCCTGATGATCGGGCCGACGGGTGTCGGCAAGACCGAAATCGCGCGCCGCCTCGCGAAGCTCGCCGATGCGCCGTTCATCAAGATCGAAGCGACCAAGTTCACCGAAGTCGGCTATGTCGGCCGCGACGTCGACAGCATCCTGCGCGACCTGATCGATATCTCGGTCAAGCAGACGCGCGAAACCGAGATGCGCAAGGTGCGCAGCAAGGCGACCGACCAGGCGGAAGACCGCATCCTCGACATCCTGCTGCCGCAACCGCGCGCGGTGGGCTTCGGCGGCAACGCCGAGCACGCGAACGACGACAACAACGCGACGCGCCAGACCTTCCGCAAGCGCCTGCGCGAAGGCCAGCTCGACGACAAGGAAGTCGAGCTCGACCTCGAGCAGCCGTCGGCCGGCATGGACATCATGGCGCCGCCGGGGATGGAAGAGATGACCGAGCAGATCCGCTCGATGTTCTCGAACCTCGGCAGCGGCAAGAAGCAGCGCCGCAAGGTGAAGATCAAGGAAGCGCTGAAGCTGCTGACCGACGAGGAAGCGGCGAAGATGCTCAACGAAGAGGAAGTGAAGACGAAGGCCGTGCAGAACGTCGAGCAGAACGGCATCGTGTTCCTCGACGAGATCGACAAGATCACGTCGCGCAACAACGAAGGCAGCGGCGGCGAAGTGTCGCGCCAGGGCGTGCAGCGCGACCTGCTGCCGCTCGTCGAAGGCACGACTGTCAACACGAAGTACGGGATGGTGAAGACCGATCACATCCTGTTCATCGCAAGCGGCGCGTTCCATCTCGCGAAGCCGAGCGACCTGATCCCCGAACTGCAGGGTCGCTTCCCGATCCGCGTCGAGCTCGACTCGCTGTCGGTGAACGATTTCGAAGCGATCCTCGTCGCGACCGACGCCAGCCTCGTCAAGCAGTACCAGGCACTGCTCGCGACCGAAGACGTGCAACTCGAATTCGCCGAGGACGGCATCCGCCGTCTCGCGGAGATTGCCTATGCGGTCAACGAGAAGACCGAGAACATCGGTGCGCGCCGGCTGTACACGGTGATCGAGAAACTGCTCGAGGAAGTGTCGTTCTCGGCCGGCAACCATGCGGGCGAACGCGTGACGATCGACGCGAAGTATATCGACCGCGCGCTCGGCGAAGTGTCGCAGGACGAAGACCTGTCGCGCTACGTGCTGTAACGCGCACGGCGTCGGACGAAAAACGGGCGGCCCCTTCTGAACTGACCCCAGGAAGTTGGATGGTCGGAACCGACGGTTAAGCTGATGAGGGCTGAGTCCTGTATTGCACGGGACTCAGCCCTTTTAGTTTGGTCTTGATGCGTTGGTGATTGTAGTAGTGGATG
>NZ_JAIZSA010000026.1:0-97770 GCF_020419825.1 Burkholderia sp. AU30198 | reverse complement strand
GCCTGAGCTGCCGAGCAGCGCGAACAGCTCGTTCTTCGCGATCGTCAGGTTCACGTTGTCGACGGCCGTGCTGTCGCCGAATTTCTTCACGACGTTTTCGATGCGGACGAACGCGTCGTTCGTCGCGCGGGTGGCGCCGGCCGCGGCCGGCGCATCGGGCAGGGTGTGGTTCATGGCCGCCTCCCTCAACCGCCCGACTTCAACTGCAGCCACAGGCGGTTCTGCATCCGCGCGATGTCGGCGCTGCGCGGCATCGCGAGCGACGTCTTCGCGATCGTGGCGTCGGACAGGTAGATGCTCGGGTCCTGCACGATCGCCGGTGTCACGAACGGGCGCGCGGCCTTGTTGGCGCTCGGGTAGAAGATCTCGTTCGTGATCGCCGCGTTGGTCTTCGGGTCCTCGATGTAGTTGATCCACTTCAGCGCGGCTTCCGGATGCGGCGCATCCTTAGGGATTGCCATCACGTCGAACCACAGCAGGCCGCCTTCCTTCGGATTCACATAGCGGATCTCGTACGCGCGCTTCGCGTCCAGCGTGCGTCGCCGCGCAATGCCGACGTCGCCCGACCAGCCGAGCACGACGCACACATCGTTGTTCGCCAGGTCGTCCGCATAGCCGGCCGAGCTGAACTGCGTGACGTACGGGCGGATCTTCTTCAGCACGTCGTAGGCCGCCTGGTAATCGGCCGGGTTCTTGCTCTCGGGATCCTTGCCCAGGTACTGCAGCGCCGCCGCGAACGCGGCGTCCGGCGCGTCGAGCAGCGAGATGCCGCAGCCTTTCAGCTTCGCCGCGTTCGCCGGGTCGAACAGCAGCGCCCAGCTGTCGGTCGGCGCGCTGTCGCCGAGCCGCTTCCTGACGGCCTCGACGTTGTAGCCGATGCCCGTCGTGCCCCACGCCCACGGTATGCCGTACTGGTTGCCGGGATCGGCCTTCGCGACCATCTTCATCAGCACCGGGTCGAGGTTCGCGAGATTCGGCAGCTTCGACTTGTCGAGCTTCTGGTACACGCCGGCCTGGATCTGCTGCGCGAGATAGTTCGACGTCGGCACGACGATGTCGTAGCCCGAGCTGCCGGCCAGCAGCTTGGTCTGCAGCGTGTCGTCGCTGTCGTAGCTGTCGTAGCGGACCCTGATGCCCGCCTGTTTCTCGAACACCGGCACCGTGTCCTTCGCGATGTATTCGGACCAGTTGTAGACGTTCAGGTTGGCATCGCCGGCATGCACCGGCAGGCTTGCCGCGGCGGCAAGGCTCGCCGACATGACGAACATGGCACGGACGGCCGGACGACAGCGAAATCGGACACGCATGGGGATCTCCAGAGAGTTGTAATCGGCCGTTGCGCCACACTCGGGTGGACTTGCGGCAACGCCGTCAGACGGTTTCGGCACAGGGGTCAATGTAGAGATCGCGATTCGTACCGTCAGTCCCGAAAACCGGGACAAGCGAGGTCGTGTACCGGGGCCGTTTGAGTGGATTCCCATCTAGGCAATCGAAAATCGTCGTGATACGAGTAGCGCCACCTGAAATTTCCCGATACCCGAGGCCATGGACGCTGCGCTCCCCTCCCCCGATCTGCCGCTGAGTCACGTCGCATTCGTGACGGAAACGCTGGGCGATATCGCGCAGGCCGTCGGCACGCCGCAGTTCATGCGCGCCGTCTACGACACGCTCGTGCGCTATGCCGACTTCGACGCGGTGCACCTCGACTACGAACGGGTCGCGCCGTCGGGCCGGCGCAGCGTCGGCTGGATCGGCAGCTTCGGCCGCGAGCCCGAACTCGTCACGCAGGTGATGCGTCACTACTACCGGAGCTATGCGAGCGACGATGCGACCTACGCGGCCATCGACAGCGAAAGCGACATGCAGCTCGTCCAGGTGTCCGCGCAACGCGTCGCGAGCGAGATCCGCCATCAGTTCTTCGACAGCGGCGACATCCACGACGAATGCGTGATCGCCGGCGTCACGCTCGGCACGCGCTATTCGATCTCGATCGCGCGCTCGCGGCGGCTGCCGCCGTTTTCATTGAAGGAGTTGAGCCTGCTGAAGCAGCTGTCGCAGGTGGTGCTGCCGCTGGCGTCCGCGCACAAGCGGCTGCTCGGCGCGGTGTCGGCCGACGGCAGCGAGTGCGACGAACTCGATCTCGATCACGTCGCGCAATGGCTGCCGGAATGGCAGGAACGGCTGACCGCGCGCGAGCTGCACGTGTGCGCGTCGTTCATCCAGGGCATGACCTCGGCCGCGATCGCGCAGTCGATGGGGCTCAAGACGTCCACCGTCGACACGTACGCGAAGCGCGCATTTGCGAAGCTCGGCGTCGATTCGCGCCGGCAGCTGATGACGCTCGTCCTGAGAAACGCGTCGCGGCGGCACGACGCATAACGCTCGTCGTCCGGCTGCAGGCCGGTTGCGCATGCATACATGGCCGCGCCCGGCCATGACGATTCGACAATTTATTTGATGTACTGAATATTAACGGTACCGCCACCGGGAGCTGCATCGTTCGGTTTGACCTGAGCGCAATGGAAGCCGTTCAGACACGTCTCGGCGAGGAACCGTGTCAGCCGCTTGAGCAGCCAAAACCGGCCATCATCCGTCGTCCCTCTTCATGGACGCATCAACCCGGCCTGCAGCGCCTTTTGAATAGCGAATCGGTCGACACGGCCCGGACGAACGGCTCGCGGTTTTCGCCATGACCCGACACGAATCGATCGATTCGCTCGTCCCACCGACTAGCCCGGCAATGGCAGGTTGTGCGCTTCCTTGATGGTATGCATCACGAATGCACTTCTTACTTCCCTCACATGAGGCAGCGCCGCCAGTTTTCTTCTGCTGAAGTCGGCAAAGCTGTCGAGGTCGGCCGCAACCACTCTGAGCAGATAATCCTCGACGCCGGAAAGGATGTAACAGGACAGGACCTGGTCAACAGTTTGCAGCGCTTGTTCGAACTCGACCGCGTCCGACTCCCGGTGCGACGAGATCTTGACGAACACGAACGCATCGATTCCCAGGCCGAGCGCCTTGCGGTCCAGGTCGAGGTGATAGCCCGCGATGACCCCCGTCTCCTCCATCCGCTTGACGCGCCGCCAGCAGGGCGACAGGGAACTGTTGGTTGCCTCGGCCAGCGCGGCCATCGACATGCGAGGGTCCGACTGGAGGTGCGTCAGGATCTGGATGTCCGCCGGACTCAGGGATACGGGCTTCATGGCTGCCTCTTGCTACGTGAAAATGGTAAGGGTTATCCCTTTCTTCGAACATATCGGCAAATCTTGTCTCATTTCGACTCGAGCCGGACAAATTTTATCAGTCTACCCGGCCCGCCGAGGAAAAAGAGAAAAGAAAAACCGAGACCGGGGCCCTAGAATTTTGTTCATTCAGGAGCCGCGAATGTTTGAACACCCCGCACATTTCTCGCTTGACCGGGAATACTCACCGAGTTCCGCCGCGCCGAACTATCGTGACGCCGTCGCCGCGTACGCCAGCAAAAGCGCGGAAGTGCTGGATACCCTTCCCGGCCGGCGGTTGTCCTACGGGCCATCGCCCGACGAATACGTCATCGTGTTCGAGCCCGACATGCCGGGTCGCCGCAAGATGCTGGTCTTTATCCACGGTGGATACTGGCAAGAACTCTCCGCCGACGAATCGTGCTTTCCCGCGGGCGAACTCCTCGAGCGGGGAATCGCATACGCGTCGATCAACTACACGCTCGCGCCCGACGCATCGATCGCGCACATCGCCGCCCAATGCGGCTCGGCGCTTCGCACGATTGCACACGAGTATCCCGACACCTCGTTCGTATTGGCAGGCAGTTCGGCGGGGGCCCATCTTGCGGCAATGCTCGCCACGATGGACTGGGCGCCGGCGGATATACGGCGGCTCTCGGGATATCTCCTGATCTCGGGGATTTACGACCTGTGTCCGATCACGCATACGTATATCAACGCACCGCTGAAGCTGGATCTGATTCAAGCCAGGGCGGTAAGCCCGGCATTTCTTCCGGTGCGGCACGTCGCGCCCTCCGTCGTGTGCTGGGGCGAGCACGAAACGTCGGAGTTCAAACGGCAAAGCGCTGAACATGCGGAACGTCTGGCGCAACATGGTGTGCCGGTTGAACTTTTCGAAGTTTCAAACCGAAACCATTTTGACATCCTGTTCGATTTGTCTGACCCGGTCACCCAACTGGGGAAAGCGGTCGATAACCTGTTCGGAGAAGAGTAATGGCTGCAACTCGTGTACGTGTCATCCCCCAAGTTCGCAATCCGGCACTGGAATTGTCGCTGGTGAAAAACATCGCCACCTCCACCAACGAGAGTCGCGAGGACGCGGTGAAGTCCACCTCTGGCGAGCCGATGGTGGACTTCGAAGGAAAGAGTAACCCGTTCATCGACTATCACCGCAACGACCTTCTGCTGAGCCTGCAGCACATGCGCAGCGAAGGTCATGACGAGATGGTCTTCATCCTCATGACACAGTGCAAGGAGCTGACGTTCAAGGCCATTCACTACGAGTTGTACAACATGCAGTTGCGCATCAAGCAGGACGATCTAGCGGGCGCGCTCGCGCTGGCCCCTCGGGTGAAGCGGCTGTTCGAATATCTGGTCAAGACGTGGGATGTGCTGTCCACGATCACGACGAACGGCTTCAATGAGTTCCGCGACTGCCTCGGCGTCTCGTCCGGCCAACAGTCGTACATGTATCGGCACGTCGAGTTCATCCTGGGCAACAAATCGGTTCGACTCGCCAACGCTCATGTGAACAACCCGGACGTATTCCCGCAGATCAAGCACTCCCTGAACTCGCCGAGTCTGTATGACGACGTACTCGCGCTGCTCCACCGCCGCGGCGTTGCCGTACCGGCGAATGCACTGAATCGGGACTGGGCCGCGACCTACGCGTCGAACCCCGAGGTCGAGCAGGCGTGGCTCGCCGTGTACGCGGACCCGACTCCCGACAACGATCTCTATGTCCTAGGCGAAGCATTGATCGAAATTGCCGACCTGTTCTCGCAGTACCGCTGGCGGCACTTCGTTTCGGTCGAGCGCATCCTGGGCTTCAAGCCGGGCACGGGCGGGTCGGCCGGCGTGGGCTGGCTCAAGCAGGTCGTCGAGCACCGTTTCTTCCCGGAACTCTGGGCAATCCGTACCGTACTGGGGGCGTGATGACCTTCGCTGAACAAACCGCACTGCCCGCCTCGCACGTCGATCCTTTCGCGCTGACGCGTGCCCGGTTCGCCCTCCCGTCGGGTATTCGGTATTTCGACGGCAATTCGCTGGGCCCGCTTCCCGCCGCCGCCCAGACACAGGCCTACATCACGACGACACACGAGTGGGGCGAGGGCCTGATTCGCTCCTGGCAAGGCGCGCAGTGGAACACGCTGCCCCGGCGTGTCGGCGATCGCATCGGCCGCCTGGTCGGTGCGGCGCCGGGTCAGGTCGTGGCATGCGACTCGACCTCGGTGAACCTCTTCAAGGTGCTGACGGCTGCTGCCCGTCTGCGCCCCGGGCGCAAACTGCTCGTCACCGACGCCACGTCGTTCCCGACCGACCTCTACATCGCCGAGCAGGTCGCGCGTCTGACAGGCCTGGAAGTCGTCAGCGTTCCCGCGCGGCAGATTCCCAAGGCGCTGAACGACAAGGTGGCAGCAGTGCTGCTGTGCCACGTCGATTACCGCACGTCGGAGATCTATGACCTGGGCAGTCTCGCGAAAGCAGCACACGATGTGGATGCGTTGCTGGTCGCCGATCTATCCCATTCTGCAGGTGCGTTGCCCTGCGATCTCGATGCCCACGGAGTCGACTTCGCGGTGGGCTGCGGCTACAAGTATCTGAATGGCGGCCCGGGTGCCCCCGCATTTTTGTATGCGGCCGCCCGCCACATTCCGGCATGCGAACAACCGCTTTCCGGGTGGTTCGGACACGCGGCACCGTTCGAGTTCACGTCATCGTACGATCCCGCTCCAGGTATCGAGCGCTTTCTCTGCGGGACAAACCAGGTGATCGCGCTGTCGATTCTGCTCCGCTCGCTGGAGGTTTTCGACGGCGTGTCGATCGACGATATTCGAACG
Organism: Burkholderia sp. AU30198; assembly: GCF_020419825.1. Taxonomy (NCBI): domain Bacteria; kingdom Pseudomonadati; phylum Pseudomonadota; class Betaproteobacteria; order Burkholderiales; family Burkholderiaceae; genus Burkholderia; species Burkholderia sp. AU30198. Next base: position 91,709 of record NZ_JAIZSA010000026.1, on the reverse strand, counting down.
CGCAGCCTGGCGTTGACCGCTCGCTTCATCAAGGGAAGCGAAGAACGCCTGGCACGTCACGGCTTCGTGATTGCCTCGCCCCAGGAAGCGATCAAACGGGGAAGTCATGTTTCGCTTCGACATCCGCAGGGATACGCAATCATGCAAGAGTTGATCGAGCGCGGCGTCATCGGCGATTTCCGGATGCCTGACTTCATGCGGTTCGGCTTCGCGCCGCTCTTCAACACGCTGGAAGAAGTCGACGAACTCGTCGACCAGATCGATCAAATCATGGAAGAGTGCGCCTGGGACAAGCCGCAATACGCTCAGCGACGAGACTTCACGTAACCGATCGTTCCAGTTCCGAATCTCAACGTCAATCCAATTAAATAAGCATTCCACATTAATATAAGGAGGATGCCGTGTCGGAAGTAAACCAGTTTCAGGCGATCGCTGATCGTGAGCGCGGGCTGCGGAAAAGCTTGACCTCGCCACAACTGACCATGATTGCCATCGGAGGGGCGATTGGTACGGGGCTGTTTCTGGGCAGCGGCGCGGCCATTCAGGTTGCCGGCCCGAGTGTGATTCTCAGTTTCACGATAGGTGCATGCGTCGCACTGCTGCTGATGGGTTGCCTTGCCGAAATGGTCGTAACCCACCCGACAACAGGATCCTTTGGTTCGTATGCAGAACACTACCTTGGGGGGCTTGCCGGCTTCGTGGTCCGCTACGCTTACTGGATTTCCGTCGTACTGGTGATCGGTGCGGAGGTGACGGCGATCTCGGTCTACATGAAGTTCTGGTTTCCGAATTCACCCAGCTGGATCTGGATCGTGGTGTTCTCCACTGCCCTTGTCGGCTTGAACGCCCGAAGCGTCGGATCATTCGGGTTCGCCGAATACTGGTTCACGGTCGTCAAGGTTGCAGCCATCGTCGGGTTCATTCTCCTCGGCAGCTATACGGTGTTCACGGCTGCGCCGAATCATGGTATCGGGTTCGCCAATTTTTACTCAAACGGTGGCTTTTTCCCGAACGGTTGGTCTGGCATGTGGAATGCCGTCGTCGTCGCTATTTTCAGCTTCATCGGGATCGAGTTCATTGCCGTTGCCGCCGGAGAAGCGACTGATCCTCAGCGCGCGGCCCGTGGTGCATTCAAGTCAGCGGTATTCCGGTTGGTCTTCTTTTATTTGTTGACTATCGGCTTGATGCTGGCGATTGTGCCCTGGCAATCCGCTGGAACCGGAAAGAGCCCTTTCGTGCTGGTAATGGAGCGCATGGGTTTGCCCTGGGGCGCGAGCGTGATGAACTTCATCGTTCTGATGGCAGCCCTGTCCGCGATGAATTCCCAACTCTACGTTGCCACCCGGATGATCTTCAGTCTCTCCCGTAGCGGGCACGCCCCGACCAGCTTGAGCGTGGTCGGCTCGAACGGTGTCCCGCACCGATGCCTCATCGCCTCGTCGTTCGGCGTCGCTTTTGCTGCAGCAATGAGTGTTGTTCTTCCGGGCGGCTCGTTCATTCTCGTCATGTCGATCGCGATGTTCGGCGCGCTTTTCAGCTGGTTCATGATTTTCGTGACCCATTACCGGTTCCGCCGCGCGTGTGAGCGAGATGGCGTCGCTTTGGCATTCCGCCTGCCGGCATTCCCGTTCTTGACTTGGCTCGGCGCAAGCTTGATGGTCGCCATCATCGGGTCGACGTACTTCGTTCCGGCATTCCGGATGACGGTTGTGACCGGTGTGCCTCTCGTTGCACTTTTAGTCGTGGCCTACGCCTTCATTCGAAAGCGACCGGTGCCGGCAGCGGCCATCGTGGAATAAGCAATCGTCCTTATTCGATCTCCGATCAATTACATCAAGTTCAGGAATTCTAAGGATTCCAATGTGAAAACGACTTACGATACCTATCGGGAGAACGTGGTCGGACGGGCCAACGTCGAGGATTCGCCCGAGCTCGTGGCGTACTACCGGGATCTCGAGCGACTGAGCACCGGCGCGCTCTGGACCGTGGCCAACAAGATCGAGCCGTGGCAGCCGAAGTCCGATTCCGTCCCGGTGCTCTGGCGTTATGCCGACCTGCGGGAAAGCGTGCTTCGATCAGTCTCGCTGGTCAGCCCGGAGAAAGCCGGTCGGCGGGTGATCTACCTCGACAATCCTGGTCGTCGCGATGTCGCCGCCGCCGTGGGTTGGCTGTATTCCGGCCTGCAAGTCATGCACCCGGGGGAACGCGCCAGCGCCCATGCTCATTCGTCGTCGGCCCTGCGTTTCATCATGGAGGGTCGAGGCGCATACACGATCGTCGATGGTCACAAGATGACACTGGGAGCCAACGATTTCGTGCTCACCCCGAACGGGACGTGGCACGAGCATGGCGTCGAGGACGATGGCTCGCCCTGCATCTGGCAGGACGGGCTGGACATTCCGCTGGTCAATGCGCTCGAGGCCGGCTTCTATGCGGTCCATCCCGACTTGCAGCAGGCCGTTGGATTTCCGGTCGACGACTCGCTGAACATCTGGGGAGCCGCCGGCCTGCGTCCTCACGATGCCGGGTGGGCAAAACCCTACTCGCCCCTGTTCAAATACCAGTGGGAACCGACCTACGAGGCATTGCAGCGATATGCCGGGGCACGTGACGACAATCCGTTTGACGGGGCGTTGATGCACTACACCAACCCTGTCAATGGCGGCCATGTGATGGTCACTATCGGCGCGAGCATGCAACTGCTTCGTCCGGGCTTCACCGGCAAGGCTCATCGACACACTGGCAGCTTCCTCTACCAAGTCGCCAAGGGCCGAGGGCACTCCATCATCAATGGGCAGCGCTTCGACTGGCAGGAGCGCGACATCTTTTGCGTGCCTTCCTGGGCATGGCATGAGCACGTCAATGCATCCGCGTCGGAGGATGCGTGCCTGTTCTGTTTCAACGATCGGCCGGTGATGGAAAAGCTCGCGCTGTACCGGGAAGAAGCCCTCGCCGACAACGACGGGCACCAACCCGTGTTGTAAACGACATCTCGCCGAGCCCGTCACGCGAATTCTCTCAACGCCCCGTATTTCTCTTCTCCCGTACATCATGCGACTTGTTACCTACCGCACTCATGTGACTGCCCCAGCCCGTCTGGGTGCAATCGTCGAAGACCTGGTGATCGATCTCGAGCGCCTCGGCACACATGCCGGCGAAGGCATTCCGTCCGACATGCTCGACTTCATCGATCTGGGACCACACGCTGTGACGACCACTACAGCGCTGCTGAGTCATTACAAGGACAAATGGCCGCTGCACGTCGCGCTGCCTTTGGCCAACGTCCGATTGCTGGCTCCGATTCCCCGGCCGCGCAAGAACATCTTCGGCATCGGCCTGAACTACGTCGAACACGTGGCGGAGTCGAGCCGCTCACTGGATACGTCAGCGGATCTGCCGAAACAGCCGGTGATCTTCTCCAAGCCGCCGACGACGGTGATCGGGCCGGGTGATGCCATCGAGCACAACGAAGGCATCACCCGCCAACTCGACTGGGAGGTCGAGCTGGCCGTCGTGATCGGTCAGCGCGCCAAGGGTGTCACGGCAAGCCGAGCACTCGACCACGTGTTCGGCTACACCGTCATCAACGATATCAGCGCACGCGACAATCGCCGCGCCGGCCAGTGGATCTATTCGAAGGGCCAAGATACTTACGCGCCCCTCGGGCCGGTCATCGTTACCGCTGACGAGATTGCCGATCCGCATAACCTCAATCTGGGCCTGACGGTCAACGGCGTGGAGAAGCAGAACTCCAACACCCGCCACCTGCTGTTCAAGATCGACACGCTGATCGCCGGCATCAGTGCCGCCATCACGCTGGAACCGGGCGACATCATCGCGACCGGCACGCCGTCGGGAGTCGGCGCTGGTCGGACGCCGCAGGAATGGATGTGGCCCGGCGACGTGATCGAGGCATGGGTCGAAGGAATCGGCTCACTGCGCAATCCGGTCGTGGCAGTGGGGGACGAGCCTCGCACAGGACGCGAACAGTGATTGCGGCGGCCAACAGGAGCAATCGACATGCTTGAACTTCCTGCATTCAAGGCGGCGACCGTACAGACGTCGCCGGTCTTCCTCGATACCGACGCCACCGTCGACAAGGTCGTGCGCCTGATTGGCGAAGCGGCAGGTAACGGTGCGCGCCTGATCGCCTTCCCGGAGGTGTTTGTTTCAGCCTACCCCTATTGGAGCTGGCTTGGCGACCCGGTCAGGGGCAGCGCCTGGTTCGAACGGCTGGTGCGATCGGCGATCGAGATCCCGGGGCCAGAGATCACCAAGATCGCCCAAGCCGCCGCGCGTCACCGCATCAACGTCGTGGTTGGGGTCAACGAGCGCAGCCCTCACTCGATCGGGACGCTTTACAACACGCTCGTCACCGTCTCCGACGACGGATGCATCCTGGGGCGTCATCGCAAACTGGTACCGACCTGGGCCGAGAAGCTCAGTTGGGGGCCGGGCGACGCTTCCGCATTGCGAGTCCATCAAACCAGCGTTGGTCCGCTCGGGGCGCTGGCGTGTGGCGAGAACACCAACACGCTGGCGCGCTTCTCGCTGATCGCGCAAGGTGAACTGGTCCATGTTGCCAGCTACATCTCGCTTCCGGTGGCACCAGCCGACTACGACATGGCCGAAGCGATCAAGGTGCGATCCGCTGCGCACAGCTTCGAAGGCAAGCTGTTCACGATCGTTTCCTGCTCGACGATTTCGGAAGAAATCATCGCGGCACTCGAGCCCGACTACCCGGATGCGCGCGAGCGGCTCGGCCGGCGAAACAGTGCCTTTTCCGGCTTCCTCGGACCGGATGGGCGAACCATTGGCCGGCCGCTCGTCGACGAGGAAGGTCTCGCTTACGCGGAAATCGACCTCAACCGCTGCATCCAGCCGCGCCAAATGCACGACATCGCGGGCCAATACAACCGCTTCGACATCTTCGACCTGCGCGTCAACCGCAAGCCGCTTCAGCCCGTCCGGTTCGACGGGAGCGATGCCGAACCGATCGAACTCGACAGCGATTTTCCGGAGCAACAGGCATGACCGACACTCGTTCGACTCTCGAGTCGCCCCGCCCCGATGCGGCGCGCCGCGCTTTCCGCATCGGCCAGATCGTGCCGTCCTCCAACACGACGATGGAGACGGAAATCCCCGCGGTGCTGCGCGCACGCGAAGCCCTTGGCCCAGAGCGCTTCACATACCATTCCAGTCGCATGCGAATGAAACACGTGACAAAGGAAGAACTGGCGGCAATGGACGCCGACAGCGATCGATGCGCGCTGGAGTTGTCCGACGCACGCGTCGATGTTCTCGGCTATGCATGCCTCGTTGCGATCATGAGCATGGGCCCGGGATATCACCGAATCTCGGAAGCACGGCTGCATCAACGCACGGTGGAAAACGACGGGGCCGCTCCTGTAGTAACCAGCGCGGGCGCCCTGGTCGACGGGCTGAAGTTGATCGGCGCGAAGCGCGTGTCGATCCTTGCGCCGTACATGAAACCGCTGACTCGCCTGGTCATCGATTACATCGAGAGCGAGGGAATCGAGGTCGTAGACAGCATTTCGCTCGAGATTCCCGACAACCTGGACGTGGGACGTCAGGATCCGCGCGCGCCGATCGAGATCACGCGGAAGCTCAAGACCACCGGCGTGGACGCCGTCGTTGCGTCCGCGTGCGTGCAGATGCCGTCGCTGCCGTCGATACAGCCGATCGAAGACCGAATCGGAGTGCCGGTGATTTCTTCCGCCGTGGCGACCAGCCACCAGATGCTCAGGCGGTTGGGGCTGACGACGGCGATCCCGGGATTCGGGGCCCTTTTTTCCGGACGCTACTAAGTAGCACCACGGCTTCGATGCGAGGGGAGCGTCCGATGTTCGACGAAATTTACAGCTACGAGCCTGCCAAAGGGCACGGATTGAAACACGATCCGCTCGCGTCCATTCTTGGCCCGCGGCCTATAGGATGGATTTCTACCCGATCGGTGGACGGACATTCAAATCTAGCGCCGTACAGCTTTTTCAACGTCTTCAATTACAAACCGCCGATCGTGGCCTTTTCCAGCGTCGGCTGGAAGGACACCATTCGTAACGTCCAGGAGACTGGCGAATTCGTTGTCAATCTGGCGACGAGGAATTTAGCCAAACAGGTCAACCTGACCAGCGCAGAGGTGCCGGCGGACACCGACGAATTCCTGCTGGCGAACCTCACCCCGCTACCGTGCACCTCCGTTTCGGTTGCACGTGTTGCGGAAAGTCCGGTTGCGCTCGAATGCAGGCTGCTTGGCATGCATCAGTTGCGGGACCTGGGGGGCAACCCGGTAGAAACGTGGCTGGCGCTCGGGCAGATCACCGCTGTCCACATCGCAAAGCTGTTTCTGAAGGATGGTGTTTACGACCCCGGCGTGGCTCGCCCCATCCTTCGCGGAGGCGGAACCGGAGACTACTTCGAGATCAAGCCCGATGCATTATTTCAAATGCCTCGCCCGAAATAAATTCCCCAATTTATTTCTTATTGCAATTCTTAATTAAATCAATAAATAAGAAAAATAATCAAGCCGATTCATGTTGAAGATCATTATTCAAGTGAGGAGACGTACAAGTGAAGATCGTTTATCGGTTTGGAGTTTCCGTATTGGCTGCCGGTATTTTCAGCCCCGTGGCATTCGCACAAAGCTCCGTCACCTTGTACGGCATTGTCGATACCAGTTTGCGCTACCTGACGAACGCGAATTCACGCAACGACGGACAAGTTGCCATGGGCGTAGGTGTCGAAACACCGAGCCGCTTTGGCCTGAAGGGTGTCGAGGATCTCGGTGGCGGCACGTCGGCAATTTTCAAGCTGGAGAATCAGTTCCAGCTCTGGTCCGGAAAACTGGACAACTCGAGCAACACGCTGTTCCAGCGTAACGCATACGTCGGCCTTTCGAACGACAAGTACGGCACATTGACCTTCGGTCGCCAACAAACCCCTTTCTTCGAAATGATGGCCAGCAAGTACGACCCGATGACCGTCGGCGACTTCTGGCAGGACAGCTGGATCTACAACGGCGTAGGCCCATTCTTCTCCGCCGTCAATTCCGTCAAGTATTCGGGACAATTCAGCAACCTGCGCGTGAAATCGATCTACGGATTCGGCGGCGTTGCCGGTAGTGTCGGCCTCAACAGCATGTACGGTTTCGCTGCTTCTTATGACGCGGGGCCGCTGTCCGCAGGCGTGGGCTATCAGCAAAACGACCATCAGGGCAAAAAGTTCAAGATCGCGAACGTGAGCGCGACCTACTCGATCACCGCGGCAGTCAAGCTGCTCGGCGGCTGGTTGCATGCACAGGACCATACAGGTCTTACCGACGTAGACATGCAGCAACCCGGCGCATCCAAGCTTGCGGGCGTGAGCCCCAACCGAATCGACGATAGCTTTTACGTCGGCTCGTCGGTCCTGGCAACACCGCAGCTGAACCTGACATTCGCTGGCTATTACGGCCACACACGCAACGCGGCCAACGTCGACGGCTCGCTCGGAACCGGGATCAATTACTCCGCGACGTTGCTCGCGGAGTATGCGTTGTCGAAACGAACAGAGGTGTATGGAACGGTGGATGTCACGCACGGCAACGGGGTGTTCCGCGCGGATTACCCGGGACGCAACACGCAGACCGGTGTTGCCGTCGGGATGCGGAATGTCTTTTGATCGACAGGCGACAGGCCGGCGATCGCTACGAGCACGGCACAGGCTCGCGCCCGATTTTCCGTTACCCGTGCGGCTTGCCGGAATCATACGTCCTGCATTGCCCGGTGCGGCAGTGTATGAGCCGATGGTGGGCGAGGACGCACCTGCAACACGATGGCCGGCAAACATCGGCTGGTTTTGCGCATACGCGGCACTTTCGGCTGGACCGGGGTGCGATTCGCCATGGAGCAAGCAATTCACGCAGGCGCATTTGAAGGCGGCACATATTCGCTACCCCGAGACGGGGTACAAGGAGACAGCATGAACGAGATTCTCAGGCGCCGGCGCCTCATTTTTGCATCGACTGCCGGAAACATTCTGGAATGGTACGACTTCATTTCGTTTGGCTTCATGCTAAACATCATTTCGAACCACTTCTTTCCTTCGTCGAGTCCGACCAGTGCGCTTCTGATGAGCGCCGGCACATTCGGCGCCGCGTATGTCATGCGTCCGATCGGCGGTGTGATTTTCGGTATCTATGCGGATCGGCACGGCAGAAAATCGGCGCTCCTGTGGGTCATCGCGCTCATGTCTCTGTCGACCGCGATGATCGGGTTCTCGCCCACCTACCAGAGCATAGGCGTCGTCGCCAGCGTGCTGCTGGTTGTGGCCCGTTTGCTGCAAGGCGCTTCGGCCGGCGGCGAGTTCGGCAGCGCGACGTCGCTGCTGATCGAATCAGCGCCCGCCGAAAAGCGCGGGTTGTACGGCAGCTTCCAACTGTTCTCCCAATATGCCGCCGGCTTTCTGGCCGCTGTGACGGGGGCGCTTATCACGCTTGCACTCACCCCCGCGCAGCTTGATGCGTGGGGATGGCGCGTGCCGTTCCTGTTTGGTCTGCTGATCGGCCCCGTGGGGCTCTACGTGCGACGGAAAATCGATGAGCCCGAAGAGTTCAAGGTCGCATCCCGCACGGCGGGGAAACGCTCGGCCGCCGCAATACTGTGGAGCGTGCTGCGCGCTCATCCTCGGGAGCTGCTGGTGACGACGGGGCTGGTTGGCGGGATGGCCATTCTTCAGTTCGTGTTTGGTGTGTTCATGCCAACTTTTGCGACACGGTATCTGAAGCTTTCGCCCCAAATTCCGTTCATCATTATCTCGATCACAGCGATATTGCGAATGATCGTGTGTCCTGCTTTTGGTGCGCTGTCCGATCGCCTCGGGCGCAAACCCGTGATGGCATGGGGGTACGCATTGATGCTCGTATCCGTCTATCCGCTCTTTGTCTGGGTTGTGCATGCACCGAGCTTCTTTACCTTGTTCACGGCGGAAATCGTGTTCAGCATCCTGTCCGCGATGTGCCTTGGGCCGGTCTCGACCACGGTGGCGGAGATTTTCCCGACGGAGATCCGATCGACATCCGTTTCCGTTTCCTACAATGTCGCATCGACCGTTTTCGGCGGCTTCACACCGTTCATCATTACGTTGTTGATTCAGAGAACAGGCGATCTGCTCTCGATTGCCTATTACGTTACGTTTGGCGTTGTGCTTGGCCTCGTCTCGACCTTGTTTCTTCCGCCCATGTCGTCCGGCATCCGCAGCGGGACGACATCGGCGAGCCCTCGAATCGGATGACACGCAACACCCGTAACCTTGAGCTTTCACACAATCATGCCGTCGCATGCTTCGTATGACTGGCTCATCGAATTGAACGATAGTGCTGGCGAACCATATGAAAACCTCACCGACTTCTCCGAATTTTCTGTTCATCATCACTGACCAGCAGCGCGCGGATCATCTGGGCGCGTACGGCAATCGCATCGTTGCCACGCCCAACCTCGACCGGATCGCCGCCCATGGCTGGCTCGCAGACGAAATGCATGTTGCGTCGCCAATCTGCATGCCCAATCGTGCGAGCCTGCTGACGGGGCGTTATCCGTCCGTTCATGGCGTCCGTCACAACGGCATTCCGCTGTCGTTGCGCGCCACGACATTTGTCGAGGTTCTGCGACAGGCAGGGTATGCCACCGCGCTCGTCGGCAAGGCGCATATCCAGGGCATGACCGATGATTTGCCGGTGTGGCCGCTGAACAGGGATACGGAAGCTCATCCGACTCTCGAGGCCTTCGCAGATGAACCGGGACGCTATAACCAGGAAAAACGGGGCTGCTGGCTTGCGGGTGAAGACTTCGATGTCGACCGGCCGTTTTACGGATTCGAGCACGTCGACCTTGTCGACGATCATGGCGACGCGGTGCATGGCCACTATCGACACTGGCTACGCAAGCATCATCCAGAGATCGAGGCCCTGATCGGCCCCTAGGCGGCAATGCCGGCGCCGGCCTACAAGCTGACGGAGATTGGCCAGGCGTGGCGCACCCGCGTCCCGGAAGAACTGTATCCGAGCGCATACATCGCGGATCGGACCATCGACAAACTGAAGGAGTACGCGTCCCGCGACCAGCCGTTCTTCCTGCAATGCTCTTTCCCCGACCCGCATCAGCCGTTCACCCCGCCCGGACGCTTCTGGGACATGTATGCCCCCGAGGACGTCGAATTGCCCGCCTCGTTTCACGGTAACGTTGCACCACCGCCCCATGTTCGATGGTTATACGAACAGCGGGAACGAGGCATCCTGAGTTTCAGCACGACTTCTTCGTTTGCCTGTGACGAGCGCGAGGCCCGCGAGGCGATCGCGTTGAATTACGCGTCAATCACGAACATCGACACCCAGATCGGCAAGGTCGTCGACGCATTGACGGCGCTTGGCTTGCGCGAAAACACCGTCATCGTATTCACGAGCGACCATGGCGACTACATGGGCGATCACCGTCTTCTGCTGAAGGGACCGATTCACTATCGCGGGCTCATCCGCACCCCGTTCATCTGGTCGGATCCCGCTTTACCGGACGGGGCGTGCCGCAGCAGCGCGTTGACCAGCACCGTGGATATCGCCCCGACGATTCTCGCCCGCGCGGGGGTAAAGCCTTTCAACGGCGTCCAGGGCAAAAATATGCTCGACCTGATGTCCGGCGCGAAGTCACAACTGCGCGAGCACCTGCTGATCGAGGAAGAGGGGCAGCGAATCACGCTGGGTTTCGATAGCCGGATTCGGTGCCGCACGCTTCTGTCCGACGGGTACCGTCTTACCGTCTACGATGGCACGGACTGGGGCGAACTCTATGATCTGAGAAAGGATCCAGACGAGCTCAACAACAGGTGGGACGATGCGGGATGCGCCGGCACCCGTCACGCGTTGATGGAAAGATTGATGCGCAGCATGCTCGAACACACCACCGAAAGCCCGTTTCCCACGTCCCTGGCTTGATCCAGGTGCTTGACCTCGGCCGCCATCGCGCGGTCGATGGGACTCAAGACGCCCACCGTCGACACCTACGCGAGGCGTGCGTTCGCGAAGCTCGGCGTCGACTCCTGCCAGCCCGTTGCGCGCGCATCCATCTCCGCGCCGCCTCATAACGATCCGACAATTTATTGGTTCCCTTGACGATGCGCTGTCCGTATCGTTCACCGACTCGCCAGACCATTCGACCAACGGGGGAATCCAACAATGAAACAGATCCGTTCATTCGCACTGCTCGCGCTGCCGGCCGCGCTCTATGCCGCCGGCGCTCACGCACAAAGCAGTGTCACGCTGTACGGCATCGTCGATGCCGGCATCGCCTACGTGCACAACGCGCAGAACGCGAACGGCAGCAACGCGTCGAGCCTCGTCAAGTTCAGCAGCGGCAACCTGTCGGGCAGCCGCTGGGGGCTGCGCGGCACCGAGGATCTCGGCGGCGGCCTGGCCGCGCTGTTCCAGCTCGAGAACGGCTTCAACGTCGGCACCGGCGCACTCGGCCAGGGCCAGCGCGAATTCGGACGCAAGGCCGTCGTCGGCCTCGCAAGCAGCACGTACGGCACCGTGACGCTCGGCCGCCAGTACGATCCGGTCGTCGATCTCGTGCAGGGTCTCACGCAGGACAACTACTTCGGCGGCGTGTTCGCGACGCCGGGTGACCTCGACAACTACGACAACAGCCTGCGCGTCAGCAACTCGGTGAAGTACACGAGCCCGCTGATCTCGGGCTTCCAGTTCGAGGGCCTGTACGGCTTCGGCGGCGTCGCGGGCGCCACCGGCAGCGGCCGCACGTACAGCTTCGGCGCGAGTTACGCGAACGGGCCGCTGTCGCTCGGTGCCGGCTTCTTCTACGCGAACGGCGGCTCCACCGTGGCGAACGGCGTGCGCAACTGGTCGAGCAGCTCGGACACGCTGTTCAACACCGTGATCAACCAGGGCTTCTCGAGCGCGAAGTCGATCCAGATCGTGCGCGTGGCCGGCCAGTACGTGGCCGGACCCGCCACCTTCGGCCTCGCGTATTCGAATACGCAGTACGGCGCGGACACGCTGTCGGCGTTCAGCCAGAACGCGAAGTTCAACAACGGCTCGGCGTTCTTCAACTGGCAGTTCTCGCCGGCATTGCGCGCGGGGGTCGGCTACAACTACACGTCGCTGACGGGCCCGTCTTCCGCGCACTACAACCAGGTCAACCTCGGCGCGGACTACGCGCTGTCGAAACGCACCGACCTGTATGCGCTGTTCGGCTACCAGAAGGCGAGCGGCAACACGCTTAACGCAAACGGCGCGGTCGTGAAGGCCGCCGCGTCGGTCGGCTCGTATGGCGTGAACTCCGGCACCGATACGCAGGAACTCGCGATCGTCGGGATTCGCCACAAGTTCTGATCGCGTCGCCGCGCGGCCACCACGACGACATTCGGCAGGCGCGCACCGCGGTGCGCGCCTGCCGGCGTTTACACTGTCGCGATCCCGTTCCGCACGACACAAGGAGGCCGGCATGCTGACCGTATGGGTCCGCCGCAATGCATTCAACGTCCAGAGCAAGCTCCTAAGCTTGCCGCGGCCTGAGGATCTTCTCGACGAGCAGAGCGGCGCCTTGACGGCTCAATAGTCGCTGCAGGTTCGCGAGCAGCCGGTTCTTCGCCCCCACGACCCGGTGGCTCCTGTTGCGATCCACCGCCCAAAATGCTTCCTGGATCACACGCGCAACGGGCATCGGCGTGCCGACGGCGGCCTCTTTTGCGCCAACGACGTCGAAGAAGGCGGTTTGCGTCGCCCCCGGACACAGCGCGACCACCCGGACGCCTCGATGCCGGTTCTCAGCCCAAACGGCTTCGGAAAATGAAAGAAGAAACGCCTTCGTGGCGCCGTAGATGGCCATGTACGGATCGGGCTGAAATGCCGCCGTCGACGCAACGTTAATGACGACGCCGTTGGATTTCGCCTGCATTCCCGGCAACACAAGATGGGTTAGCTCGACCGCGGCCATGCAATTTACCAGCACTTCGTCGCGTTGACGGGCCAACGGAATGGCTTCGAAGCGCCCGTACGCTGCAAAGCCCGCGTTGTTGACCAGTACATCAACCACCTTTCCGCTAGCCCTCAGGTGATCGGCAACCGCGTCTACGGCGCCGGATGTTCTCAAATCGGCAGCCAGAAAATCCGCGTCGCACGCGTAATCGCGTCGTAGCTCCTCGGAGAGGTCGTGCAGCGTGTCGTGCGAGCGAGCCACCAGCAGCAGCCTGGCTCCTTGTCTGGCCAGGGCGTAAGCAAACGCACGTCCGATGCCGGACGATGCGCCCGTCATGAGTGCTGTTTTTCCACGGAAATCAAAGCGGGTTGTCATCGCGTGCCGACAGAGTCAAGGATGAGCGGCACGGTAAACCGTTGACTATAGGCTACGGTCAAGCCCTAATATCGTTTCAAGACTTCGGATGGAGGTGGCATGCGCATTGGCGAACTATGCAGGCAGGCGGGCGTTTCTCGCGATACCGTTCGCTACTACGAAAGAATGGGGCTATTGGACAAGGCAACGCAGCCTCACGTAACCAATACCTACAAGCAGTACTCCGCGCTTTCGTTGCAGCGGATACGACTGATCGTCCACGCCAAGGCGCTCGGCTTCACGCTGGCGGAAATTCGCGACGTTATCGAGGTTTGGGATAGCCCGAACTTTGGGACTGCACGGAAGGTCGCCTGTCTGCACGCAAAGCTCAAGGAGCTTGATGAAAAGAGTCATGCGCTGAGCGCACTGCGCGCAGGGCTGCTGAACGCGCTGGATAAGGTCGGCGGCGAGTGTATCGAGACTGAAATGGCGACGTGATGTCAGGTGGAACGCCCTGCGGGATAACGAGCTCGTCGACGTTGAGTTCGGTACCTGCCAAGGTCCCTGCCCGAGCCTGCGCATCGCTCCCGACGCGGTACTACCTGCCGCGCGATGGCCGCCAGCGATTGGCGCGTCGCACCAGCATGCCGTTCAGCAGTGCATCGATGGCCTGCTCCGCATGCTGCTCCGTCTGCTCGGCAGTCATCGGTCCGACGCCATAGACCCGCTTCGCCAGATGCGTGGCGGATTGAATGGCCGTGAGCATGCCGGTCATCATGATGCTGGCATGTTCGCGCGGGTATCTTCCCCTTACGCCCGAAGAGATTGCCTCCAGCGCGATCGGCGCTGCGCAGGCAGGCGCCGCCATCGTCCACCTCCACGCGCGCGATCCCGTGGACGGACGGCCTTCGCAGGATCTCGCGCTATTTCGCCGATTCGTGCCTGTCATCAAGGAGGCATCGGACGTCGTGATCAACCTGACCACCGGTGGTGCCCCCTCGATGAGTGTCGAGGAGCGCTTGCAGCCGGCGCTGCGACTGCAGCCTGAAGTCGCCTCCCTCAACATGGGCTCGATGAACTTCGGGCTGTATGAGCTTCTCGGCCGCTTCAAGGAATTCAAACACGATTGGGAGCGCCCGTACCTCGAGCGAAGCGAGGACGGAATCTTCAAAAATACGTTCAAGGATATTGCCTACATTCTGCAGTCGTGCAGCGAGAACCAGACGCGATTCGAGATCGAATGCTACGACATCGGGCACCTGTACACCGCGGCTCACTTCCTCGATCGCGCGCTCCTGAAGCCGCCGTTGCTCATCCAGTCGGTGTTTGGGCTGCGGGGCGGCATCGGTGCGCACGCCGAGGACATCCTGCATATGCGCCGCACCGCCGACCGGCTCTTCGGCAGGGACTATGTGTGGTCGGTGCTGGGAGCTGGACGGCATCAGATGCCTGCAGCGGCGATCTCGGCCTCGATAGGCGGGAACGTGCGCGTCGGCCTGGAGGATTCGCTATGGGACGGGGTTGGCAAATTGGCCGAATGCAATGCTGCACAGGTGCTGCGCGTACGCAGCATCATCGAAGCCCTGTCGCTGGACATTGCCACCCCTGAAGAAGCGCGGACCATGCTGAAACTGAAAGGGCGCGACAACGTCGGATTTTGACCGCGATTTCCGGACTCCCGGCGGCAGGCGCCTCGCGAGGCCACTGTCGGTCAGCCCGGTCCAGCGTAGGCTGAAATGCACTCATGGCAGGTCAGCGACGGCCCGCGGCAGACCTGCAGCTAGCCCGCTCTTGCCTTCGCCTTGGATGCCCTGGGGACTTGCGCAGTGGCGAGCGCACCGACGCGGTCAAGTGCGGCCAGTAATTTAGGTGTGATCGACTGCGCGCAATTGACGCGTACATGATGCGCGTACTTCGTCCCTTCAGGGCAGAACATGGAGCCGGGGCAAATGCTGATCCCCTCCCGGCCAGCGGCCTCGTGAAGCAACACTGCGTCGACATATTCCGGAAGTTCCACCCACAGCAGGAATCCGTCTTCGGGGTAACACAGCTTGGTACCGTGCGGCCAGGTTGCGGCGATGCGCGATGAGATTGTGCGCACCGATGCTTTGATGCGCTCGGCGTAGCGACGAAGGTGGCGATCATAGTCACCGGTCGAAAGCATCTCGGCTACGGCTGCCTCAAGCAACGGCGCACCGGCCAGGCTTGCCTCAACGCGTGCCTCCAGAACCGCGTCGAAGTAACGGCCCGGCGCAAGCCAACCGATGCGCCAACCCGGAGCCAAGGTCTTCGAAACCGAAGTGCAATAGAGAACATTGCCCGACTCATCAAAGGCCTTGCATGCTGGCGCGCGAGGTTTCCCGGCAGAAAGATCACCATACACATCATCCTCGATGAGGGGCACCCCAGCATCGTCCAGGAGACGAACCAGCGCGCGCTTTTGCTCCACCGGCATCGTGAATCCCAAGGGATTGTTCGCGGTGGGTATGGACACCACCGCACTGACTCTTCGGCATTGCAGAATCTGCTCAAGCGCCCCCAACTCCATCCCGGTGCGCGGATGGGTCGGCACTTCTATTGCCCGCAGC
Source organism: Burkholderia sp. AU30198 (assembly GCF_020419825.1). Taxonomy (NCBI): domain Bacteria; kingdom Pseudomonadati; phylum Pseudomonadota; class Betaproteobacteria; order Burkholderiales; family Burkholderiaceae; genus Burkholderia; species Burkholderia sp. AU30198. The sequence continues at coordinate 75,784 of NZ_JAIZSA010000026.1, read as the reverse complement.
CCCAAACTCCGCAGATGCATCAGCGTGCCGAAGTAGCAGGGAGACTCCACCGCAACGATGTCGCCAGGACGACAGGTCGCCATCAGCGCCAGCCTCATGGCCTGGCTTTGACCATCCGTGACGACAAGCTGATCGGGCGAGATATGCAGCCCCCAGCGCCCGGCACGTCGAGCGATCTGATTGCGCAGATCGACGCGGCCCGGGGGCACACTGTAGGAGAGCGCCGCTGCCCCCAGCCTGCGACTGACATTCGCCGTGGCACGCATCAGGGCTGCCTTGGGAAGCCATTCGGCACAGGGCGACGCGGCACCCAGTGCCACGAGCTCAGGCGATCTCAGTTGGGTGAAAAACCTGTGAATGTTCGACGTCAGGGTGACGGGGCGAGCTTTCAATTTCGGGCGCGAAAGACCCGGTTCCGGCGGTATTTCCCGAGTGACGAAAAATCCTGACCGGGGCCGGGCCACCGCCAGGCCACTCGCCTCCAGCAAACGGAGCGCATGCTCCGCCGTCGGCGCGCTCACTTCTTCAATCTGGGCAAGATGCCGAACCGACGGGAGCCTTGCCCCTGGAGCGAGGTCCCCGCGACGAATCGCGGCCCGCAGCCGTTCAGCGATGGACTGATACGAGGGAATGGCATCTTTCATCTGTATAGCTCATAAATTCGATTAACTGACTATACAGATAGACCGCGAGCTTGAGGAGAATCTAGTCCCCAACACCTTATAGGAGACCAAGGATGAAGGTCGCCATTCTCGCCTACGATGGTTTCACTGACGTCGACCTGTTCCTGCCGTGGGACCTTTTCAATCGGGTTCAGGATCCCGACTACGTCGCATACAAAGGCCCGTGGTCCGTGAGAATCTGTTCGGATACGCCACAACTTACGTCAAACACGGGGATTACGATCGCGTCTCATTCAAATCTGGAAGCACTTCAGGTGGCTGACGCCGTTTTCATCGTCAGCGGCCCCGGCTCCCGTGCAAAGCTTGCGGATCCGGTCTTTATGCGTCGACTGAAGCTGAACCCCGAAAAGCAGGTAATTGCTGGCATCGACTCGGGCGTTCTATTCATGGCTAAGCTCGGCCTGCTCGATGGCCTGACCGCGACGACATACCCGGGAGTTTTTCCGGAGCTCGAGGCAATGGGCGTGGAGACGGTCCGTGAGCCGCTTGTCACGCACGGCCGCATCGCCACGGCCGGTGGATGTCTGGCCACCCAAGACCTCTGCGGTTGGGTCGTCGCCCACCTCCTGGGCAAAGACATTTCAGACAGCATGCTCAAGATGATCGAAAAAGTTGAATAGGATGTCGAAGCAAATGACGTCGAGCGCGAAGTGTCATGGCCGACTTGACGGGGCAAACTTCATCTACATTGCTCGCAACAACGAATCTCACGATAGGAGCATGTATCGGTGCCGGAGCAAGCCCAACTTCGGCTCGACAAGACCCCGGACGCGATGACAGTTCGCAGGCGAACCACCGTCGAACATGTCTTCGGAGCGTTCAAGCACTGGATGGGCTGCCCGCGCTTCCTGGCACGCAGGCTGGCCAACGTAGGTACCGGGACGAGTCGGCACGTGCTGGCCTACCACCTCAAGAGCGTGCTGAAAATACCGGGGTGTTCGAGATCAATGAAAGCGACGCGGCAAGCGGGTGCGCAAGCACCTACCCGTTGTGCCCGCCAAGCGCACCGAAGACGATGGTTCACAAGACAACAGAGCCGTTCAGGCGTTCGTCATCGCCGAATTGGCAGCAGAAACAGTAAAGCAAGGCAAGACGCGCAGGTGGCCGAGTGTGCTTCGGATGAATCTGCGTTTCCACACGGCCTCGACCCATTGGTGCCGATCACGAAGGGCGGCTATCGGAACAAAGCCAATTCACGGCACCGTCATCACAACGTCTTTTGGAAATAGAATCGGGTATGTCCCGGTGGATAATCCACCAGATGTCCGAACTCGGAGTAGCCAAGCTTTCGATAAAACCCTGGCGCTTGAAAGCTGAAGGTCTCAAGCCAGATACCGATGCAGTGTTTTTTCTGCGCCATTTCTTCGGCCATGCGCATCAGCCGCTCTCCAATACCCTGGTTACGCATTTGCTCTGGAACGCTAACAAGATCGATGAGTAGCCATCGATAGGAGATCTTCCCGAACAGTCCGCCAATGACTTCATTGGTGCCGGGGTCCCGCAGCAATAGCGCAAATGCTTCATGGGCGTCGTCCCCGCCGTTGGCCAGGTTATGGGCCAGCAACGGGATCAGAATTTTCAGTCGTTCTGCTTCAGTTGCATTTTCCAAAATCTGAATTTGTACAGACACGGCACTTTCCCTGAATATCGAGTAACTGATTCAACAATCCATCGCATTTGTTTCATCTTACGGTAAATCACCGAATACATCAAAGTCGTCTGATGCTTTAATTGATATGAATGGCCACTTCTGGCCGAGATGGAATGGACATCGCCCGCCCTTTGGGGACGCAGGTCCGGCAGATGCGCAGAGGTGCTCCGGAGCCAATCGGCATCCATGTGCCAGAGTCGAGTTTAGACACGTCCATCCGTAGACCAAATCGAAGTTGTCACCGTTTTCAAAGTCGTCACTGATCGCGCTCAACGCGGACGGCGCAGTCGTGAAGGCCGCCGCGTCGGTCGGCTCGTATGGCGTGAACTCCGGCACCGATACGCAGGAACTCTGCGATCGTCGGGATTCGCCACAAGTTCTGAGTGCGTCGCCGCACGGCGACAACGACAACGACAACGACGACATTCGGCAGGCGCGCACCGCGGTGCGCGCCTGCCGGCGTTTACACTGTCCGCGATCCCGTTCCGCACGACACAAGGAGGCCGGCATGCTGACCGTATGGGGGCGCCGCAATGCATTCAACGTCCAGAAAGTGATGTGGCTCGTCGACGAACTCGCGCTCGCGCATCGGCACGTGCCGGCCGGCGGGCAATTCGGCGTGCTCGACACGCCCGGCTTTCTCGCGATGAACCCGCACGGGCGCGTGCCGGTGATCGACGACGGCGGCACGGTCGTCTGGGAATCGCACAGCATCCTGCGCTACCTCGCCGCGCGTTACGGACGCCCCGGCTTCTGGCGTGACGATCCCGCCGAGCAGTCGCGCGCCGATCGCTGGATGGACTGGTCGCAAACCACGCTGCAGCCGACGTTCCTGAACGGCGTGTTCCGGGGCTTCTTCCGGACGCCGCCCGAGCAGCGCGACACGGCGCGCGTCGAGCAAAGCATCGCGCAGTGCGCGCAGCACTTCCAGGCGCTCGATGCGGCGCTGGCCGGGCAGCCGTTCCTCGCAGGCGACGCGCTCACGCTCGCCGACATCGCGGCCGGCACGCACCTGTATCGCTATTTCGAGCTCGACATCGCACGGCCGGACATCCCGCACGTGCAAGCGTGGTACGAACGGCTGAAAGCGCGGCCCGCGTATCGCACGCATGTGATGATTCCGTTCGACGACTTGCGCGGGCGGCTCGATTAACCGTGAAGCGTCAGGAGGTAGCTTCTCAACGCGGGAAGTCTGGCCATCCGCGCCATGCCATCGCATGGTGCCGTGAGCACGATACCGGTTGTCGTGATGCTGCCAGCTCGCCCGGGCGTCGCTGCGATGCCCGGCGTTCTGATACGTCGACGCATCGGCCCACTTCGTCTGAATGCATCGCTTTGAAGACAATCCGAGCGTGATCGTCCACGGCAACGATCAGATACGCCCAACCCACGCCGTCCACCGTATCGCAGCGAGCGCCGGTGATGCGATGATCGGGGCGACCGATGCGGCCGCTATCGGCTTTCTGGCGCAGCGTCGACCGGATGCCCTACGTCACGCAACGACGCGATCAATCTCTGCCTGACGGTCTGAACCTTGATCGAATGGCGATTATGTGGCGGATAGGCGATAAAGAGCCAATCGCCGTATTTGGGCAATGGCTTGGCGGAACTGGTCTCCATGATCGGAACGAGTTTTCCGGCAGCCAACTCGGCACCCACCAGCCAATATGGCATCAGAATAATGCCCTGGTTTGAAATCGCCGCAGAAATAACCGCATCCGACATATTGGACGAGAATGCGCCTTGAGGCAGGAAGTGCGTCACACCTGCCTTGTCCTCGAATACCCAATGTTTGTCGAGACCAAGTATTTCGTGCCGTATGCAGCGATGATTTTTCAATTCATCGATTTCTTCCGGAACGCCGTATCGAGACAAATACTTCGGGCTCGCGCACAGCACATGCGTATTCGGCGTGAGCCGGTGCTGAATCAACGACAAGGATTGATCCTCGCCGACCCGAATTCCCATATCAAAACCCTGAGTCACCAGATCACGGTATTCATCACTGAGATCAAGCTCTATTTCGAGCTCCGGGAATTCGTCAAGCAATGCCGGAATGATGTCGATCAGATAACGGCGTCCAAAGTTCTCAGGCGCCGTGATACGCATCCTTCCCGACATATCTTCCGTCACGCCTCTGATCGCCTTCAGCGTCTCGTCCAGTTGGGTCAGCTGGACGCGCGATTGCAGAAGCCGGTACCCGGCTTCGGTCAGCGATAGCTGGCGCGTCGAGCGGATGAACAACGTCGCGCCCAGGTTTTGCTCCAGCTGGTTGATGAGGCGCGTGATCGAAGAAATGGCGACCTGACGGGTGCGCGCAACTGCGGAGAAGCTCCCCTGATCGGCAACTTCAAGGAACAGTCGAACTGCGGCGATGGTGTCCATGGATCACTCGATTCATATTTTGCGCAAAGCGCAAGGCACCTTTCGAACTCGCGAAGTGCCTGCTACCGGGGGAAAGAGAATACCATTTCAAGGTCAGAAAAAGATTGCGCGTTGCGATGAATAAACTCGCGATATCGGCGCGATTACGACGCACGCCGATAACGAATATTTTCCATTCCAGCCAGGCAGCGAAGGAGACTCCCGATGATTCGGCGCTTCGATAAATTGTTCATCAATGGGGACTGGGTTACCCCGCATGGCAGCGATTTCAGCGCGGTCATCAATCCGGCTACCGAAGAAGTCATCGCCGAGATATGCAATGCAACCGCCGAAGATGTGGATAAAGCATTCCGCGCTGCCAGGCAAGCATTCGGCACATGGTCAAAAACCACATCCAGGGAGCGTCATGACTGGATAGTGAAAATCCACGATGCACTGGAAAGCCGTCGTGAGGATCTGGCAAACGCCATCTCGGCATCGATGGGTTGCCCGATCGACATGACACGGCAGATACAGACCTCCTGTATCGGTGCATTCCGGAATTTTGCCGCGCGCAGCGCGATGCTGGACGAGACGACGGAGGTCGACAATGTCGTGATCATCCGGGAGCCCGTCGGTGTATGCGTTCTCATTACCCCGTGGAACTATCCGCTGTTCCAGTTGCTGACCAAAGTCGGATCCGCGCTGGCCGCAGGATGTACGGTCGTGGTCAAAGAATCGTCGGTAACACCGCTGCAAGGCCTGATCCTGGCGGAGATTGTCGACTCGATCGGACTTCCCAAAGGCGTCTTCAACCTGTTGACCGGCCGGGGGAGCGTACTCGGCGACCTGATGGTCACCCACCCGGCCGCGGACATGGTGTCGTTCACCGGATCGACGGCCAATGGCGCCCGCATCCAGGAACTTGCCGCCCGGTCGATCAAGCGGGTCTGCCTGGAACTCGGCGGCAAGAGTCCGTTCATCATCACTGAAAGTGCAGATCTCGAGGCGGCAATCAGGTTCGGTGTCGAAGACGTGATGATCAACTCCGGCCAGACTTGCGTCTGCTTGTCGCGCATGCTGATTCCGACATCCAGGTACGAAGAGGCCGTAACCATCGCCAAGCGTATCGTCGAGCGCATCAGGATCGGCAACCCGGCGGATGAAACGACTTACATGGGCCCGATGAGCTCCCGATACCAGCGAGAGACCGTCATCGCGTACATCAACCAGGGGCTGAAGGAAGGCGCCAAATTGGTGACCGGCGGCCCCGATCTTCCCGAAGGCATCGACAAGGGGGCGTTTGTAAGACCGACGATCTTTCGCGACGTGCACAACAGGATGACGATCGCACAGGAAGAAATATTCGGACCGGTCATCTGCATGATTTCATACGACCGGATGGAGGATGCCATCTTCATGGCCAATGACACGCCTTACGGACTATCGTCGGCGGTCTGGTCCGGAACCGTTGCGGACGCAATCGACATTGCCAGGAAAATCAGGGCGGGCGCCTGCTCGATCAACGGCGGCGAATTCAGCTATGAAGCGCCCTTGGGCGGCTACAAGCAATCAGGCAACGGCCGCGAGTGTGGCGATTTCGGCATGCATGAATTCTTCGAACTGAAGAGTTTGCAACTGCCCGTGAACGCGCGTTGATCCTTGAATGAAACGTGATTCCCGATACACAGGGGGCGCCATGCTGAATATCGTTTCGGAGCCAGCGGCCGATGGCTACGATTATGTCGTCATCGGATCCGGATCCGCTGGAAGCACGATTGCCGGTCGATTGGCAGAAGACACATCGTTAAGCATCCTTCTGATCGAGGCGGGCGGATCCGATATCAATATCGGGATCGTCATGCCATGCGCGATGGGTCTGCCGTTGCTCAGCAACAAGACGAACTGGAAGCTGTTTTCGGATGACGGCCCGGGGCCCGTTTACGAGCCGCGAGGCCGCGTGCTGGGCGGGTCGTCATCGGTTAACGGCATGAACTGGATGCGCGGCAACGCCGAGGACTACGATACCTGGTCCGATTTCGGCGTGACAGGGTGGGATTACAAGAACGTTCTCCCCTTCTTCAAAAAAATGGAAACATTCGAAGATGGCGAGAGTCCCTGGCGAGGCGGGAGCGGCCCGATCAAGGTCGAGAGAGCACCCTGCAGAAACCGGCTGTTCGAGGCATTCCTCGAGGCTGGGCAGCAAGCCGGGCATGCGCTGAATCCGGATCAAAACGGCGAGCAGCAAGCAGGCATGCATCGAATCCAGCGCAACATCTGCGATGGCCGGCGCATCAGCGCTTCTTATGCCTATCTGCGGCAAAAGCCCATGCGCAACCTCGATGTCATGTTGCATACCCGGGTGACGCGACTGCTGTTTTCGGGCACAACCTGTGTCGCCGTCCAGGCCACCCGCCAGGGCAGAAATCATCGTATCGCCGTAGGGCGCGAGGCAATTCTTTGTGCGGGCGCCTTGATGTCCCCGCACCTGCTGATGCTGTCGGGCATCGGCGATGCGGACGCGCTCCGCGACCATGGCATTACACCGGTAGTCCACCATCCGGAGGTCGGACGCGGCTTATCCGATCACACGGCGCTCGTCGTCGACTGGCATGTCAGGAACGAGCGCGATTCGATGGCCCGCGAGTTGTCCCTGCCGCGCCGTCCGCTGATCGGGGCGCAATGGATGCTGACACGTCGAGGCATTGGCGCTTCCAATCTCTTCGAAGCCGGCGCGATGATTTCCACCGACGGCTCCGGGCGACCGGATATTCAGATGGAGTGCGTGGCGTTTCGACCTTACTTCGGGCACGACGCAATACGCATCAATCCCGGATACCACTGCTCATTGAGTCTGCAGCGGCCCACGAGCACCGGCCGGGTATGGCTACGCTCCGCCGACCCACTGGCAACACCCGCGTTCAGCTTCAATTATCTGACTACCGACCATGACAAGAAGCTGGCGATCAAAGCGATCAAGTCCGTGCGAGAGATCATGAGCCAGCCTGCCATGGCCAAGCGCGTTCTGGGGGAGGCAGACGACGTTGCGCAAGCTCGCAGCGACGCGGAAATTCTGGCGTGGGCGAAAGCAACCGCGGAATCCAATTACCACCCGTCCTGCACCTTGCGCATGGGGACGGTGACGGATTCGGAGGGCAGGGTGTTTGGCGTCGAACGAGTCCGGGTAGTCGATGCTTCAATTTTTCCGACCATCCCATCCGCAAACCTCAATTCACCTGTAACCATGCTGGCGGAGAAGATTTCGGCGTCTATTCTCCGGCAAGCCGGTTCGGCGCAGCGCAAAGCGTTCTCGGTCGATACGGCCTGAGCGATACGCATTGCGCCCTTGAAAGACGTCGCTGATAGAAGAACCGGTATCTCGTGGAGCCTGAGCGAACATGAGCAAGCATGAATGCAACGCAGAACGGATCAACGCAATGCCCGACCACGCCGAGGTCGGCCCAACTGCCAACAAGCCCTATCGCAAGCATGGCATCGCCTACGACGGCCTCGATGCGTGGCGTGCCATGCCCGGCAGCAGGGATGCCGCTGAAGCACGACGTATCAAACAGCTGGAGGACGAGAACAATCGTCTGAAGTTGCTCGTTGCTGATCAGGCGCTCGATATCAAGCTGCTTTGGGAGGTCGTCCGCGGGAAGGTCGCGCAATCCGATGCAGACTGAACGCAGTACCGTTCGACGACTTGCGCGGGCGGCTCGATTAGCGGATGTCCGGGCGGCGGCCGATCTGCCCGGAATCCGCGCCTAATGGCGCCGCATGCCGCCACCGCCAAATCCACTCACACCGCCGAACTGATGCATGCCGCCGAATCCGTGGCCGCCGGCACCCACCGGAAACGCGCCATGGTGAAAACCGGCACCGACCGGCATGCCGAAGCGGCGATGCTCCATCCCGTTGAAATGGCCGACGTGATCGAAGTGGTGAAAATGGTGGAAGTGGTGGAACCGATCGACGAAGACGAAGCCCACACCCGCGCCGATGAAAAGCGGCGGCCCCCAGTACCACAGGTCCGCATACGGATAATCCACCGCCGGATACCACATGACGCTACCGTCGGGGCTCTGCACGAACTGCCATGTGCCATCGTCCTGCAGGCACGCACGCCCCACGATTTGCTGCTCCGTGCCGTCGATGTTCGCCTGCGCGACGACCGCACGGCAGTTCGTACTGGCGTCCGCCAGATCGTCGTACGTTTGCGCAAAGACCGCCGCGGAACAGCCGAGACAGACGATACCTATCCCGGATCTAAACCAGTTGCACATGATCGGCTCCTGCCTGATTGCCCCCGACCACTCGATCGCAGGCGCCGCTGGCGGCGCCCGGCTGACCGGATTGCTTGCACACGATTCATCACGCGGCGCTCACGTGCCGCCGCTTCATACAGGGTCTCCTGCCGGCTAAACGATGCAGCGCGCCTGCTTATTCCAGGGGTCTGGTGCGAATGATCGATGCGGACAACCCCGGCAATCGTTGTCGCGGTTGACGTCCGGCCTAGCGCCTCGCGATGCGATAGGCAGCCGCTGCCGTGATCCCGAATGCCAGATGGGCCACCAGCGTGATCGCGCCGCGAGCCGGGATGAACCACGGGAAGATCGTGGTAAAGGCGTACAGGTTGACGCCGTACAGGATGAGGCCGAACACGCCGCCGGCGAGTAGCGCGGCTGCGAGCGACATAGTGCGAATCACTTTCGCCAGCACGGCCGCATAGACCAGCGACAGCGCCAGATGCACGAGGGTCGCCACCGCCATGACCCACGGATCGAAGCCGCCGGACCCGCCGAGCACGCGGCGCCCCATCACGATGGCCGCCGTGAGGCGCGTGTCTCGCAACAGGTTCCCGATGGCGTCGTCACCGACGATCGGCCAGAGCAGCAATTCGACGACGGTCGAGCCGACCGCCGCGCCGAACGCGGCCCAGAGCACCGGGACGAGACGGGCTCGCTTCAATGGGCGCTCCCATCGCAACCGGCCGATGCGTCGAAGCGGCGCGCGCCCCACCCGCGCCGGCGCCGGTCGACCAACGTGTGCCCGCGATACCGAACCGGGCGGCCACGCAAAATTACGACGCCCCTTCGCAGTCCGACCAGTACGCGAACGGATCGCGATGTTTCGGATAATTCTCGTCCAGCCACTTCAGCAACGTCGCCCGCGCATTGTCCATGTCGGCTTTCAGCGACGAGGTCGTCAGTTCGTGCACTTCGACGGATTTTTCGCGATCGACCACGAAGCAGTTCCAGTCGGGGCCGTCGAGATCCGGATCGTCCGACGCCTTCGACGACTTGCCCCAGCCGAACCCCTTGCGTGCGTCGATGTAGTACCGCGGATGCACTTTCAGATACGACATCTCGCCGCCCTGCAGGCTGCTCTCCGCGCGCAGCACGTCGTGTCCGTCGACGATCTGCGTGACTTCCGGAAGCCGGCGCGCGCGCCATCCGGCGGGCAGCGTCGCGATGGCCTTGACGCTGTCGTACATCCCCCACTCCAGTCCCCAGGCTTCGGCCATGCGCTTCATGAATGCGTTCGCATTCGGATAGCCGCGCAACTGAATCCGGGTCGACAGCGTGACTTCGACACCGCCGCGCCCACCCGAACCCGCTGACGCTTCATCTCCCGCCGCTTCGAACGGATTGAACGGATTGCCGGGACGTGACGCACGCGTCTCGTCCGCGGGCGCCATGCCCGAAAACAGCTGGTCGAGCGCCGCACGCGCTTTCGACGACTTGTCTGGCTTGTTCATTGTTGACCTCGCTTGCATCCGCACGGATGCATACCTTTTCGATTCTCGTTCATCTCTCCACCTCATCGTTTTTCGCGGTCGCATTGTCGTCGATCCGGCGGCCCGAGCCTAGTGCCGTGTATCGCACAACGCTTTCTCGGCCCCCACGAGCGTATCGTGGCGGGCCGTCACGATACACCGGCCAGGGCTAGCGGCCTTCGCCCACCGCCGCCCGCATCCGTTCCATCAACGCCAGCACCTCCGGCCGATTCTCCCCCTTCGCGTGCACAAAGTAATACCTGAGCACCGAATCGACCTCGTGCCGGCTCACGCGCACGAGGTCGCTGCGCTTGAGATAGGCGTCGGCGAGCGGCACGCGCGCCAGCGCCACGCCGAGCCCTGCCTCGGCCGCGGCCAGCACCAGGTTGTAATCCTCGAAACGGCGATCCTGCGCGCGCGGCTTGAACGGCACGCCCAATGCATCGAACCACGTGCGCCAGCCTGTCACGTCGGAATCGTGCAGCAACGGCAGGTCGAGCAGCGCGGCATCGCCGCGCCGGCGGCGCTCCGTGGCCAGTTGCGCGGCGAGCCGCGGATGCGCGACCGGATAAAGCCGCTCCGGCATGAACGCACGGGTTTCGAGCTGACGCCAGTTGCCGCGCCCGTAGCGAATCGACAGATCCGCTTCGCCGCCGGCGATATCCACGTTGCGAAGCTCGATGCCGAGCTCGATCCGCAACGCAGGCGCCTCACTCTCGAGCGCGTGCTGGCGCTCGAGCAGCCAGAGCTGCGCGAAGGCCGGCACCACGCTCATCCTGACCAGCCGCGGCGTACGCGGCGAGCGCCACTGATCGGCCGCACTGTCGATGATCGCGAACGCCTGCTCGATCCGGCCGACGAAGCGCTGCCCGTCCGGCGTGAGGCGCACGCCGCGCGCATGACGTTCGAACAACCGCAGGCCGAGCCAGTTTTCAACGGCGGCCACCCGCCGGCTGATCGCGCCGTGCGTCACGCCGGAGACGTCGGCCGCAGCCAGGAACGAACCCTCGCGCGCGACCGTGCACACCGTCTCCAGGCTCGCGAGCGGCGGCCGCGAACCCGGCACCGGCGCGGCGGCCGGCGACGCCGCTGGCGCGCGCTTCGCGCGGGTTGAAGCGCCGGCCGGCCGCCGGCCCGAGCTGTGAATCATGGTCATATCCGCGTGCTGATCTGTGCGCTAGCTTAGCATCTCGCCACATCGCATCATTGCCGCATGAACACGCTCTCCACCCCGTCGTCGCGCCATGCGCGGCAGCCGCTGATCGCGGCCGGCGCGGTCGCTTTCACGATCGTTTCGTGGGCGTCCGCTTTCCCCTTCATCCGGATCGGCCTGCATGGCCTGACCCCGCTGCAACTCGCGGCGGCGCGCTTCGCCACCGCGGCCGTGCTGATCATTGCGTGGCTGATCGCGCGGCGGCCGCGCGTGCCGACACGGGGCGACGCGCTACGCTTCCTGCTGTGCGGCTTTCTCGGCATCGCGCTCTATAACGCGCTGCTCAATACCGGCGAGCAGACCGTCTCGGCCGGCGCCGCAAGCTTCATCGTGAACACCCTGCCGATCTTCACGGCGCTGCTGGCCGCCGTGTTTCTCGGCGAGCGCTTCAATCGCTGGGGCTGGCTCGGCTCGCTGGTCAGCCTCGCCGGCATCGCGGTGATCGCGCGCGGACAGCCGGGCGGCCTCGTCCTCGGTGCGGGCAGCACGCTGATCCTCGGCGCCGCGTTGTGTTCGGCCAGCTATTTCGTGCTGCAGCGGCGGCTGATTCCGGTGTACGGCGCGCTGGCGTGCACCGCCTACACGCTGCTGGCCGGCGCGCTGCTGCTCACGCCGTGGCTGCCGGGCGCGCTCGTGGCGCTGGGCAACGGGTCGCGCGACACGACGCTGGCCGTCCTGATGCTCGGCATCTTCCCCGCCGCGCTGGGCTATGCGACCTGGACGTTCGCACTCGGCTACTTCGGCGCGGCACGCGCCGCCAACTTCCTCTATCTGACGCCGGCGGTCGCGACGGTCCTGTCGATGGCGCTCACGGGCGAGCGGCCCGGTATCGAGACGGTATGCGGCGGCCTGCTGGCGATTGCCGGCGTGATCTTCGTGGCGTTGCGCGGACGTTCCTAGGATCGCAGCCGCATCGACCGGAAATATCGACCCGGCGATCCGCCAGCGCGCCGGTCGGGACGCCCCCCGGCCTCTGCGAAACGGATTGTGTGGCGCGGGCGGTCGCCTTCGCGCCCGTTCGCCGAGACTGCCGGACTTGACCGTTAGTTGCGTTAGACGAGGGCATCGATCCCGATGAAGCATGGCCATGCCACCGGATGCGCAATCGAAATCGTCCAAACTGTGCAGACAAATCGACCGAACAGTTCCGGATTGACCGCACCTCAGTGTCCATGGCTTCGTCCCGGCCACCGGCCGAATAATGGATGCGGCCGTAAGGCCGTCGACAGCGAATCGCAGCCTGCGGCCTGCTGCGGCGCACGATTTCCGGCATCCTGCCCCTTCGAAATCCGGGCGCCGGCCGCGCCGCGACGCGATTCGCCGCAGCGCGCAAAATCGGCTTCATATATATTCACACGAATTGCACCGTATCAGGCCCCGATTCGCCCGCTCACCCGGGCGGCACGTCGAAGGCCAGGACACGATGCAAGTGAAGCCCATGATGGGTATGGAGACTCGTCCGATCGCCCCGACCTCGCCGTCGGCCGGTCGAGACGTCAATAGAAAGATCATTCAATTCGGAGATGGCAGATGGAACGAAGCACTGTCGGCATGCGCTGCAAACCCCTGATCACCGTTGCACTGGCTGCCGCCGCGTTCGCGGCCGCGTCGACCGCGATGGCCGACCAGGTCGTCAAGATCGGCAGCGTCGAACCGACGACGGGCGGCATCTCGCACCTCGGCAAGGACAACGAGAACGGCGCGCGCCTCGCGGTCGAGGAAATCAATGCGAAGGGGCTGACGATCGGCGGCAAGAAGATCACGCTGCAACTCGACGCGCAGGATGACGCGGCCGACCCGCGCCAGGCCACGCAGGTCGCGCAGAAGCTGGTCGACGACAAGGTCGTCGCCGTCATCGGCCACCTGAACTCGGGCACGTCGATCCCGGCCTCGAAGATCTACAGCGATGCGGGCATCGTGCAGATCTCGCCGTCGGCCACCAACCCGACCTACACGCAGCAAGGCTTCAAGACGACCTACCGCGTCGTCGCAACCGATGCGCAGCAAGGCCCGGCACTCGCGAGCTATGCGCAGTCGAAGGGCGTGAAGAGCGTCGCGGTGATCGACGATTCGACCGCATACGGCCAGGGCCTCGCGAACGAGTTCGAGAAGAAGGCGAAGGCGCTCGGCCTGAAGGTGCTGTCGCATGACGCGACCAACGACAAGGCCGTCGACTTCCGCGCGATTCTGACGAAGGTCAAGGGCGAGAACCCGGACGCGATCATGTACGGCGGCATGGACGCGACGGGCGGCCCGCTCGCGAAGCAGGCGAAGCAGCTCGGCCTGCGCGCGAAGATCCTGTCCGGCGACGGTGTGTGCACCGACTCGCTGGCCGAACTGGCCGGCCCGGCGGCCGACAACGTGCTGTGCTCGCAGGCCGGCGCTGCGCTCGAGAAGATGCCGGGCGGCGCGGACTTCCTCGCGAAGTACCAGAAGCGTTTCAACCAGGGCATCAAGTTCGATGCGCCGTTCGCGTATGACGCGGTCTACATCGCGGTCGACGCGATGAAGCGCGCGAACTCGACCGACCCGGCGAAGATCCTCGCGGCGATGCCGTCGACGAAGTACGAAGGCGTGATCGGCACGACGACGTTCGATTCGAAGGGCGACCTGACGCACGGGATCATCTCGATCTACGGCTACAAGAGCGGCAAGAAGACCTTCCTCGACCAGGTGAAGATGTAACCCGACGCGGCGCCGGCACGACGGGAACGCCACCCGTCGGCGCCGGCGCCGCGCGGGCCGATTTCTGATTCACGGAGACGAAAGCATCATGTGTGCAATGGCGTATGCGGAATTCCAACAGGAGTTGAAGAAAGCGCAGTTGACGGCGCGCGAGTTCGCCCGCCTGATCCGGATGAATGAAAGTTCGATCACGAACTATTCGAGCAAGGGCACGGTGCCCTCCCATCTCGCGGTGATCGCGAAACTGATCGGCACGATGGCCGCGCACGAGATCGATTTCCGGCGCGTGATCCGGCAGATGCGGATCGAACCGAAACGGCCGCGCGGCGGCGGCACGTTTCCCGCGGTGGAAAAATCACGTTCCGAAACGACCCGCGACGACGAGTCGTAAGCCACGGACATATTGTTCCGCGCCGATGGCCGTTGGCTGTCGCCAGCGCCAGGTAACCGCGGCGCTTCACCTGACGGCGTGTCGACGCAGCAAGCCCGGCACCGCCATTCGCGTCGATCGCGATCCTGCGACTACACCGTCGCACCCTGCCGCGCGGAAGACGCGAAATCGCCCCTCCGCGCCGCGCCGCACACTCGCATGCCTGCGTCGAATCGCGGCTAGTGCGCCGCGAGATACGCTTTCACCGCCGGTAGCGCCGGCTTGCCATCGAACGTCGTGACGCCGGCCAGCCACGCATCCAGCATCGACGTGTTCCTTTTCAGCCATTCCGCCGCTGCCTGATTCGGATCCTGATGGTTCATGATCGGAATCATCAAATGATTCTCGAGCGCGGTCGTGAAGTGCAGGTTTGACGCAAACTTCGCGACATTCGGGCACCGCGCCTCGTAATCCGGCGGCTCGACCGTGAACACCTTGGCCTCGCCATAGTTCGGGCCGAACACGTCATCGCCACCCGACAGGTAATTGATCCTGTATTGCGCATTCATCGGATGAGGCTCCCACGCCAGAAACACGATCCACTGCTTGTCGCGAACGGCCCGGTTGAGCTCGACGAGCATGCCCGCCTCGCTCGACTCGACCAGCTTGAACTTACCGATCCCGTCCTTGTTCTCCCGGATCATCTTGCCGATCAACTGGTTGCCGTCGTTCCCCGGTTCGATCCCGTAAATGCGGTTCTGCAGCTTGTCCGCATACTTCGGCAGATCCGCGAACGTCCTGAGCCCCGCCTGATACACGTAGTCCGGCACCGCCAGCGTGAATTTCGCGCCTTTCAGGTTCGGCTCGGGAAGGACCTTGATCGAGCCGCTCTTGACGAACGGCGCGATGATCGGGTCCATCGACGGCGACCAGTAGCCGAGGAAAATGTCGATCTGCTTGCTCTTGACCCCGGCAAACGTGATCGGCACCGATGCGATGGTCTTCGACGGGTTGTAGCCCAGCGCGGACAGCATCGTGGTGGCCAGCCCGGTCGTCGCCGCGATGTCGCTCCAGCCGACATCGGCCATTCGCACGTTTCTGCAGGCCGCCGGCTCGGCCGCGCCGGCGGAAGGTGCCGCCGCGGACATGCACAGCGCGGCGACCAGTGCCGCCATACCAGTTCGATTCATGGTGATACCTCGGGTTGCGTCGTTGAAATGATCGGGTTCAGGCCAGCGCACCGGCCGATTCGCGGGCCCGGCGTTCGTGACTCGGTGCGTGTCCGAAAAAAGTGCGAAAGGCCTTGCTGAAATGCGTGACGCTCTGGAATCCGCAGATCCTCGTGACGTTCGCGATCGACATGTTCGAGTAGCGGATCAATTTCCGCGCCTGCTTCAACCGGAGGCCGACGTAGTACTCGTGCGGCGTCACGTCCAGTGCTTCCCTGAAGACGCGCTGCAAGTGGCGCATCGATACGCCTGTCAACCGGGCCAGATCCGGCACGGTGAGCGGCTCCTCGATATTCGCCTCCATCAGCCGCACCGTCTCGATCAGTTCCTCGCGCGAAAAGCCCACGCGTGACGCGATCGGAATCGGCTGGGGATCGGACACGGCCCTGACGCGCTCGATCGAGAATTGCTCCGAGATGTGTCGAGCCATCGACGGGCCGAGATCCGACGCAATCAGGTGCAGCATCAGGTCCAGCGGTGCCGTGCCACCGGTGCAGGTGAGGCGGTCGCGGTCGATGGCGAAGAGTTCGTCGACGAAGCGGACGTCCGGAAACTCGGCATGCAGCCCGGACAGCACTTCCCAGTGAACCGCGCAGCGATACCCGTCGAGCAGGCCGCTGGCCATCAGCGCATAGGCCCCCGTGCACAGTCCGCCCACCGAGACCCCGCGCCCGGCCAGGGTCCGGAGCAGTCGTTTCGTCCCTTCGTCCACGGCGTCCCGTACGTCCCATCCGCCGCAGACGAACATCACGTCGGGCAAGCTCGCGGCGAGGTCCAGCGGGCACGCCGGCCCCGCGACGATGCCGTTGCTGGCGCGGATCGCCGTTTCGTCGACCGAGTAAATGGTCCAGTCGTAGCGGGTGAGGCCGAGCAGCTGGTTGGCCATTCGCAGTGCCTCGATCGCACTCGTCAGCGCAATCATCGAATACTTTTCCAATATCAGGAATCCGAAATGACTGAATGTCGATTTCATCGCATCGATCCTCTCAACCTCTATTCAACCGGCATCATGCCTGCCGGACGGCACCCGCTTACACCCGCCGCCGGCCGCCCCTATTGCGCGCATTGCCCGACGATCCAGTCGCAGAAGATCCGCGCCTCCGGGCTCAGCAAGGTATCGCTCGGGTGCAGCAGATAAAACCCGCGGCCGGTCCGCACCGAGGTCTCGATCGGCCGCACCAGCACCCCGGTCGCCAGCATGTCGTCGGCCAGATAACGCCACCCCATCGCGATGCCCTGCCCGCCCATCGCGGCCTGCAGGACCGCCGGATAGTTGTTGATGTAGAGATCCTGCCGCGGCTCGGTCAACGCGATGTCGTGATGCGCGAACCAGGTGGCCCAGTCCATCCAGTCCCAATGACGCGTCTCGAGATGGATCAGCGTCGCGCGCAGCAGATCCTGCGTGTGTTCCATCGGCGCGAGTCGGGCCAGATACGCCGGTGTGCACACCGGGAAGATCTCTTCCTCGAGCAGGAACCGCGCGTTGCAGGCCGGCCAGTAGCCGTCGCCGAACTGGATCGCCAGGTCCGCGCCTTCCCGGAGGTTTCGCGTGTCCTCGTCCGACGCATCGACGTGAATGATGATTTCCGGATGCTCGGCCCGGAACTTCGGCAGGCGCGGAATCAGCCAGTGCGATGCGATCGCCAGATCCGCCGACACCGTGACCGTCGACGTGGAAGCCTGCACGCGCAACTCGTAGGCGGCGGCCGCGAGCAGATCCAGCGCCGCATTGACGGTCCGCTGAAACTTCCGCCCGCCGTCGGTGAGCGATACGGCCTTGTGTGACCGCACGAACAACGCGCAGCCCAGCGTTTCCTCGAGCAGCCGAATCTGCCGGCTGATCGCGCTCTGGGTCACGCACAGTTCCTCGGCGGCACTCGTGAAACTTTCGTGCCGGGCCGCCGCCTCGAACGCGGTGAGATACGACAGCGGCGGGAGGTGCTTCAAGCGGCTAACCATGTCGGGGGCTTCTCTCGGGACGGAAGTCGGTCGTATTGCGGCGCGTCGAAGCGGGCGTGCCGCCGGACCGGCGCAACGCGCGTTGCCGCCTGAGCCGCGCAGGTTGATCGACGCGAACATCACTGCGCTTTCACCAGTGAAATGCCTCGACCCGCCTGCACCGGCCAGGGAGTATCTCGTTGCGCCGCGAGCAGCGCGTCGAGCCGCGCCAGGGTCTGCACGCGAAACGCCGTGCTGCGCCGATGCGTCATGTCCACGTGCAGCAAAAGGGCTTCCATCGTAGCAAAGTGTTCGGTGTCGATCGGGTGCCGCATGGTCAGGAAAACCCGACATTTCTTGCTGTCGTGCTCGAGCACGCGGGCCGTGACGACGAACGGCGCACCCGTGCCGATTTCCTTCAGGTAATGAACGACGGTCTGCAGCGTATAGACCGACACCCGCTCGCGGGACCTGAATGCGTCGTCCATCCCGATGCCGTCCAGCCAACGGTCGATCGACTCGCTGAACACGCGCACGTAGCACGCGTCGTTCATATGCCCGTTGTAGTCGATCCACTCCGCGCGTACCTGCCCTTCATGGACCACGAGTTCCGCGTGCATCTGGCGCCTTCCTTCGACGTGTCGTCAACGTATGCCGGGCAGCGGCGTCCTGCCCGGCGCCCGGCGGGTTTCATCGGGCCGCGACCTTGCGCTCGCCCACCACATCGATCGCGCGGGTCGGGTACGCCGCCTCCATGATCGCCTTGCTCGCTTCGACGATCTTGCGGTCGCGCTCCGCCGCCAGGTCATGGAATTGCCGGCCGTCTTCTTCCGCCTTCACGCCATCGACCAGCATCCGGATCGTCTCCGGATCGAGCGTCGGATGGCCGAGATCGTCCCACCAGCGATGGAACGACGGCGCAAAACGCTCGCAGAAGACGCCGAGCCCATGGCCGCCGCTGCCGAGGTTGAACAGCATGTGCGGCCCCATGACCGACCATCGCAGGCCCGGGCCGGCAGAGACGGCCTTGTCCACGTCGCCGACCGTCGCGACCCCTTCGACCACCAGATGAATCGCCTCCCGCCACAGTGCCGCCTGCAGCCGGTTCGCGACGTGGCCCGGCACTTCCTTGTTGACCCGGATCGTGATCTTTCCGCATGCGGCATAGAACTGCTCGGCGAGCTCCAGCACGCCGGGCTCGGTCTTCTCGTTGCCCAGCAGTTCGACCAGCGGAATCAGATGGGGCGGATTGAACGGGTGCCCGAGGATGAAACGGCCCGGGTTTTTCCAGCCCGCCTGCATTTCCTTTACCAGCAGGCCCGATGCGCTGGAACAGACGATCGCGCGAGGATCGAGATGATCCTCGATGCGCCGGTACAGCGCGTGCTTGACGTCGATCCGCTCGGGCACGCTTTCCTGCACGAACTGCGCGCGGGCCACGGCTTCCTCGGGTGTCGCCGCGAAGCGCAGCCGTCCCGGATCGCCCCGCCGGGCCAACCCCAGCCGCTCCAGGCTCGGCCACGCGTGACGCACATAGTCGCGAACGAACGCCTCGCCTTCCGGCGAAGGATCGTATACGTCGACCTCCAGCCCGGCCGCCAGAAACAGCGCGGTCCAGCTTGCGCCGATCGTGCCGGCGCCGAGAATGCCAACGACTTCGATGCCATGAGGCATGTCATGCAGCGTGCTCATCGTGCTCTTCCATCCAGAATTCGAGTATCGGGAGACGGGCGGTCGATCTCCGCCCGCCGGGAGTCATTACAGGTCCAGCACCAGTCGAGGCGATTTCGACCGGGAACAACACACCGCCATCACGTCGTTCGCGCGCTTCTCTTCATCGGTCAGGATGCAATCGCGGTGCTCCGGCACGCCGTCGACCACGTCGGTCAGGCATGCGCCGCACACGCCCTGTTCACAGACCGTGCTGATGTCGAATCCGGCCTGCTTCAACACCTGCAGCACGCTCTTGTCGGCGGGCACCTCCAGGTCCAGGCCGGCTTTGCACAGATGGATCCGGAACGCCGTGTTCTCGGCCGTGTCGACCGTCTCGGCCGCAAAACGCTCGAAATGCACGGTGCCCGCCGGCCAGTGCGATGCCGCGGCTTCCACCGCGTTCATCAGGCCGCCGGGGCCGCAGCAATAGAGATGGCGACCTTCGGTCACGTCGGACAGGAGCGACCGGACGTCGAGCCCCTTGCCCGGAACACCGCCGTCGAAATGCAGGTGGACGTGCGCCGCGAACGGCACATCGCGCCGCAGGAGATCGACGAACGCCGCGTCCTGCTCGCGCCGCGCGCAGTAGTGCAGCGCGAACGGCTGCCCTTCGCTGAACAGGCGATACGCCATCGACAGGATCGGCGTGATCCCGATGCCGCCAGCGATCAGCAGCGAGGACGTCGCGCCGGCCACCATCGGAAAATGGTTGAACGGCCCGCTGATCCGCATCTGCGCACCGACGCTCACCTGGTCATGGAGAAAGCGCGAGCCGCCACGGCTTGCCGGATCCTTCAGTACGGCGATCCGGTAGGTGTTCCGGACCCCGGCTTCTTCGTAAAGCGAATACTGTCGGGTGATGCCGTTTTCGAGGTGGATGGCCACATGCGCGCCCGGTTCGTAGGCCGGCAGGTCCGCATCGTCTTTCCTGGCCAGTTCGTAGCTGCGGATACCGTTGGCCTCGTCGGCCACCGCCCGCACGATCAGCACCTGCCGGTCCAGCGCACCGCTTTGATGTTGCATCATCGTTGCCTCTGCAGAGTGGATGCCGGGTAGTCGCCGGTCCGTCGACCTAGCGATACCCGCTCGCCGAAAATCGTCCGCTATACGTGTGCGATCTGTACGTGCCGCACCGTCGTGTAGTTCTCGAGTGCGTAGACGGACATGTCGCTCCCGTATCCGGAAGCCTTCATGCCGCCGTGCGGCATTTCGGCGGTGGCCACGCCATGCGCGTTGATCCACGTGATGCCGCAACGCAGGCGTGATGCGACCGTCATCGCCTTTCCCACATCGCGCGTCCAGATCGACGACGCCAGGCCATACGGGCTGTCGTTCGCGTGATGAATCGCCTGTTCCGCGCCGCTGAACCGCGTGATGGAAATGACCGGGCCGAACACCTCGCGCTGGACGATCTCGTCGTCCTGCCGTGCATGCGCGATGATCGTCGGCTCGTAGAAGTAGCCGCCGCCGGCGACTTCACGCCCCCCGGTCACGATCTCCACGTGGCGCAGGTCACGCGCGCGGTCCACGAAGCCGGCAATGCGACGGCGATGGCTTTCGGAGATCACCGGCCCCATTTCGGTACGCGAATCGTCCGGTGCGCCGAGCCGGATCGACGCGACCCGATTCGCCAGATCCGCGACGAAGGTGTCGTAGATCTTGTCCTCGACATAGAGCCGGCAAGGCTGCGCGCAGTCCTGCCCGGCATTGAAGAACGCCGCGCCGCGTATGCCTTCGACGGCCGCGTCCAGGTTCGCGTCGTCGAACACGATGACCGGCGCCTTCCCGCCCAGCTCCATGTGCGTATGCATCAGCTTGCGCGACGATGCCTCGAGAATCCGGCTCGCCGTTGCGGGGCCGCCGGTCAGCGACACGAGATCGAGCTGACGATGGTTGATCAGCGCATCGCCCGTCGTCGCGCCGCGGCCGACGACCACGTTGACGACACCGCGCGGAAAGATGTCAGCCGCGAGTTCCGCGACACGCAGCGACGTCAGCGGCGTGAGCTCCGACGGCTTCAGCACGACCGGACAACCGGCTGCCAGCGCCGGCGCCAGCTTCCACGCCGCCATCATCAGCGGATAGTTCCAAGGTGCGATCGATCCCACCACGCCGACGGCGTCGCGCCGGATCATCGACGTGAACCCGGCCACGTACTCGCCCGCGCTGGATGCCGACACGCACCGCGCCGCGCCGGCCATGAACCGAAACACGTCGACGGTCAACGGAAGCTCGTCCGCCTTCACCGCGTGCAACGGCTTGCCGCAGTTCAGCGATTCGAGCGCCGCGAACTCGTCCGCGCGTTCCTCGATCGCATCCGCCAGCGCGAGCAGGCCTGCCGCGCGCACGCCCGGCGGCGTCGCGGACCACGACGGGAATGCCGCGGCCGCCGCCGCGACGGCCGCATCGACCTGCTCGGCCGACGCGTCGCGCATCGTGACGACGGTGTCGCCCGTCGCCGGGTTGACGACCGGAAACGCTTCCCCGTCGCCCGCTACCCGCTCACCATTGATCAGGTTCATCGTTTGCATGACTAATCGACCTGTTTGAGATCCGGAAAGATGTTCGACCGCGGTCAGAACCCGACCTGGTCGCGGCCCTTCAGGCCCAGCCGCGCGCGCGCTTCGGCGGGCGTCGCGACCTTGAAGCCGAGTTCCTCGACGATGCGCCGGATCTTGCGCACTTGGTCGGCGTTCGACGCCGCCAGCTGGCCGCGATCGATGTACAGGTTGTCCTCGAGCCCGACGCGCACGTTCCCGCCCATGACGGCCGACTGCGTCGCGAATTTCATCTGGTTACGCCCGGCCGCGAGGACGGACCACTCGAAACCGTCGCCGAACAGGCGTTGCGCGATGCTGTGCAGATGGCTCAGGTTGTCCGTATCGGCCCCCATCCCGCCGAGGATCCCGAAGATCATCTGGATGAAGAACGGCGGCTTCAGCAGCCCCTGGTCGACGAAATACGCGAGGTTGTACAGGTGGCCGAGGTCGTAGCACTCGAACTCGAAACGCGTCCCGTGCGTCTCGCCGAGTTCGCGCAGCGTGTATTCGATGTCCTTGAACGTGTTCTTGAACACGAAATCGCGCGTCATGTCGAGGAACGCGGGCTCCCAGTCGTGCTGCCATTCGGCGTGTTTCTGCAGCATCGGGAAGATGCCGAAATTGAGCGACCCGCAGTTGAGCGACGCCATCTCGGGCTTCGCGACGAGTGCCGCTTCGAGACGCTGCTCGAGCGTCATGCCGAGGCCGCCGCCGGTCGACACGTTGATGATCGCGTCGCTGTTCGCCTTGATGACGGGCAGGAACTGCATGAACACTTTCGGGTCGGGCGTCGGCCGCCCGGTTTCCGGGTCACGCGCATGCAGATGGATGATCGATGCGCCGGCTTCGGCCGCCGCGATCGATTCCGCCGCGATCTGCGCGGGCGTGATGGGCAGGTGGGGCGACATGGTGGGCGTGTGGATGCCGCCCGTTACCGCGCACGTGATGATGATGCTGTTCGACATGGAGATGACCTTGATTCTGTGCAGGTTGGCCGGTGGCGCCGCCATCGCGTTCGCGTGTGCCGCGACACACCGGTGTTCGCAAGACGATTCGAGCGCGCCGCCATCGGTCCGGCGATGCGCCGGCGCGCGACGGCATGGCGCGAACGCGTTACTTCAGTGCATCCCGATAGGCCTTCAGCACCAGCCCGTGGAAGTGATGAAGCGCGTGCTCGCTCATGCCCGATTGCAGCGGATCGCTCACGATCCGGCCGCTTTCGAACGCGGGCGTGCTCATGCCGCGCTGCACGCTCTCGACCAGGTCGATGTCCTCCTGCTGCAGCACGTCGCGGATATAGTTGATCGCTTCGATCTCCTGTGGCGTCGGCTCGGCGGATTCGAAGTAGAAGTCGTAGGTCTCGATCGTGCGATCGGGCGCCACCGGGATGATGTTCAGCACGAGGAAATTCGCGCGGCCCGGATAGCGCAGCAGGCACGTGTTGGGCCAGACCCACCACACCGCGTGATCGTCGCAGGTCGCGCCTTCCACGCTGTAGGCCGTGTTGCCGGTATTTCCGCCTTTCGCCATGTGGCTCGAGTAGATCCCGTGCGTCGTCACCTTGTAGGTGTCGAACTGGAGCAGGCTCACGAAATCCTTGTGGGCGGTCGGGCAGTGGTAGCACTCGAGGAAGTTGTCGACGACGTTCTTCCAGTTCGACCGGATATCGAACTGCAGACGGCGCGCAAACGTCAGCGTGCCGACGTCCGGCGCGAACCGGTCGATCTCGGCTTTCAGCTCCCCGCTTTGCGACGCGAGCGATGCGGCAGCCGGGTCCATGTTCACGTACACGAACCCGCAGAATTCCTCGACCTGCACTTGCGACAGGCAGATCTCCTCTTTCCTGAAGTCGACCAGCGACTCCGTCATCGGCGCCTGGCGCAAGCCGCCATCGAGGTTGTAGCTCCACGCGTGATACGGGCACGTGATCACGCGTGCCTTGCCTTCGCCGGCAAGCAGGTGATGCGCGCGGTGCTTGCAGACGTTGTAGAACGCGCGCAGGCCGCCGGCCCGGTCGCGCACCACGGCGATGCTCCGGCCCGCCACGTCCGCCACGTAGTAGGCGCCCGGCTCGCGCACCTTTTCCGCATGACACACCCACTGCCACGACCGGCGGAAAACGGCGTCCATTTCCGCGTCAAAGTACTTCGGGTCCGTGTAGCACTTCGCATTCAGCGTCGACGAGGCGGCGACGTCCTTCGCATTGAATGCACGGCCGGCGATCTCGAGGTCCTGCTGCGCGAGACATTCGCTCATTGCATGCTCCTGAAAGGGGGACGGGATTTTCGATTCGGCAAGTTGCGCTTCGGTACTGAAGTTACGCATCGGCCATGGCCTTCGCAAACGATGAAAAAAAAGCCATTTGCCCCAAAAAAACTTTGGCTGGACCACCGCATGCGCGGCAGCGTCACGAGCCGGCCGATTTTCATAACTTGATGTCGCAATTGCCGGTTTCCCGTTGCGGCGGCTTCGCTAGCATGGTGTGCATGCGTGGTTCCACTTTTCACGCGTGAACCTGGGTGCCTTTCGAAACCCTTGCCCCCTCACCCCTTTCTCCCGGCCCGATCATGAAATCCAGAATGGCTCGCATGCTGACAACACTGGTCATCGCGTCGTCGCTGCCCGGCATGGCTTCCGCGCAAGACGACGCAGCGTGTCGACCGGTGCGGCTCTCGAACATCGGCTGGACCGACATCACGGTCACCACGGCACTCGCGTCGCTGCTGTTCGAGAGCCTCGGCTATCGTCCGACGACGACGCTGTCGTCCGTGCCGATCTCGTTCGCCGGACTGAAAAGCCGGCAGATCGACGTGTCGCTCGGCTACTGGTGGCCCATTCAGGACAAGCAGATCCAGCCGTTCCTCGATTCGCATGCGTTCGTCAAGCTCGAACCGCCGAACCTGTCCGGCGCGAAAGAAACGCTCGCCACGGTCGACTACGCGTACCAGGGCGGGCTCCGGTCGTTCGACGACATCGCGAAACATCGCGCCGAACTCGACGGCAAGATCTATGGCATCGAACCGGGCAGCAGCGCGAACGCCACGATTCAGCGGATGATCGACAACAACGAGCACGGCCTGCGCGGGTTCAAGCTCGTCGAATCGAGCGAAGCCGGCATGCTGGTCACCGTCCAGCGCGCGGTCCGCGAAAGGAAGTGGGTGGTATTCATCGGCTGGGCGCCGCACCCGATGAACATCCAGGTGCCGATCCAGTATCTCGCCGGTGGCGACGCGTCGTTCGGCCCGAACTATGGGGAAGCGAGGGTGTATACGCTGACGGCCAACGGCTTCGCGCAACGCTGTCCGAATGCCGGGCGGCTGGTCTCGAACCTGCGCTTTACGACCGACATGGAAAACCGCTTGATGCTCGACGTGATGAACAAGACGCGGCCGGACGACGCGGCAAGGGCGTACCTCCGGCAGCATCCCGACGTGCTGGATGGCTGGCTCGACGGTGTCACGAGTTTCGACGGGAGGAACGGGCTGGCTACCGTGCGGACGGCGCTCGGGCTATAGAGGGTGCGGGCGACCGACGTCGCCCGCTTCGCATACGGACACCGGAGAACACGATGGCCGATCGATGGAAGGGTTTCCTGCTCCGCCTGCCGGCGCTTGCGATTCATTGCGCAGCGCTGCTCGCCCGGCATCCGCTGGAGCGATGGTGCTCGATGGTGGACGATGCGAGGAACCGGCGATGAGGTGGCCGGCCGACGCGGGGCGGCGTCCGAAGCCGTGGCGAACGTTCCCCCTCCCGCAGACGCCGGAAAATCAAGGCCCGACGTGAATGCGCCGCCGGCCCGCAGCCGCATGCCGGCGACGCCGGACGACCCACCCGATCGTCACCCCGCGGCCCGCACGTGATCGAGCAGCGCCTGCAACGGGTGGCGCACCTGCTTCGATGACATCCGCTTCACCTGGCTGCGGCACGAATACCCGGTCGCCAGCGCCTCGCCTTCCGCGTCCGCCGCATCGACCTGCGCGGCCCACGACTGCGCATAGATCGTCTTCGACGTCTCGAGATTGCGCGCCTCGTGCCCGTAGGTGCCCGACATCCCGCAGCACCCGGTCGCCTGAACCTGCAAACGCAGCCCGCGTCGCGCGAACACCTGCGCCCATTGCTTGCCGCTGTCGGGTGCATTGGTCTTCTCGGTGCAGTGCGGCAGCAACCGGTACGACGCCGGCACGCCGCCAGCCCTCTCTGCCGTACCCGCTTCCGGCAGCGCGTGCAGCAGCCATTCCTGCGGCAGCGCGACCTTCGGCACATCGGCGAGCCCCGTCACCTTCAGGTATTCCTGCCGATACGTGAGCGTCATCGCCGGATCGAGGCCGACCAGCGAAACACCCGAGCGCGCCAGCGCGGCCAGTTGCGTCGCATTGCGGATCGCCGCCTGCTCGAACGCGCGCAGAAAGCCCTGCACGTGCAGCGCCTTGCCGTTCGGCGCGAGCGGCGCGAGCCACACCTGAAAGCCCGTGCGCGCCGCCAGCTCGATCAACGTCGCCAGTTGTTCGGTATCGAAATAGCGCGTGAACGTGTCCTGCACGATGACAACGCTGCGTGCGCGCTGCGCGTCGCTCAGCGCGGCGAGCGCCTGCGGGTCGGCCGGCTTCACGCGCCATTGACGAATCACGGCCGCGAGATCGAAGCGGCTCAGCAGCGGGCTGTCGACCATGCCGACATGCCGCTCCAGCACCGTGCGCACCCATCCCGAGCGCATCAGCCCGTTGTACAGCGCCGGCACCCGCGCCATCCACGGCATCGTGAATTCGAGCGAGCCGATCAGGTAATCGCGCAACGGCCGCAGGTAGCGCTGGTGATACAGCTCGAGGAAGCGCGAGCGGAACTCCGGCACGTTCACCTTCACCGGGCACTGCCCCGCACACGACTTGCACGCGAGGCACCCGGCCATCGCGTCGTACACCTCGTGCGAGAAGTCGGCTTCGCCGTTGCGCGCTGCGCGGCTGTTGCGCCAGCGCGTGGCAAGACCACTCAGGAACGGCTGCCGCGCGCGCGCCGCCGCGACGACGTCGACGCCGGCCTGACCTTGCAGGCGCAACCATTCGCGCATCAGCGACGCCCGCCCCTTCGGCGATTGCACGCGCTCGCGCGTCGCCTTCCACGACGGGCACATCGCGTCGTCCGGATCGAAGTTGTAGCACGCGCCGTTGCCGTTGCAGTGCATCGCGGTGCCGTAGCTCTGCCACACGCGCTCGTCGATCTGCCGGTCGTGATCGCCGCGCGTCGGCACTTCGTCGATCTTCAGCAGCCGCATCGTGGTGTCCGGCGGCGTCGCGATCTTGCCCGGGTTGAACTGGTT
The DNA here is from genome assembly GCF_020419825.1 of Burkholderia sp. AU30198. NCBI lineage: Bacteria > Pseudomonadati > Pseudomonadota > Betaproteobacteria > Burkholderiales > Burkholderiaceae > Burkholderia > Burkholderia sp. AU30198. Next base: position 48,308 of record NZ_JAIZSA010000026.1, on the reverse strand, counting down.
GTGCGGATCGAACGCGGCCTTCAGTTGCTGCAGCGACGGATACAGCTCGCCAAAAAACGCCGGCGCATATTCGGAGCGCACGCCCTTGCCGTGCTCGCCCCACAACAGGCCGCCGTGGCGCTGCGTGAGCTCGGCCACCGCATCCGACACGGGCCGCACCAACGCCGCCTGCTTCGGGTCCTTCATGTCGAGCGCCGGCCGCACGTGCAGCACGCCCGCATCGACGTGCCCGAACATCCCATATTGCAGCCCGTGGCCGTCGAGCAGCGCGCGGAATTCGGCGATGTACGCGGCGAGGTTCTCCGGCGGCACCGCGGTGTCCTCGACGAACGGCTGCGGGCGCGCCTCGCCCTGCACGTTGCCGAGCAGGCCGACCGCGCGCTTGCGCATCGCATACACGCGCTTCACCGCGTCGTCGCCGGCCGCGAGCGTGTGGCCCAGGCGCTCCACGCTCGTATCGTTGCGCAGATGGTCGACGAACGCGCGCACGCGCGCGTCGACGTCATCCGCGTCGTCGCCGCTGAATTCGATCAGGTTGATGCCGAGCGTCGGCCGAGCGTCGTCCTGCGGAAAATACTCGGCCACGCTGCTCCACACGAAGTCCTTCATCGCCAGCATCAGCACCTTCGAGTCGACCGTCTCGATCGACAGCGGCTCGAGCGCGAGCAGCGCGCGCGCGTCGCGCAGCGCGTCCATGAAGCCCGCGTAGCGCACGTTGACCAGCACCGAATACTTCGGGATCGGCAGCACGTTGAGCTTCGCCTCGACGACGAAGCCGAGCGAGCCTTCCGCGCCGCACAGCACGCTGTTCAGGTTGAAGCGGCCGTCGGGTTCGCGCAGGTGCGCGAGGTCATAGCCGGTCAGGCAGCGATTGAGCTTCGGAAACTTCGCCTCGATCAGCGCCGCCTTGTCGTCGCTGATGCGCCGCGCGGTACGGTAGACCTTGCCGATGCGGTCCTGGCGCGCGCAGCGGCGCTCCAGCTCGTCGCTCGCGAGCGCGTCGCTGTGCAGATGCTCGCCGCCCATCAGCACGAAATCGAGCTCGAGCACGTGGTCACGCGTCTTGCCGTACGTGCAGCTGCCCTGCCCGCTCGCGTCGGTGTTGATCATCCCGCCGACGGTCGCGCGGTTCGACGTCGACAGTTCCGGCGCGAAAAACAGCCCGTGCGGCTTCAGCGCCGCATTGAGCTGATCCTTGACGACGCCCGCCTGCACGCGCACCCAGCGCTGCTCGACGTCGATTTCGAGGATCCGGTTCATGTTGCGCGACAGGTCGACGACCACGCCGTCGGTCAGCGACTGCCCGTTGGTGCCCGTGCCGCCGCCGCGCGCGGCCACCGCGACGTCGCGATGCGCGGGCTCGGCGAGCAGCCGCGCCAGCAGCCGGACATCGTCCGCATGCGCGGGACAGATCACCGCTTGCGGCAGACGCTGGTAGATCGAGTTGTCGGTGGCCTGCACCGTCCGGTTCGCATGGTCGGCGCGGATTTCCCCGGCGAATCCGGCGGCCTGCAGCGCGGCGAGAAAGTCACGGTACGCATGCGCGGGCGGGCTGGCGGGACGGGGCAACGAGGCGATCGACATGGGGTAAAAGCGCAGTGTGGGTGGAGCCGGCCGGTTCGCGTGGCCGAAACATGATTTTTTAGCAAGTTTCCACGCGACCGGGAATTCCAGTATCTTTGGAACTTCCATGAGAAACAAACGAATTCTCATCCGGCGAATATTGCATAAAACTCATGAATTACCGTCGCCTCACCCCGTCGATGTCGCTGCTGCTCGTGTTCGAGGCCGCCGCGCGGCACGAAAGTTACACGCGCGCGGCCGAAGAGCTGTCGCTGAGCCAGAGCGCGATCAGCCGGCAAGTCCAGACGCTGGAGGACCAGCTCGGCGTGCCGCTGTTCCGGCGCGAGGGCCGCTCGGTCAAGCTGACCGAAGTCGGGCGGCGCTACTTCACCGAGCTGAGCGGCGCACTGGGGCGCATCCGCGGCGCGACGCTGCAGGCGATGTCCCACCAGGCGGGCGCCGGCACGCTGCGGCTCGCGACGCTGCCGACGTTCGGCTCGAAATGGCTGCTGCCGCACCTGCACGACTTCTACGCCGCGCATCCGGGCGTGACCGTGCACCTTCACTCGCGGATCGGCGCCATCGATTTCCTCAACGACGACCTCGATGCGGCCATTACCGTCGGCGCGGGCGACTGGCCGGGCCTGCACGCGCACCGGCTGTACAACGAGTTCCTGATCGCGATCGCGCCCCCGGAGACCGGCAGCCGCCGCAAGGCCGACGCGCATTCGCCGGCGTGGGCCGCGAAGCAGACGCTGCTCGGCGTGACGAGCAACCAGCAGGCGTGGGCGGAATGGTTCTCGCACTATCGTCTCGACCATCGCCAGATGCGCATCGGCCCGAGCTTCGAGCTGACGTCGCACCTGATCCAGGCCGTGCGGGCCGGCATGGGAATCGGGCTGGTGCCGAAAGTGCTGGTGGAAGACGAGCTGAGCCGCAACGAGCTCGTGTCGATCGGCGACGCGATCACCAGCCAGCGCAGCTACTATCTCGTCTACCCGCCGGGGAACGAGACGCTGCCGTCGCTCGTCGCGTTCCGCGAATGGCTGCTGAAGTCGTGCTGAAACGCGGCCGCCGGCGGGCCGCTCAGGTGCGCCATTCGCCGAGAATCTGCTCGGCCAGGTAGTCGCACGGCGGGCGCGCGGACTGCGCGCTGCGCGCGAGCACGACCTCCATTTCACCGAGCGGTGGCAGCCCGTGGCTTTCCGACAGCTGCACGAGATGATCCGGAACGCAGCAGCGCGCCAGCGGCGCAACCGCGAGCCCGGCCTCCACCATGCTGAGGAGGCCGAGGTGGCTCGGGCTTTCGTATGACATCCGGTACGGGATCTTCCGCCGGTTCAGCGCCTTGACCGCCCGATCGCGCGCCATGCTGCCGCCGTACGTGAAAAACGCCACCGGCAGCGGCCGTTCCTCCCATACGTTACGTTTCGACGACCCGGTCCAGACGAGCGGTTCGAGCCGGATCAGCTCGCCGGTCACACCCTTGATCCGCGTGAGGCAGGCGAGGTCGACCGTGTTGTCCTTCAGCATCGGCACCAGCGCGCTGCTCGGCTGGCCGATCACGCGCACTTCCACGCGCGGATGCATCGCGGCGAACTTGCCGAGCACCTGCGGCAGCAGCGACGAAATGTAATCGTCGGGCACGCCGATCGTCACGCGGCCGCGGATCTCCGGACGCACGACCGACGCCCATGCCTCGTCGCGCATCGCCAGCATCCGGCGGCCGTACTCGGCGAGCATCGTGCCGTCGTCGGTCGGCGTCACGTTGCGCGTATCGCGGATGAACAGCGGCTTGCCGAGCGCATCCTCCAGCGCCTTGATCTGCATGCTCACCGCCGACGGCGACCGGTGCACCACCTGCGCGCCCTGCGCGAACGATCCGGATTCGGCAACGGCCACCACCATCGCGAGTACATCGAGGTCGAGCTTTTTCATCGTCTTCAGAAAAACTGATCAATCAATTCAGTTTATCCCGTTTTACTGTTCCCCTCCACGGTCGGACAATGATTCCCGTCAGCCCTCACTCGTTGCAGGAATCATCAGATATGCACACCTCCGGATCGCTCTACGGATTTCTCGTCATCGGCGGCATGCTCGCGGTCACGCCCGGGCCGAACATGGTCTATGTGATGTCGCGCTCGATCGCGCAAGGACGCACGGCGGGGCTCATTTCACTCGGTGGCGTGATGATCGGGTACTTGTTCTACATGTTCGGCGCGGCGTTCGGCATCACGACGCTGTTCATGAGCGTGCCCTATGCGGGCAGCGGGCTGGCTGTCGTCGGCGCGGCGTACCTGTTTTATCTGGCGTGGCAGGCCGTCAGGCCCGGCGGCCGTTCGCCGTTCGAAGTGCAGGCGTTGCCGAGCGAGCGGCCGCTTCGGCTGCTCGCGATGGGCGCGACGACCAGCGTGCTGAACCCGAAGCTCGCGATGCTGTTCATTTCCTTGCTGCCGCAATTCATCGACTACGGGAACGGCAGCGTGCTCGGGCAATCGCTGTTTCTCGGTTCGCTGCTGATCGCCGCGTTCGCTTCCGCGAACGGGCTGGTGGCGATCTGTTCGAGCAGCATCGCGAAGTTCCTGCACGGGCGCCCGACGCTGCTGCTCGCACAGCGCTGGGCGATGGGGCTCATTCTGGGTGGACTCGGCGTGCAGATGGTGGTCGATGCGTCGAAGATGGCCGGGGTCGCGTAACGGCCGCGAGCGAGCCCCTGAAGCAGAGGCGGCTGGCCGGCCGGCAACGTCGCCGACCGGCCGGAACGCGAGCAACCCGCCGTCAGCACGGTACCGTCACTTCGTCAGCAGCTCGGCCTCCAGCTCGCGCAACCGCTCCGGAAACCGGACGCGCAGCACCAGGAACCACCCGAGCCCGATCGCCAGCAGCGCGACGAACACATAAGGCAGCCACGCATAGACGCCCGCCGGCACCGGATACACGCTGCCGGCCAGCGGAATCGCGAGCAGCACGACCGCAACGACGCTGATCGCCACGTGCCGTGCGCGCAGCCGGCGCTGCCGGCGCAGATAAAGCGGCGCGCCGATCGCCACCAGCACGTACGCAAGCAGCCAGCCATACGTCGCGATCGAGCTGAGATAGCCATACGAATCGAGCAACGCGGTGCCGCGCGCAGTGAACACCAGCGCCGTGGCCAGCGCCAGCACCGTGATCAGCGCCACCGCGACGTGCGGTGTCGCATTCCGCTCGTGCGCTTGGCCCGTCGACGCATGCAGCACGCCCTGCCGCCCGAACGTATAGACGATCCGCGCCGCCGCATTGATCGACGAGAAGAACGCCGCGAAGAAACTCAATGCCACGCCCGCGTCGATCAGCACGCCGACCCAGCCGGCCCCGAGCCGATGCGCGAGCACCGCGAGCGGGCCGTCGACCTGATCGAGCGACGGCGTCTGCCCGTGAAACGCGCTCACCATCCCGTACGCGCCGATCACGAACAGGATCGCCGGCCCGACGACGCTGATCAGCACCGCGCGCGGAATCGCGCGGAACGGGTCGCGCGCCTCGGCGCCGAGCACGGTCGCGCTTTCGAACCCCGTGAAGCTGAAAAACGCGAGCACCATGCCGAGCTGCAGCTGCGTCGGCTTCACGCCTTCGAGCGTCAATTGCGCGCGGTCGACCGGATGCCCGCCGAACGCGATCGTGCCGATCACGACGATGGCAATCAGCAGCAGCGTCGCGAGTTCGACGAACAGCGTGAAGCGCGTGGACAGCCGGATGTCGCGAAACGCGATGTACCACGCGGCGAACGCGGTGACGACCGTGAGCCCGAGCACCGCGCCGAGCGGCGTCGCGCTGCCGAGCAGCCCGGTCTCGCGGCCCAGCACGAGAAAGGTGTTGATCGTCCCCTCCAGGATGCCCGCGGCGGCCACCGCATACGCGATCAGCAGCGACCAGCCGCAGATCGCGCCCCAGACCGGCCCGATGCCGGCCGACACGTACGCATACAACGCACCCGGCGACGCCGAGTCGCGCGCGAACACCGAGATGCTCCACGACGCGAACAACAGCGCGACGATCGCGAACAGGTACGCGAGCCACGTGCCGTTGCCGGCCGTCGCGAAGACGGCGGGGATCAGCACGCCGATCCCGCCCGACACGCCGACGAGGCCGATCGATTGCGCGATCAGTTCAGGCAGGCTCAGGTAGTTGCGCCGCAGGCCGCTCGCCTGCGGCACGGCATGCTGCGCAGGCAGTGCCTGCGCGGTGCTTGCTGGATGACTCATCGATTTACCTCGTCAGGAATGAAGCGGCGCCGCGTGCGCCATATCGGCAGCGGTGGCGGCTGCCGGTGCAGACGCGCGAAAGCGCACGTGGTAGACGGCGTACACGCCGGGCACATCGGCAATGAACGGGCCGTCGAACAGCTCGCGCGTGAACGTCGTCGCGAACGCGAGCCGATACCGCTGGTGGGATAGCGACGTGATTGATCGCCCGAATACCGCCCCAAGCCTGCGGGCAGGCAACCCGGACCGTCGATCGATCGAGAAGGCGTTCAGCGCGATTTCCTTGCCCATGATTCGTTGCGGTGAATGCGCCGGCGCGAGCCGGTCAGTTCCAGGAATGGCGCGCGGGCTTCACGCCATTGAGGTAGTAGTTGCCGATCGCGTGATACTTCCACCGCACCGGGTCATGCAGCGTATGCACGCGTGCGTTGCGCCAGTGGCGGTCGAAGTTGTATTTCGCGAGCGTCGACTTGCTGCCGCCGAGCTCGAACAGCTTGCTCGCGGCCAGCAGCGACACCTCGGTCGTCGCGATCTTCGCCTCGCCGACCGCGATCGCGGCCTGCGCGACCGTTTCCTCGCTCGGCTCGCGCTTCGCCGCGTCGACGAAGCGTCCCGAGCGCGCGAGCAGCGCCTCGGCCGCGTGCACGCGGTACGCGATGTCGCCGATCTGCGCGACCGTCAGCGGATCCTCGCTCGCGCGTTCGACCCCGCTGTCGATCCACGGTCGCGCATGCTGCTGCACGAATGCGATCGTGTCCTGCAGCGCGGCGCGCGCGATGCCGAGGTCGATCGCGGCGGTCGTGATCTGCGCGAACGGGCCCGCGAAGGTCGGGCGGTCGTACGAACGCTGCGTGTGGAAGATTTCGAACGGGCTCACGCGCACGTTCTCGACGATCACCGTGCCGCTCGCGGTCGTGCGCTGCCCGAAGCCGCTCCAGTCGTCCACGACGGTCAGCCCCGGCGCACCCTGCCGCACGAACGCGAGCACGGCCTGGTCCGACTCGTCGAGCGCGAGCACCGGAATCCAGTGCGCGAACAGCGTGCCGGTCGAATAGAACTTGCGGCCGTTCAGCACGAACGCGTCGCCGTCGCGGCGCACACGCGTCTGGATATCGAGCACGTTCTTGCCGCCCGCTTCGGAGAACGCGTTCCCATAGCGCGTACCCTTCAGGACGAGGTCGAAGAAGAAGCGCTTCTGCGCATCGCTGCCTTCGAGGCGAATGTCCTCGATCAGGCAATAGTGGTTCTGCGGAATCTGGCCGAGCGACGGGTCCGCCTGCGAAACGATCGCGATCACTTCCGCGAGCGTCACGTTCGACACTTCCGCGCCGCCGTATTCGCGCGGCACGGTGATGCCCCACAGGCCGCTCGACGAGAACAGCTCGATCTCGTCGAACGGCAGCTTGCGCTCGCGGTCACGCAGCGCGGCGTGCTCGGCCAGTTGCGCCGCGACCTGGTGCGCGACGTCGAGTGCCTCGGCATCCGAGCCGATGACGGGAACGGGAGCGTGCGTGGCGCCCGCTTGCGATTGCACGTTTTCTTCGATGATTTCCGTAGACATGTCAATTCCGGCAAAGCTCATGAACCGGCCGGCGGTGTCGTGAAGCAACCGCCAACCTCCTGTTTCGATATCCGAAACGTCAAACCGGGTCGACCCGCAAGAACCAGCGGTGTCGCCCCTTCGATCGGCCTGCGCGCGGCACGCGTGAGCGCCCGCCGCGCACCGGCCTCCGCATCACGCGGCAACCGCCTGCCGCTGCGCCTCGAGCTCGCGCACGAGCGGCAGTACGCGCTTGCCGAAGTACTCGACTTCCTCGATGAAGTGCAGGAACCCCGCGAGCACGAGATCGACGCCGATCGCCTTCAGCGCGACGATCCGCTCGGCGATCTGCTGCGGCGTGCCGATCAGGTTCGTGCGGAAGCCGTCGTTGTACTGCACGAGATCCTCGAACGTCGACTTCGCCCAGTTGCCCTCGCCCTCCGGCGACGCGCTGCCGGCCTGCTTCACCGCATCGCCGAACGCATGCACGGCCTCGACGTGCGCGTGCCGGATGATGTCGTCGAGCACCGCCTTCGCCTCTTCCTCGGTATCGCGCGCGATCACGAACGCGTTGACGCCGATCCGCACGCGATGGTTGTTCGCGGCCGCCTTCGCGCGGATGTCGTCGATCTGCGCCTTCAGGTTCTCCGGCGTATTGCCGTTCGTGAAGTACCAGTCCGACACGCTCGCCGCGTTGTCGCGCGCCGCCCGCGAGCTGCCGCCCTGGAAGATCTCCGGATGCGGCTTCTGCACCGGCTTCGGGCTCAGCGTGTAGTCGTTGAAGCGGTAGAAGTCGCCCTTGAACGTGAAGTTGTCCTGCGTCCAGATGCCCTTCAGCGCCTGGATGAATTCCTTCGAGCGCCGATAGCGTTCGTCGTGCTCGAGCCACGGCTCGCCGATTGCGGTGAATTCGCCCTTGAACCAGCCGCTCACGACATTGATCGCGATGCGCCCGTTCGAGATGTGGTCGATCGTCGCGAGCTGCTTCGCGACCACGGCCGGATGCCACGGCCCCGGCAGGATCGCGGCGAGCACCTTGAGCTTCGTCGTCGCGTGCAGCAGCGCCTGGCTGAACGACACCGACTCGTGCTGGTATTCGGCGCCGTAGCCGGCCGTGAAGCGGATCTGGCTCAGCGCATACTCGAAGCCGGCCGCCTCGGCCGTGCGCGCGAGCTGCTGGTTGTATTCGAGGCTCCAGTCGGTGCGCTGCTCGATCGTGCTGACGACGAGGCCGCCGCTGACGTTCGGCACCCAGTAGGCGAACTTGACGCCGTCGGCGGAAGGATCGGTATGGCTCATGAGTGTGTCCTGGTCGAGAGAAAAAATCGCAGGCGGCCTACGCGGCCGCGACGGAAAGCGCATGCGGGCGCAGTTGCGGCACCGCGCGATCGACGGCGAGCGCGATGCGCGCGCGCAATGCCGGGTTCGCGATCTGGTACTGGTCGAAATCGCTTTCGGATGCGTACACGCCGATCGGCAACGTGCGTGCCTGGAAGAAGCTGAACAGCGGGCGGAGCTGGTGGTCGATCACGAGCGCATGACGCTCGCTGCCGCCGGTGGCCGCGAGCAGCACGGGCACGTCGATCAGCGCTTCGTGATGCACGAGGTCGAACAGGTGCTTGAAGAGTCCCGTGTATGACGCGCGATACACGGGGCTCGCGACGACGAGCGCATCGGCCGTCTCGATCGCGCGAATCTGCGCGTCGAGGTCGGCCGGTACCTGCTTGCGCGTCAGCGCGCCGGCCAGCCGGCCGCCGATCTCGCCGAGTTCGATCAGCCGCGTGTCGATCGGCAGCGCGGCGCCGAGTGCCGCGACGATCGCGTCGGTCAGCGCCAGCGTGCGCGACGGCCGTTGCAGGCCGCCCGATATCGCGACCACGTTGATTGCATTGCTCATCGGTTGCCTTCCCATTGTCGAGTCGGGTGCCGACGCACCCATCACGTCATCGGTCAGCAAGGAGCGTGCCATTTCGACGGTCTCGATGAAAATCGATCGTCTGCATGACGAAATGCATCGCGATCGACGGCCTGTCGCAGCCCTCCCGTCGATTGCAGCACGTCGATAAGCCTGCCAGACGCGGCATCACATCCATATTCCGCAGCGCGATGAACCGGAGGAAACAGCGCTGCTGATGCGCTGCTGCGTGATCAGCAGCGCTGTGCCCGCCAAGCACGTTTTTCCGTTTCGACACGGATTCCGGCAGGCGTGCGGCGTCCGTCGGGTTGCATTGGCGCCAGCTTTTCGTGTTCATGCGCCGGCGCGACTCGTACCACTCTTGTAGTAGCGTCGACATGACTGCTGCATCGTCACTTGGCGTGCCGCCGATCGCTGCGCCGCACGGCCTCGCCACGCGCAACTGCGTCCACCGCAGCAATCCGGCATTGGTTATCAGAAATCGATGTTTCCCGCGTAGCGCAAAACGTTGAACACTCTGCTGATCACGCAGCACCCGGTCAGCAACGCCCATCGCGGCCTGACCGTTTTCGTGCAGCGACCCGACGCATTCATCGCCATGACATCCATTTCCGTATCGCCCCGCGCGGAAAGCCTGCGCGTCGTCACGCCGTCCCGCGTCGAACCGGTGCCCCCTGACGCGCTGCAAATCGCCGAGCGCCTGGCGGCCGGCTTTGCCCGCACCGCGGCCGAACGCGACCAGCAAGGCGGCACGCCAAAGGCCGAGCGCGACCAGTTGCGCGACAGCGGCCTGCTCGCGCTGAGCATCCCGGCCGCCTACGGCGGCCTCGGCGCGAGCTGGCGCACGACGCTCGACGTCGTCCGCGTGCTCGCGGCCGCCGACAGTTCGCTCGCGCACGTGTTCGGCTTCCATCACCTGATGCTCGCGACCGTGCGGCTGTTCGGCGCGCCCGCGCAGTGGGAATCGTGGTTCGAGCGCACCGCGCGCCAGCAGTGGTTCTGGGGCAATGCGCTGAATCCGCTCGACGAGCGCACGATCAGCCGCTCGCGCGGCGCGTGGCACGAATTCAGCGGCCAGAAGAGCTTCTGTTCGGGGGCGCTCGATTCGCAGATGCTGATCGCGTCCGCGCACGACGCCGACACGCGCACGTTCCTGATCGCCGCCGTGCCGACGCAGCGCAGCGGCATCTCGATCGCCGACGACTGGAACAACATCGGCCAGCGCCAGACCGACAGCGGCACGGTCACGTTCGAGAAAGTGCGCGTCGAGGATCACGAACTGCTGACGGACCCCGGCCCGCTGTCGACGCCGTTCGCGTGCCTGCGCCCGCTCGTCGCGCAGCTCGTGCTGACAAACGTGTATCTCGGCATCGCCGAAGCCGCGTTCAACGACGCGCGGCACTACACGCTGCACGAGGCGCGGCCGTGGCCCGGCGCACAGGTCGAGAGCACCGGCGACGATCCGTACATCCTCGGCCAGTACGGTGAATTCTGGATCGGACTCGAAGCCGCACGCGTACTCGCCGATCGCGCGGCGGACCGGCTCGACGCCGCATGGTCGCGCGATGCGGCGCTCACGCAGGCGGAGCGCGGCCAGGTCGCGCTCGCCACGGCCGCGGCCAAGGTGTCGGCCGCGCGCACCGGGCTCGATCTCTGTACGCGCATGTTCGACGTCGCCGGGGCACGCGCGACGCACGGCGCGCTGCGGCTCGACCGGCACTGGCGCAACCTGCGCACCCATACGCTCCACGACCCGCTCGCATACAAGATTCGCGAGATCGGCGAATGGGCGCTCAAGCGAACCTATCCAACGCCGGGCTTCTACTCGTGAACCACTCCCCTTCCGATGCGTGGCCCGACGCCGCGCCCGTCCTCACGCTGCCCGACCGGCCCGCGCTCACGACATCCATTCGTGCCCGCGCGCAGGTGTTCGTCGATCCGCACTCGGTCGCGCTGCTCGAACGGATTCGCCTGGTCGCGCCGAGCGACGCGAACGTGCTGATCGTCGGCGAGACCGGTACCGGCAAGGAACTGATCGCGCGCCACGTGCACGGCCTCAGCCGCCGCAGCAACGGGCCGTTCGTCGCGGTGAACTGCGGCGCGTTCTCCGAGACGCTCGTCGAGAGCGAACTGTTCGGCCACGAGAAAGGCGCGTTTACCGGCGCGTTCAGCGCAAAGCCCGGCTGGTTCGAAGCCGCGAACGGCGGCACGCTGTTTCTCGACGAGATCGGTGACCTGCCGCTGTCGATGCAGGTCAAGCTGCTGCGCGTGCTGCAGGAGCGCGAGGTGGTACGGCTCGGGTCGCGCACGGGCGTGCCGATCGACGTGCGCGTGGTCGCCGCGACCAACGTGGATCTGCAACAGGCCGTCGCGCACGGACAGTTTCGCGGCGACCTGTTCTACCGGCTCAACGTCGTGCAGCTCGCGGTGCCGACGCTGCGCGAACGCCCGGGCGACATCCTGCCGCTCGCGCGCCACTTCTTCGACGACTACCGGAGCCGCCTCGGCTACGGGCCGCGCAGCATCGATCCGCGCGCCGAGCGCCGGCTCGAGGCACATGGCTGGCCCGGCAATATCCGCGAACTCGAAAACGTGATCCACCACGCGCTGCTCGTGAGCCGCCACGACGCGCTGCAGGAGGCTGACCTGCACCTCGCGTCGCCGGGCGTGCCGACCGCCGCCACGTCTGCACCGGAGCCGGCTGCCGGCGCGCAGGCCGCGCTCGAACGCGCGCTGCGCGACCTGTTCGACGAGGATCACGGCAATCTGTTCGAACGCATCGAGGACACCGTGATGCGTGTCGCGTTCGAATTCAGCCACCGCAACCAGATCCAGGCCGCGCGCCTGCTCGGCATCAGCCGTAACGTGCTGCGCGCGCGGCTGATTCGCGCGAAGGAAATTGCGGCGATGAAGTAGCCACGTATGGGAGCGCGCCGCCGCCCCGCTCCGGCGCGGGTCGCGCCGCGATCCGTGCAGCAACGTTCGAACCTGATGTATCGTGGCGCGAAGCGTGCGCCTCGTCTCGCCCCTGCATACGGTCATCCCATACATGGCTGCCTGCCCACGACGACAAGGCGCCCGCACGATCCTCCGCAACACGAAAGGCCGTCCGGCGCCCGTGCAGGCCCGGCCGAGCCTCGTTCACCCGTCCGGAACCCCGTCGCCATGAAAAAGCTTGTCAACCGCCCGTCCGATGTCGTGCGAGAAATGCTGGAAGGTATCGCACGGCAGTCACCGCATGTCGCGATCCTCGGCGACGAGCACGTGCTCGTCCGCCAGCCGCTGCCCGAGCCGGCGCAGCGCGCCGTCGCCATCCTCTCCGGCGGCGGCAGCGGCCACGAGCCCGCGCACGGCGGCTATGTCGGCGAAGGGATGCTGAGCGCGGCCGTCTGCGGCGAAGTGTTCACGTCGCCGTCCACCGACGCCGTGCTCGCCGCGATCCGTGCCAGCGCCGGCCCGAACGGCGCACTGCTGATCGTGAAGAACTACACCGGCGACCGGCTCAATTTCGGGCTCGCCGCCGAGCTCGCGCGGGCCGAAGGCATTCCGGTCGAAACGGTCATCGTCGCCGACGACGTCTCGCTGCGCGGCCGCGTCGAGCGCGGCCAGCGGCGCGGGATCGCCGGCACCGTGCTGATCCACAAGCTCGCCGGCGCGGCTGCCGCGCGCGGGCTGCCGCTCGCCCGCGTCGCCGCGATCGCGCGCGACGCGGCGGCCGAGCTCGGCACGATGGGCGTCGCGCTCGACGGCTGCACGATCCCGGGCGCCGACAAGTCGGGCTTCAGCCTCGCCGATCACGAGATCGAACTCGGCCTCGGCATCCACGGCGAGAAAGGTGTCGAACGCCGCGCGCCGCTGCCGGCCGATGCGCTGGTCGACACGCTGCTGTCGAGCATCGTCGCCGATCTCGTGCTCGACCGCGGCGAACGGGTCGCGCTGTTCGTCAACGGCCTCGGCGCGACGCCTGACATGGAACTCGCGATCGTGCTGCGCGCCGCGTACGACAACCTGCACCGGCGCGGCATCGTCGTTGCGCGCGCGTGGGCCGGCACGTTCCTGTCGGCACTGAACATGCCCGGCTGCTCGATCTCGGTACTGCGGCTGAACGACGAACGCGCGGTGCTGCTCGACGCGCCGACGCAGGCGCGCGCATGGCCGGGCGGCGGCGCCGTGAATACGCAGATCCGCGTGGCCGCGGCCGCCGTGCAGGAAGCTCCGCTGCCGCCGCTCGATGCGGCTGGCCGCGCGTGGGCGGCGCGCCTGCAACCGGCGCTGCACGCGGTCGCGCAAACACTGATCGATCACGAGCAGACGCTGACGGATCTCGACACGGCGGCCGGCGACGGCGATCTCGGCGCGAGCATGCTGCGTGCCGCCCAGGCGATCCTCGCACTGCCGGAAACCGCGTACGGCACACCGGCCGGCGCGCTTGCGGCGCTCGGCGCCGCGTTGCGCCGCGCGATCGCCGGCAGCTCGGGGCCGTTCTATGCAACCGCGCTGCTGCGCGCGTCGCGCCGGCTGGCCGAGATCGCCGAGCCATCGGCGCGCGACTGGGCCGCGGCGTTCCGTGGCGCGGTGGATTCGATCAGCGAACTGGGTGGCGCGCACGCCGGCGACCGGACGATGCTCGATGCGCTGGTGCCGGCCGTCGCCGCGTTCGAGCGTGCGCTCGACAACGATCGCGATGCCGCGGGCGCCTGGGCCGCCGCGGTCGAAGCCGCCGAGCACGGCGCGCAGGAAACGGCACGCATGACGCCGCGCGCCGGGCGCGCGAGCTATCTCGGCGAACGCGCGATCGGCACGCCGGACGGCGGCGCGGTCGCGGTGTCGTATTGGCTGCGTGCATTGCAGACGCACATCGGGTGAAGGGTGAAGGCGCGGCGCGTGCCTTCAATGCATCGGCACGCATGACGCCATGTCGCGTCGCGTGCCGATGCCGCGGATCGCTGCGATGCGGGCGGCGTCGCCTCCGTCGACTCCGCATCGAACCGTCCGCAATCAATCAGCGCGGCTTCGTCCGCCCGGGCAACAACGCCGCGCCGACCGCCGCCGCGCCGAAACTCGCGAGCCAGCACCAGTAGCCGATCGCGTCGAGATGCACCGGCTCGACGTCCCCCGCTTCGTTGACGGCGATCTGGTGCTGCGTCAGGAAGCTCATCCCGAACAGCAACGCCAGTCCGGCCAGCACGACCGCCTGCGCGCGGTAGCGCTTCGCCGTCAGCAGCCAGGCAGCGAACACGAGCGGATTCGCAAGCCATGCATAGATGCCGCCAAGCACACCCATCCAGCCCGTCAGCAGCACTTGCCAGCCGTCGGCCCACGGATGCGGGACGGGCGCGCCGGTGCGGAACGGCGCGGTGAACATGGCGACCAGATAGAACAGCACGCTGATCGCGAACAGCACGATCGTGGCGCGGCCCATCGGCGGGCGAACGGGTGCAGTGGCGGAGATCGATGTATTCATGGGCGGGGCGGGCGCCCGGCGTCGCAACGCGCCGCCGGAAACGCGCGACGTGGGTCGTTCAGACGCCTTCGACCAGCACGGCGCGATAGCGCGCGCCCTTGAACCGGTGCTGCACGACGGCCTGGTATTCGGGGCCGCGATACCACGCATGCGCGGCTTCCTTCGACGGGAACTCGACGATCACGACACCTTCCGGGCCGTCGCCCTCGAGCGTTTCCTGCGGCCCGTAGGCCGCGAGCACTTTCACCGGATGCCCGGCGAGCGTCGCGCCGACCTTGCTCTGGTAGAGGTCGAATTCCTGCTGGTCCTGCATGCTTTCACGTGTAAACACAATGTAGGTGGCCAAGATACGTGCTCCTGATGCGATGCGTGGCAAGTGGAAGGGCCGGCCGCGCGCCGCGCCGTCCGGCGAACGGCACGCGACCTGCTCGCAGATTACAGGGGATTGCCGACGAGCGTCAGGGCCCGCCCGAGTGCCAACCCGGGCGCCGACAGCGTGCGGTAACGGCCATCCGTGTACCGATCTTGCTGCATCGCGGATCAACGGAACGGCGCCCGTCACGCCAGGGTCGCGGTCGCCTGCATCGTCAGCCAGCCGTCGCGATCCTTCGCCCACAGCTCGATCGAATTGCCGTCGTCCGACGGCTTGCCGCACAGCGTGAACGGCTCCCCGTCGAACGTCGGGCGCACCGCGCGGAACGCGAAGCTCGCGAGCGTCGCTCCGGGCTGTTCGCGATGCACGAGATCGACGAGCAGCGTCGCGATCAGCGGGCCGTGCACGACGAGCCCCGGATAGCCCTCCTCCTGCGTCACGTAGCTGCGGTCATAGTGGATACGGTGACCGTTGAAGGTCAGCGCCGAATAGCGGAACAGCATCACGGCATCGGCCGTGACCGTGCGTGACCACGTCTCGCCTGCCGGCGCCGCGATCGGCTTCGGCGCGGGTGCGCCCGGCTGAGGCGCATCGCGATAGACGATGTCGTGCTCTTCCTCGACGCACAGCACGCCGTCACACTCGATCCGGTGCTGCACCGTCACGAAGACGAGCCGGCCGCTGCGGCCCGTCTTGTCCTCGAGGTTCGCGATCGTCGATTCGCGCGTCGCGCGCCGCCCCGTGTGCAGCGGCGCATGGAACGTCAGGCGGCCGCCGGCCCACATGCGGCGCGGCAGCGGCACCGGCGGCAGGAAGCCGCCGCGCTTCGGGTGGCCATCGGGGCCGACTTCGGCCAGCGGCGCAACCGGCAGGAAATAGAGCCAGTGCCACATCGGCGGCACGACGTCGCCGGGCGACGGACGGTCGAGCGTGGCGGCCAGCGCGTTCAGCGGGAACGCGGTGATGTCGTCGCCGAGCGTTTCGGTCTTGCCGAGCCACGCGTCGAGCGACGCGTGGCCAGGGGGCTGCGAGGATGAAGTGGACACGTGCGGAATCTCCGGGAGGCTTGCAACGGTCCCAATATGCACGCCGCGCGCCGTTTCGCGAAGCCGGATTTCCCGAACCCCGGCTTCGAGCCTGCCTGACCTGCCGGGTTGCGCTGCCGGATGCCTTTCATCTGACCATTCGATCGCGGCCGCCGCACGCTCCCGCGCCGACCACCTTACAGCTTGACCATCGCCGGCACGCCGCCTAAATTGCTTCAAACGAGCCGGCCGCGCCGCGAGCGACGTGTCGTCAGGGTGACAAAAACGATAGTTTGCTATCGAATTATTTTGCCCCTATCATCTCGCCCATGACCAATCTGCACGACCTCCGTCTCGCCGTCAGCAGCCTGCTCGTGCTGTCCGCGCGCAAGTGGCGCCGCACCAGTGACGGCGTGCTGAACGCATACAACGTGTCCGAAGCCTGCGCGACGCCGCTGCTGATCGCCGGCCGCCTCGGCGAAGGCGTGCGGCAAGGCACGCTCGCCGAACACGTCGGCATCGAAGGGCCGTCGCTCGTGCGCCTGCTCGACCAGCTGTGCGCGGCCGGCCTCGCGCGCCGCGACGAGGATCCGCACGACCGCCGCGCGAAGACGATCTCGCTGACGGCCGCCGGCCGCGCGGTCACCGCGAAGATGGAAGAAGACCTGCGCGCGCTGCGTGCGCAGGTGCTCAAGGGTGTCACGCGCGCCGATCTCGAAGCGACGCTGCGCGTGCTCGACGCCTTCAATGCATCCGAGTCGCACACGCCCGCCGCGCGCGCGTCCCACACCGGCAACGCCACGTCATGACCTATCCGAGCCTGCGCGACTGGCTGTTCTCGGGCAAGACGTTCGCCGCGTCGATGCTGGCGCTGTACCTCGGCCTGTATTTCCAGTTGCCGCGCCCGTACTGGGCGATGGCGAGCGTCTACATCGTGTCGAACCCGTTCGTCGGCGCGACGCGCTCGAAGGCGCTGTATCGCGCGCTCGGCACCGCGCTCGGTGCGGCCGCCGCGATCTTCTTCGTGCCGCCGTTCGTCGAGACGCCGCTGCTGTTCGCGATCATCGTCGCCACCTGGTGCGGCACGCTGCTCTACCTCGCGATCTCCGACCGCACCGCGCGCAGCTACGTGTTCATGCTCGCCGGCTATACGATGCCGCTCGTCGCACTGCCGACCGTCACCGATCCGTCCACCGTGTTCGACGTCGCGATCGCGCGTACCGAGGAGATCGTGCTCGGCATCGTGTGCGCGAGCGTGGTCGGCAGCGCAATCTTCCCGAACCGGCTCGCGCCGACGCTGATCGAGCGCACCGACGCGTGGTTCAAGGACGCCGCGCTCTATGGCCGCGAAACGCTGTCCGGGCACATTGCCGGCAAGGCGCTGTCCGCGTGCCGGCAACGCCTCGCGGCGACCATCACGGGCCTCGAATTCCTGCTGAGCCAGCTGAGCTACGACCATGCGCATCCGCGCATCCTCGCGCGCGCACAGGCGCTCGCGGGCCGCATGCAGCTGTTCCTGCCGCTGATGTCGTCGCTCGCCGATCCGTTGATCGCGCTGATGCGCGACCTGCACATCCGGCCGGCCGGACTCGACGCGCTGCTCGCCGATGCCGCGAAATGGTTCGACGCGCCGCTGCCGGCCGTCAGGGCCGGCAGCGACGGCGACCTGACCGACGACCCGGTCGCGGAACGCCTGCGCGAACGCATCGCCGCGCTGCAGCCGGGCGACGACGCGCTCGCGAGCTGGGACGGCGCGCTGCTGTCGAACGCGCTGTGGCGGCTGCGCCAGGTCATCGACATCTGGCAGGACTGCCGTTCGCTGCGCGCGCTGATCGGCAACGAAGCGGGCGTCTGGCAGCCGCGCTACCGGCACTGGCGGCTCGGCGGCACCGAGCGCTTCTTCGATCGCGGGATGATGCTGTTCTCGACGCTGACCGTCGTCGCCGCGATCGTGTTCGCGAGCTGGCTGTGGATCGCGTCCGGGTGGCACGACGGCGCCGCGGCCGTCACGCTCGTGGCCGTGTCGTGCAGCTTCTTCGCCGCGCTCGACGAGCCGGCGCCGCTGGTGTTCAAGTTCTTCCTCGCGACGACCGCAAGCGTCGTGTTCGCCGGCCTGTACCTGTTCGTCGTGCTGCCGCACGTGCACGATTTCGCGATGCTCGTGGTGATGTTCGCAGGCCCGTTCATCCTGATCGGCACACTGCTGCCGCGCCCGCAGTTCAACATGGTGACGATGCTCGTCGCCGTGAACACGGCCACCTTCATCAGCATCCAGGGTGCGTACGACGCCGATTTCTTCGTGTTCCTGAACAGCAACCTCGCGGGCGTCGCCGGGCTGCTGTTCGCCTATGTGTGGACACGTGCGACGCGGCCGTTCGGTGCAGAACTCGCGGTGCGTCGCCTGCTGCGCTCGGGCTGGGAAGATGTCGCGCGTTCCGCGTCGACGCAACCGCTCGACGACCAGCGCAACCACGCGTCGCGCATGCTCGACCGCGTCACGCATCTGCTGCCGCGCCTCGGCGCGTCCGACGACCATCGCCATCCGTCGATCGAGAGCTTCCGCGACCTGCGCATCGCACTGAACGCGCTCGACCTGCGCCGCGCGCGCCGCAAGCTGTCGGGCGACATGCCCGATGCGATCGACCGCGTGCTGGCCGGCGTCACCGATCACTACGAACGCTGCGCCGCCGCGAACGCGCGCCAGCCGGCGCCGCCCGCGCTGCTTGCGACGATCGACGATGCACTGCAACGCGTCGCGGGCCGCAACCTGCCGGGCGCCACGCAGGCGGAAAACGGCGCGGCGCCCGCTGCGCCGGCCACGCCCGCCACGCATCGCCGGCTGCGCGACACGCTGCACGCGCTCGTCGGCCTGCGCCTGTCGCTGTATCCGGCCGCGGCGGGACAGCCGCCGCAGGCGTCGGACGGAGCACGCGCATGATCCCGCTTTCCCATCCGTCTTTCCGACCGCGACCATGATCGGCGAAATCGACATCTTCGGCGTATTCGTGCCGGCCCCGCTCGTGCTGATGCTGATCGCCTACCTGATCAACATCGTCGTGCGCGCCGTGCTCGAGCGCGTCGGCTTCTACCGCCTCGTCTGGCACCGTTCGATCTTCGACCTCGGCATCTACGTGTTCGTGTTTGCCGCCGTCGTGATCGTTTCCCACCATCTCGTGGCTACCTAACGTGAAAAAAACCTGGCTCTCGGCAGGGCAAATCCTGCTCACCCTGATCGTCGTCATCGTGGCCGCCATCGTGCTGTGGCGCATCGTCAACTACTACATGTTCTCGCCATGGACCCGCGACGGTCACGTGCGCGCCGACGTGATCCAGGTCGCGCCGGACGTCGCAGGCCTCATCACGTCGGTGCAGGTTGCCGACAACCAGGAGGTCAAACGCGGCCAGGTGCTGTTCGTGATCGACCAGGCCCGCTACACGCTTGCGGAACGGCTCGCCGAAGCCACGCTCGCGCAACGCCGCGCGACGCTCGCCCAGGCGAAGCGCGAATATGCCCGCAACCTGCAACTCGGCAACCTGGTCGCGAGCGAGCAGGTCGAGGAAAGCCGCACGCGCGTCGAACAGGGTGAAGCCGCCGTCGCCGACGCGCAGGTGTCGCTCGATACCGCCAAGCTGAACCTGCAACGCACGACGATCGTCAGTCCCGTAGACGGCTACCTGAACGACCGCGCACCGCGCGTCGGCGAATACGTGCCGGCCGGCCGCGCGGTGCTGTCGGTCGTCGACCGCAATTCGTTCCGCGTCGACGGCTACTTCGAGGAAACCAAGCTGCGCGGCATCCACATCGGCCAGCCGGTCGACATCATCGTGATGGGCGAGCCGCATACGCTGCGCGGCCATGTGCAAAGCATCGTCGCCGCGATCGAGGATCGCGACCGCACGCAGGGTGCGAACCTGCTGCCGAACGTGAACCCGGCATTCAGCTGGGTGCGGCTCGCGCAGCGCGTGCCGGTGCGTGTCGTGCTCGACGAGGTGCCGGAGGATTTCCGGATGATCGCGGGCCGCACTGCGACGGTCTCGATGCGCGAAGCCGACACGCGCCGCGACGACAAAGCGAAGCCGGCCGCTGGCGCGTCGGCGGCGGCCGCCAGCACGGCATCGGCCGTCACACCGGTATCGACGGCTTCCGGCACGGCCGCCGGCGCAGCAGGAGCATCGCAATGAAACGGCACGGTCTGCGCCTCGCCGCGACGCTCGCGCCGCTTGCGCTCGCACTCGGCGCGTGCAAATCCGTCGGCCCCGATTACACGCTGCCGCAGCAGGCGTACGTGAATGCACCGCTCGCGAACCATGCGCTCGACGATGCGAACGGCACGCTCGTGTCGCGCGACGCCGTACCCGGGAACTGGTGGCAACTCTACGACGACCCCGTGCTCAACGGGCTCGTGCGCGATGCCCTGAAGTCGAACACCGACCTGCGCGTCGCCGCGGCCAACCTCGCGCGCTCGCGCGCGGCACTGGAAGTCGCGAACCAGCAGGGTGGCTTCTCGGGCGGCGCGGAAGCCGCCGTGCAGCGCGCGCAGGAATCGGCCGAGCAATACCTGCTCGAGAACAAGCTGCCGGTCGTCAACGAAGGCACGGTCGGCATCAACGTATCGTACGAGATCGACCTGTTCGGCAAGCTGCGGCGCGGCGTCGAAGCCGCGCGCGCGGACAGCGAGGCCGTCCGGGCTGCCGGCGACCTGGCGCGCATCACGGTCGTCGCCGATGTCGTGCGCGCGTACGTCGAATCGTGTTCGGCCGGCGACGAGCTGGCTGTCGCGAAGCAGTCGCTCGCGCTGCAGAAGCAGCGCGTCGCGCTGTCACAGCGGCTGCGCGACGCCGGACGCGGCAACCAGACCGACGTGACGCGCGGCGTGACGCAGGTGCGCACCCTCGCCGCCGATATCCCGCGCTTCGAAGGCCGCCGCAAGGTCGCGCAATACCAGCTCGCCGCGCTGCTCGCGCGTTCGCCGGCCGACCTGCCGAAGGCCGTCGCCGAATGCGAGCACCTGCCGAAGCTGCGCCAGCCGATTCCGATCGGCGACGGCGCCGCGCTGCTGCGCCGCCGCCCCGACGTACGCGAAGCCGAGCGGCAACTCGCCGCCTCGACCGCGCGCATCGGCGTGGCGACCGCCGCGCTGTACCCGTCGATCAGCATCGGCGCGTCGGCCGGCTCGGTCGGTGTCGCCGCCGACCTGTTCTCGTCCACGACGAATCGCTGGTCGTTCGGCCCGTTGATCAGCTGGTCGTTCCCCGTCAACGGCCAGCGTGCGCGGGTGCGCGAAGCCGAAGCCGCAACGGGCGGCGCGCTCGCGCACTTCGACGGCGTCGTGCTGAACGCGCTGCGCGAAACGCAGTCGAGCCTCGCGACCTACGCGGCGGACGTGCAGCGCACGGAAGCGCTGCGCACGGCCTACGAATCGGCACGCAATTCTGCCGACGAAACGCATCGCCTCTATCTGGCTGGCCGCGAGTCGTTCATCTCCGATCTCGACGCGACGCGCACGCTGACGAGCGTGCAGGCGCAGGTCGCCGCAGCCGAAGGCCAGGTCGCAGCCGACCAGGTGCGGCTCTTCCTCGCGCTCGGCGGCGGGTGGGATGACGATGCGGCGCCCGACGCGTCGAAGCCGATGTCGAAGCAGGCGCCGGCAAGCGGTGCATCGGCAGCCTCGGCCGCCGTCACCGCAGCCGAGTAACCCGCCGACGAAACCCCGCGACCGTTCGCAACCGGAATCTCGGGCATCGCAAACCCGAGCCGCATTTCGCCGGCATTGACGGTAAACTCGTCCGCAATTTCCCGTCTTTTACCCACCGCCCGCCGGGCGGCTCATTTTCCGGAGATCCATCATGCGAACCAGCGCCCGCAACCACTTCGCCGGCCAGGTCAGCGCCGTCAAGACCGGTGCCGTCAACGACGAAATCACGCTCCGCACGCAGGACGGCCTCGACATCGTCGCCGTGATCACCCACGGCAGCGCGGCGTCGCTGGGCCTCGCGGCCGGCTCGAAGGCATTCGCACTCGTGAAGGCGTCGTCGGTCATCGTGATGGTCGACGTCGACAGCAGCAAGGTGTCGGCCCGCAACTGCGTCGCGGGCACCGTATCGTCGGTCGTGAAAGGCGCGGTCAATTCGGAAGTCGTGATCAAGGCCGCGGGCGGCGCCGAGATCGTCGCGATCGTCACCAACGACAGCGTCGATCGCCTCGGCCTCGCGAGCGGCACGGCCGCATCCGCGATCTTCAAGGCATCGAGCGTGATCGTCGGCGTCGAGTGAACGCGTGACGATCGCGATGGCGATCCGTTTGGCACCGCGCATTCACGCGAATCGCGCGGTGCGGCTGTCGGGCCGGTGCACGCGATGACCGCCGCGTTCGATCATGCTCAACAACGGGCGCTGCCGTTGCTGCTGTCCGCAGCGGCCAGCGCCGACACGCCCGATGCACGCCTGTTCGGCGCACTCGTTGCGGCACGCGCGCACCGCAATGAGCTAGGGCTGCTCGGCCTGTCTCACACACAGCTGGCCGGCCTGCTGGCGCGACAGTTTCCGCGCCTGCCTGCGGCCGATGCCGCGGCACTCATGTCGACGGCCGCAGTGACGCTGCTGCCCTCCACTCACGCGGCGTTCGTCGCGACACTGCACTCGCGACTGATGGACGACGCAAATCCCGCCGCCGACCGCGACGACGCCGGTTGCCTCGCGTCGATCATCGCGCACGCGTGCCTGCGCCCCGATCATCTGTGGCGCGATCTCGGGCTCGACGGGCGCGATGCGGTCTCCGCGATGCTCGATCGCTATTTCCCCGCGCTTGCCGCGCGCAACGTCGCTCACCTGCGCTGGAAGAAATTCCTCGCCCAGGAAGTGGCCGCATCGCTCGATGTGCCGCCGGGCCCCGCCCCCGGCTGCCCGGGCTGCGAGGATTTCGGCTTCTGCTTTCCTCACACGCGATAGTCACCACGGCGGCCCGTGCCCGCCCATGCGATTCACCGCATCGCCATCCGGAACCACCGCGTTGACTGACAGGGCGAGCCCCAAGCGGCCGACGCGCGATTCCGAAGTCACCGCGTGCTTCTACGAAAAACCGGGATTCGCTGAAACCTGACGCGACGACGGCGGGATGATCCTCAACCGCGGCGACCTGTTGCTGGCATTCCGTCCGCACCCCGAACGCGATCCGGTGACGAGCGGTTCAGTCGCTGCTTCCGGCTTGCGGACGTCGCCACGTTCTTCGACGACGTGCCCGCAGCCGGCATTCCGGAACACGCGACCGGCTGGCCACGTGCACACCGGCCGACGCGCGTAGCCGGGGGCGGCACGATCGGCGCACCGAGCGATCAGGACGGTTCGCCGATCCGGTTGATCGAGACCGAAGACCAGGTTCGCGCCCGCGGTTGCTGCCGCACTCGGGCAGCGCGGCAGACAGATGCGCACGCGATGCGGCGCACGCCCCATAAACGGTCACCTTGCGATCCGTATTGCCTGCCGGCCATGACGCGGTCAATGCCGGTGCCGGTGATGAATGTCCGGAAAATGCGCATGGCTGTGCGTGATCGGCAGATGCACGTGCGGATGCGTGTGCGGTTCGTTGCCGTCGTACGCAAAATCGTGCGCATGCTGATGATGTTCGTCATGCCGATGCCGGTGCGTGTGCTCGAGCCGCTCGTGCGCATGCGTGTGTTCATGGCGTTCACGAACGTGCAGCCAGATGCCGAGCGCCATCAACGCGGCAGCGATCCAGAACGTCGCGGGCGGCAGTGCGGGCCAGATCAGCAGCGACAGCACGACGCCGAACAGCGGCGCGATCGAGAAATACGCGCCGGTGCGCGCGCTACCGAGATGGCGCAGCGCGACGACGAACAGCACGAGGCTGATCCCGTAGCCGCCGAGGCCTGTCAGCATCGCGGCGGCCGTGACCGGGACAGCCGGCAGCGTCGCACCGGTCGCCAGCGCGATGCCGATGTTCACGGGTCCCGCGATCAGCCCCTTCACGCACGCGATGACCATCGCGTCGTTCGCGGCCACCTTGCGGGTCAGGTTGTTGTCGATCGCCCAGCACAGGCATGCGCCGACGATCAGCAACGCGCCGACCGGTACACCGGACCGGCCCGGCGTCCACGACAGCAGCGTGCCGCCGGCGACGATCGCGACCATCCCGAGGAACACCTGCGTATCCACGTTCTCGCGAAACACGACCCACGCGATGACGGCCGTCAGCACGCCTTCGAGATTGAGCAGCAATGCGCTCGTCGCTGCTGGTGTGCTCGACAGCCCGAGCATCAGCAAAGCCGGGCCGGCCACGCCGCCCGCCGCGATCGCGCCAGCCAGCCACGGCAGGTCGGCGCGCTGCAGCGGCGCGGCATCTGCGGTCGGCGCATGACGGTTGTGCAGGCGGCGGAGCAGGATCCCGATACCGAGCCCGACGCCGCTGCCGAGATAGAACAGGCCCGCGACCATGAACGGCGACATCGCGCCGATCAACGCCTTGGCGAGTGGTGTCGCGGCGCCGAACAACGCGGCAGCGGTAAGCGCGACGAGAATCGCGGAATGTCTCGAGTGCATGATTCGGTTTGAATTGACGTTGAAAGGCGCCGGCTGTGGCGTCGGGTCGTGTCGCAGTCGGCTTTCCGTACCTTTCGAAATGCAAGCTGCATCGCACCGGCCAGCTTGCTGCGCGCCCTGACGACCCGGTCGAGATTATCGCGCGTCATCATGTCACGACGACCGGATGCGAACCCCCACATGCCAATCGACGGTTCCGGCATGACTCTATTTTAGGAAACCGAATTAATTGAATGAAGCGTTGCCGCGTTAAGAATGGGCGTACCGTCCGTGCGCATACGACAACGTCGACACATCGCGCATGCAGCGCCGATCGACGAACGTTCTTCGTTCGATCGCGTGGTCGGTTCGAGGCGGGATGGATGAGGACCCGGCACGTCGAGCGCCGGTGAGAGCAGTCCTGACCTGCCTCTTTCGAGGCAGGTCAGCCTGTCGTGTCATTCGCCGCAGGCGATATGCATGCGAGGCAGCGCCCTGCGGTATGCAGCGGCGCGGTGCCGGTTACTCGTTTCCGGCCGTTTGCTGCTCGACCTGCGGTGCTGCGTCGGTTTGCGGCACTGCGTCGGTTTGCGCTTCCACGTTCGCCGGTTGCGGCTCGACTGCGGCGGCCTCGGCTGCGGCGGCCTCGGCTTGCTGCTCGGCCTTCGGCTGCTGCTGCGCGCCCTTGGTCGACTGCGCCGTGCCCTTGCCGGGGCGGCGCGCCTTCAGCCGGCGCGCTCGCGCTGCGTCGTCGTGCGTGACGCGCCCTGCTTCGTTGCCCTGCAGATCGACCCGCACCGCGTCTTCGACGAGGCACGACCAGTAACGGTTACCACGGCACCACGTCGACATCGCTTCGCGCAGTTCGGCTTCGTTGAGCCCGACGGCCTGTGCTTCACGCGCGAGGTCGTCCCAAATGCCAACTTTGAGCGGCACTTTAGGGGCCGGATTCTTCGGGAACGCACGCGGAAACTTACGCTGCAGTTTGCCGATCGCAACGATGACCGGATCGACCGGCGCCGACGGCTTCGCCGCAGCGGGCTTCGCGCGATGCGGTGCTTTGCCGCCGGCCGCAGCCGGCTTGGCGCCACGCTGCGGCTGGTCGCCGGACTTCGGCTTCGCGCCGGTGTCCGCCGGCGCTGCCGGCCGCTTCGCGTTGCGCTCCTGCTTGGCCTTCGCTGCGAGCTGCGCCCGCAATTCGGCAAGTTGTTCAAAACCCATAAATTCAATCCACCAGGAATATAAGGTGTGGTTCGTGCGGCCATGCCGCGCGGCGTAAAAGCTTCGCCGCCATGCGGACGACCCGTCTGCCGCCGATGCGGAACACTACGGGGCCGCATCGCGCACGCCACTCTGTTTTCAGGCACCCGGCCACGATGCCGGACAAGGCAGGAGTGGAAGTATACCGGTACGCGCGACGGCCGGTTGACTCGCTGGTCTGCATTGGCCCGATTCGGGGCACCGGAAATGCGTCCGTGCGGTCGTGTTGCGCATTATATGGATACGTTTCCGGAAGTCACGCCGTTCATCCACTTCGGCGGAAATCGGGGCCATCTTGCGCACGGCAATCGACCCGGCCGCATCGATCGACGCCACACGCGCGGTATTCCGCCTTGGGATGTCGAACGCGATCGTGCCACCTTGGGGCGTCCCGGGCCCCGGACGACTCGGCATCCCGGAAAACACCGTCGGCCGCGTGCCATTCAACGATCACGGCAATGCGAGGCGCGCGGCGATCGAGCGGCGCAAGTGTCGCGACGTGCGGTTCCCTCCTTCGATGACATCGGTGCCCGTACACGACTCGTTGCGTCCGCACCGATCCCGTGGCGTACGAGGATGCCGAAAAGTGCGTAGTATGGCCGGATCGATGTCGTCGGCAACCTGCTGCGGCCGTTTCGCCGCGCACCTGGCCAGGCCAGCCGTCGACATCCCGCTTGCCTGCGAAAAGAACCGGTTGTACGAAACGGAGCAGAGACATGGTTCCCCCACCCGACATCCCGCACGACGGCATCACGCGCGAGGAGATTCACCATCGGCAAATCGACATGCGCGGCTATCGGCGCAGCGACGGCCAGTTCGAAGTAACGGCCTGCCTCGCGGATCGCAAGACCTTCGATTTCACGCCACCTGGCGGCACGCGGACGGTCGCTGCGCTGTCGCCGATCCACGACCTCGGCGTGACGCTGGTCTTCGACGCCGACATGGTCGTCCGCGCCGTATCGACGTTCCTCCGGTCGCATCCATATGCGCAGTGCCCGGGCGGCGGCGACTCGCTGCAGGCGCTCGTCGGACTGAGCATCGGTGCCGGCTGGAACAGCGAGGTTCGCAAGCGCCTGCCGTCCTGCGATACGTGCACGCACCTGAAGGAATTGCTCGGCCCGATCGCCACCACGGCCTACCAGACGATGGTCGGCATGCGGAAGTCATCGCTCGAGGAGCGCGACAGCGAAGGAAAACCGCTCAAGATCGACAGCTGCCATGCCTATGGCGCATCGCGCGGTCTCGTGAAACGTCTTTGGCCCGAATACCATCGGCCTTCGGCGACGGCAAAAGGCAGCTAAGGGCCCGGCCTTCGGCCAGCCCTGTGCCCGCCGGATCGGTGCCGCACGAGCGTGCATGCGTTGCGTGCACACACGAGCGGCGACCCGGCCTCGCGCCGGCCGAGCGTCGCTGTCACGCAAACGGCGATCAGAAAACCCCCAGCGCAAGTCCCGCTGCAAGACCGGCGCCCAGTTCGGCGCAGCGCGCGAGGTCGTCGCCGTCGATCGTCTTCGCCGCGAGGATGCGCTCCGGCGTCTGCGCGTGCGTACAGACGATCAGGCCCGGCGCCACGTTCTTCAACCGCCATCCGGTCGCGATCCGGTCGATCTGGCGCAACGCGTTCTGTCCGTCGCTTCCCGCGCAGATCATCACCGCATACGGGCGGCCGTTCACGCGATCGAGCGCCGCGTAGTAGCTGCGGTCGAAGAAATCCTTCATCAACCCGGACATTGCCGCGAGATTCTCCGGCGTGGCGAACAGGTAGGCGTCGGCGGCGAGCACGTCGTCTGCGCTGGTCGCGTCCGCGCGCTGCAGCCTGACGTCGACGCCGGGTTGCTCGCGCGCCGCGCCGGCAGCCGCTTCGGCCATCTGTTGCGTGCCTCCGGTCATCGTGTGATAGACGATCAACAGCGTCTTCATTCGTCGTCACTCGCGTTCGGTTTCAGGTGCGCCGGCCGCATCGCCGGTTTCTACTGGATGGCCCGCCTTCATGCGGGGCGGTTCCGCGTTTGCTTCCGCGGGTTTGCCGGTTTGCCGGCTCGTCGCTGCCTGACGCGCGTCGATCATGCGCATCGCGCCGGTTACGATCCGCGCAGGTTCGACCGGATGCACGATCAGCCCGTTGCAGCGCGTGATGCGTCGCGGTCTTCCGGTCGCGCGTAATACGCGAGAAACATGTCGGCGGCAGATTCCGCGACTTTTTGTTGTTCTTGCGCCTCCAGCGGCGGCTGGCCCATCGTTATCTGCGGCCAGAACGCGAATACCTTCACGACACCGTGCAGCTGATGCGCGGCAAACACCGGATCGGTGACGGCCAGGCGTCCAGCCGCAGCGGCCGTTCGCACCCAGACCGTCATGTCTTCCTCGCGCTCGCCGAGACGCTCGACCATGTCGCGCGCACGTTCCGGCGAATGGATGGCCGCACCGATCGCGACGCGTGCGAGCGCGAGAAAGGCCTCGTCGCTGAGCAGGCGCATCTTGCGATCCAGCAACGCGAGCAATTGCTCGCGCAGCGGTACGTCGGCACGATAGGTCGGCGAACCGCCGGTTCGGGTCGCATCCCACAATTGTTGCAGGATCGCGGCGAACAACGTTTCCTTGCCGGGGAAATGGTTGTAGACCGTGCGCTTCGACACGTCCGCGCGCGCAGCGATGCGGTCCATGCTGGTCGCGTCGTAACCTGATGCGAGAAATTCCTCGATGGCCGCGTCGACGATGGCCGCGCGCTTTCGATCGGTCAGGCGCTGAGGGGGAGTGCTGGTGTCCATTCAGAAATTTTACACCGGGCAGTTTACTTATCCCAAAAATAAACTACACTGTTTAGTGTACTTTATTCTCCGGACGAACCGACATGGCATCGCCACTCGTTTTGATTCATCGCATCCTGGGTTTTGCGGCCGCCCGACGCGGCCGCGCGCTGTCTGACGGCTCGCCGCAACACAATGGCGAGCGCTTCAGCAATGTCGCGCCGCGTCCTGCCGAGGGATTGGGCAAGACGCTCGGGATCGCCTGGAACATGCTGTTCAACAAGCCACGCAATACCGTCCCCGCAGGCGTGCTGCCCGTCGATTCGCTGACCCGCGCGGACCTCGATGCGGCGCCCGATCGCAGCCTGTACCGGCTTGGCCATTCGACGCTGCTGCTCAAGCTGCGCGGCGAATTCTGGCTGACCGATCCCGTGTTTGCCGAGCGCGCGTCGCCGTTTCGACGCATCGGCCCCAAGCGTTTCCATGCGCCGCCGATCGCACTTGAAGATCTTCCGCCGCTGCGCGGCGTAATCCTGTCGCATGATCACTACGATCATCTTGACCGCGACACCGTACTCGCGCTCGCGGCAACCACCGATGTGTTCGTGACAACGCTGGGCGTCGGCGACCGCCTGATCGAATGGGGCATCGACGCGAAGAAAGTCCGTCAGCTCGACTGGTGGCAGAGTGTCGACGTGGCCGGCCTGACGCTGACCGCGACACCTGCCCAGCACTTTTCCGGGCGCAGCCTGTTCGACGGCAACAGCACGCTGTGGGCATCCTGGGTCATCGTCGACGACGACTTGCGTGTGTTTTTCAGCGGCGACACGGGCTACTTCGACGGTTTCCGGACGATTGGCGAGCGCCTCGGGCCGTTCGACGTCACGCTGATCGAAACAGGCGCATACAAC
Source organism: Burkholderia sp. AU30198 (assembly GCF_020419825.1). Classification (NCBI taxonomy): domain Bacteria; kingdom Pseudomonadati; phylum Pseudomonadota; class Betaproteobacteria; order Burkholderiales; family Burkholderiaceae; genus Burkholderia; species Burkholderia sp. AU30198. Next base: position 18,734 of record NZ_JAIZSA010000026.1, on the reverse strand, counting down.
ACGCAATGGCCGTACGTGCACATGCAGCCGGAGGAGACCGTGCAGGCGCACATCGATCTGCGCGGACGCTGGCTGGTTCCGATCCACAACGGTACGTTCGATCTCGCGATGCACCGCTGGCAGGAGCCGTTCGAGCGCGTCACGGCGCTGGCGCTCGTGCGTGGCGTCGACCTGTCGACGCCCAGGATGGGCGAGCGCCTCGCGCTCGACGAGCCGCACCGGGGCGAGCGGTGGTGGCGCACGGTGGACGAGCGCGCGACGTCTGTTGCCACGAAATCGCGCCGCTGGTCGCTTTGCGCGTCGCAAGCGACGAAGTAGGCCCACCGGTCGGCGCATTTTTCCCGGGAGCGCGGCCACACCGCGACTCCGGAAGGCGCGTTGCCGGCGTACCCCACGTCGGCTGGCTGCCTGTACATCCGATTACCTGAGTAGAGAAGTCATGCATCCGGCACCCGGCCAATCAGACGCCGCCATCGCTGCGCTCAACCTTGCAGCCCCCCGCTCAACCAGCCATAGCCGAGAGAACGACCTGCGGCAGACGCTCGCAGAGCGCGTCGCGAGGTGGACAGAAGGCGTCGACCACCTCACCACGGACATTCCTAACCTGAGCCTCCATCGAAGGGAGGCGACAACGCAACCGATGGACTGCATGGTCGAGCCGAGCTTCGGTCTCGTGGTTCAAGGCACGAAGCGGATCATTCAGAGCGGGGATGTGTATCTGTGCGACGCCAACCGCTTTCTGATCACGTCGCTCGACTTGCCCGGATCGACTCAGGTCATCGAGGCCAGCCGTGAAAGACCGTTTCTCGGCATTGGGCTCAAGCTTGATTTTCGCGTCATGGCCGAACTGATGACGCAGGTCGCACCGGATCACGAGGAAGCTCCCGCAGGCCGCGGCCTCGTCGTCGGCGATATGACCGAACCGCTCTACGACGCCGTGAACCGGTTGCTGGCATTGCTGGATGACCCGAACGCCATTGCGGTTCTCGCACCGTATGTCGAGCGGGAAATCTACTACCGGCTGCTGACGGGCGACCAGGGTGGCCGTCTCCGTCAGATCGCGTCCGCTGGCAGTCAGGGCAACCGGGTGTCGCGGGCGATCCAGTGGTTGCGAACCCACTACGACGAGTCGCTGCGAGTCGACGATCTGGCCGCGCAGGTTCAGATGAGTAGTTCGACCTTCCACCACCACTTCCGTCAGCTCACCGGCATGAGTCCGCTGCAATACCAGAAATGGATGCGGCTCAATGAAGCACGTCGGTTGATGCTGTCCGAGCGGCTCGACGCCACGTCGGCATCGTTCAGGGTCGGATATGCGAGCCCGACCCAGTTCAACCGCGAATACAGCCGGTTGTTCGGCAATTCACCGCGGAGAGATATCGATAGCCTGCGGAGCGGGGCGGACGTCGTTCTGTCGGTCGCAGCGACTTATTGATCGCAGGGACGGCCCCGGAGATAGGGGATGCCGATTTTGGTGATCACCGCACATTGGGTGGATCGGCTTCACGCGTGAGCGATCGATCCGAGTGAGTCAGACGAATGCCGCGGGATGCGCGCTTCTTGCCAACTCAGGATTGATTGCTCGGCGGCCGGCTGGGAATGTCTTATTGAGTATCGAGCGGTGGGTGAGCGCCTCGCGACGTCGACGTGTACCCGAACTCGCAAGCATCAATCGGCCACATGCAAGCCGCCTCATACGGACCTCGTGAACTGATGAGGACTTCGCCCACTTTCAACGACCGAGTCACCTTATTGTCTTCCGGACACTCGGCCACAAACTCTCTGGTACCGGGATTCTCGCGGCACGCTGCAATCCAACGAATGGTGTAGCCGGAGCGCGCGTTGTCACGTGACAACTCGTGCTGATCACTGGCGCGGCACATCCAATCAGAGACTCGACAACGCGCCGTAATGTACGTGATCTGCGGCAGTTCGATTTGTCTCCGACGTCTAGCCACGCACAATTCGTTTCAAATACCACATATTACGTATCAAAAACGACAATCCTGAGTGCTTTCACGCGAACTTCCACGCGCGGATCGCGAAATGACCATACGCCCCTATTTACAGGGGTGATCTCTTCGATTTTGCGTGAAACAACATGAAGAATATGGCACAACCCATTGCTAGACAACGATTTCCACGAACACCGCATTTCTAGAAAATGTTTCACGATCCGGCCCGTTTGAGTTGTCTCATGGCCTTCAGTACAGGAATTTGTCGCCAATCGGAGCCTCACAAACCGCTGTCGCGTAGAAGTGCCTGACTGCGCTGGCCATCATGCTGAGTATTCGTGACCACGCAATGCCCTCCCCTGCCGGCCAGCGTATGCGGCGAAGTTGAGTCCGAGCGCTCCGAATAAATGGGGCCACATCAATGCGCCCACAATACACATTGTGGGGTGTCGTTCATCAAGCCCACCAGCACGTCTCCTCTGGGACTTGAATGTGGCTAGCCGACGATGAGCGCAGCGGATCTAGGCCAATTGATGACTCAGACGCTTCGGCAAAGGTGCGTCCCAACCGACATGCAGTGCATGTCCACCTCGACACTCGAGCTCCCCAATACAACTCTCCAGTTGTCACGTGACAACTCACGGCTCAACCCGCTCGGAAGCGGTATTTCGTGACGATCCAGCAGTGGCGAATCCCTTCTTTATCGATCTACCTGTTCACGATCAACGGAGTTCGATCAAAATTTCCCCTGACAGGCGACTCAGTGCCGACGTCGCCTCTCGCTCCGTATCGATTGTCACGTGACAACTCGCCTCCCTGACGGCAGTCGCGCCAGGCCAAAGACAGATATCGGGTATTGCAATGATCTCGTCATATCTACAAGCGCGATCGAATCAAAGATTTGCTGGTGTCGGATGGTGCCGAGAAGAATCAAACCCTGCGATTTGTCACGTGACAACCGGCTCTACCGACGGCATCCGTGTAATCAAGTTACTGGAATCTCAATGATTTCCGTCGGGAACAAAGGGAGATCGTGCGACTAATCTCAATGCGCTAACTCTGGCATCGACGTTGAAGTCCACCGAATTTTCTCTCGAACTTCGTATGTCCTTTTCGAACGTAACAGACAATTTTATTTTTACTCGAACACCAGCTATGACTGACTCGTTAGCCATTCGGCCCACTTGTCACGTGACAACCACATCGATCACAAAGACATGCATTGTGTCGAAGGCTTTTCTGGACATTTTGATAGTAACTGCATATATTACGCAAAACTCCGTGGAGAAATTTAATGGCTTTCAAGATCGCCGTCAGTAATCAAAAAGGTGGGACTGGGAAGACAACCATCTCCGTCAATATCGCGGCTGCGTTCGAGGCCGGCGGCAACAAGGTCGCCCTGATCGATGCCGACCCTCAAGGCACATCCGTCCGGTGGGTGACGAGCGGCGAGAACACGCTGCCGATGACGGTCCTCTCACTGGCCCCTGCCGGTCGCGGCATCGGCGGCGAGATCAAGAAGCAGGACGCGAACTTCGACGTGATCGTCGTCGACTGTCCCGGCAACCTCGAAGATCCGCGCATTGCATCCGTACTCGAAGTCGCCGATTTCTGCCTCGTACCGCTGTCGCCGTCGCCGGCCGATCTCTACAGCACCGTCGCGATGATCCGCATGATCGAGTCGATGCGGTCCGTCCGTAACCCTAATCTTTCTTCCGCATTAATGCTGAATAGTGTTAATGGAAAAACTAAAATGCGTGAAGAAATTTTAAAGATTCTAAGGGCTGAAGAAATAGGGGAGCATCTGCTCGACAGCCAGATCGCGCAACGCGAGGTCTACCGTCAGACGTTTGCGCTCGGCACCACGATCCATCATCACAATCGATACCTGAAGGGCCTGAAAGAAGCCCGTGCGGAAATCGAAAAGCTGGTCACGGAAATGGCCCACTACATCGCGTCGACGCGCGCTACCGGAGCCGCCCATGGCTAAGGACACCTCGAAAGACAAGAAGCCGACCGGCAACCTGCATCTCGCAGCCGGCCTGCTGCGCGGACTCGCGCAGGAAAATGCGGCCCTCGAAACGCGGCTGCCGGAGTCGGCGGCCGCACCGAATGCTGTCGTCGACACGGCACCCGCCAGCGCCCCGGCCGCGGCCACGCCCGCCGGCACACCGGAACTTGGCGCGCCGCAGAAGGTGTTGGTCAAGGATTGCATCCCGAACCCGTTCAACCCGCGCGTGTTCTATTCGGAGTCGAGCCTGCACGAGCTCGCCCTGACGCTGAAACGGGAAGGGCAGATCGAGCCGATCAAGGTGACGCGGCTCCCGGAGTTTCCTGGCAAGCTCGTGGTGATCGACGGGCAACGCCGACTCCGCGCGACGAGCATCAACGGCGATGAATCCATCAACGCCACGTTCCGCACCGACCACACGCCCGAGCAGCTCTATACGATCGCGTATCGCGCGAACCACGACCACGAACGCCAGACGATCTTCGACGATGCGGTCGCGTGGAAGCGTCTCCTCGACGAGAAGGTCTTTTCCGACCAGAACACGCTGGCGGAAAAGATCGGCAAGGACAAGGCGTCGATCAGCAAGACGCTGTCGCTCAACGCGCTCCCGAACACACTCCTGGAACGGATGGCCAGCGCGAACGACGTGGTCGGCCTGCAGGCGGCGTACTTCCTGAAGCTGATCTTCGAACGCCTGGGCGAGCCGACGGCCGACCGGCTGCTGACGGCCGTGATCGACCGGAAAAAATCGGTTCGTGATCTCGAGAATTTCCTGCGTGCACAGAGCGACGGCAGCAAGAAAGCGGGACGCACGCGTTACAGCGTTCGTCACGACTTCGCGCTCGAATCGCGAGCGATCGGCCAGTTGAAGACCTATCCGGACGGACGTCTGGATCTGCAGCTCAAGGGCGTCGACGCATCGCACCAGGAGGCACTCGCCGACAAGCTCAAGACCGTCATCGACGCGTACGTTGCCGAACTGGCAGCGGCCACGCAACAGTAACGCGCCAAAAGCAGAAGGCCTCGCATCCGCGTTGCATCGCGAAGCCGGACGACAATGTCCGACGCGCGATACACACCCGGCTGCGAGGCCTCGTTCAGTTACCTGCGAGACTGCTTTTCAGCAGGAATTCCAGCAAGTCGTCCGAGGTCGGTTCGCCCCACGTATCCAGCGCCAGCCATCGGAAGAAGCTGGTCTGCGCGAGCTTGCTTGCCTTCTTCTTCGGCGACAGCGTCAGGTCCTTCGAGCCTGCCACCGTCTCGTTGTAACGATCGATCAGCTTGGTCTGGTCGTCGATCTCCAGTTCACGGAAATACGCGCCGGCTTCGTCGACCTTCGCCGCCAGATATTTGTCGCGAATCTGCTCCTGCTTGCTCTGCGCGGACTCCTTCGCCGGTGCGGCCGCCTCCGTTCCCTGTCCGTCGGCCAGCGTGTAGCCGTGCGTCAGCGCCTTGCGGAAATACGCGGCGACATTGTCGACCGGCGCCGCATTCTTCTTCGTAGTCCGATTGAGCGTATAGGCAATCGCCGCCTTGATGCGCTGCACGCCGTACTGCGTGATCAGACGCCGCGCTTCCGAACGCGGAATGCCGAACTTGGCGACCTCCTCGACCAGCGCTTCGTTCTTGACGTCGCCTTCCTCCACCGTATCGGCGCTCTGCTTGCGCGTCACCTTGAACTGGACGGCTTCCACGCTCCGGCCGGACTTGTGTTCGATCAACTCGAGCGTGTGATCCGATACTTCGTTCACCTCCTGAATGCACGGCACCAGGACCTTGCTCTTGAACAGCTTGTATTCCTTGTACGACTGCGACGCCTTGTCCTGACCGAGAATGAGGTCACGAAATTTCGGCAGCGGGATCTTCGCGGTGATGCCGATCCCCTCGTAGCGCACGGTGTTTTCCCACAACGCGAGCGAGTGTGACCGCCGGAACTCGCGGGCGATCCGCATATCGATCAGTGCGTAGATCTCGGGATTGAGCAACTCGCTGCGAATCTGGTCGGAGAAGCTGTACTTCAGCACCGATTGCTCGAGCTCCGCGCCGGCGAGCAGGCCCGACGCTTTCCAGACCGTCGAGCGATCCGCGGCCAGGTAGTCCCAGTTGACGACGGTACTGATCAGCGAGTTGACCGTGTCCTTCACGTACTTCGTGTTGTTGCTGTTCAACCCGCTCTCGTGCGAAAGCGACGCGATCGAGATCGAGAAGCTCGTCCGGCCCGGCTCGAACGCCTCCTGCCGAAGCGCGTTCTTGATCAGCGAGCTGAACATCTTGCGTTGCTGCAGACCGATCTTTCCGGACTTGGGCGCGATATGAATCGCCTGGACCGCCTTGCGCAGCAAGTCGGGAGGCTCGGGTGTCTGAAACAGCGAAACCTGTTTGTCTGAGCCTTTGCTTGCGGGCTTGCGCGGCATCGTAATGTCCGGATAAGGTGACCTTGTTGAGAGCGGACTTTATACCTTTTCGCGTCAACGGGCAACGCCTCGGTTGCTGCTTTACTTGCACTATCGCGGCTAACCTGCAGATACGAAAGGGAAATTCACAATCGGACAATCTGTGCGGAACCCCATATCCATCTACCTTTCGACAAAAATGCCTCCCACAAGCCGCTACCTTTGGTACCCGGACACGGAAACCCGGCACGAGATTTGCCCTCGGGAAGGTAACCATCCATGGGAAGCAAATGCGCAGAATCGAGATCGCTGGGCAAATTCGTGATGCTCTGCAGCACAGTCGCGTTTTCTTCCCATAACTTGCTACCTTCATCGATTCCCACAGGAGGGTACCTATCGAGCGACGTCAGCCGCGTTGCCGGCGTTGATTTTGGCCCGGAAGGCAGACAACGCTCCCATAAACGGCAACCTGTTGTTTTCCCCATAAAAGGTTACCTGCTCGCGCCATCGATCCTGTCCATGGGAACCCGCCACCGGGAATCTCGGTGAAATGCAATCGAGCGGCCTCAAATACCACCCATAACCGGCTACCTTTGAGGTGCCCCATAACCGGCTACCACAAGAAAATCGCTGTGCACCTCCCCATTCACGGATCGAAAAACGTGCCCCATAAAAGGCTACCTGCAGGGATTCCCATAGAAGACTACCCAACACGTTTCCAGGCCAATTTCCCATAACCGGGTACGCTTACCCCATATCCACAACCCCGATTCCCCACAACGCGGTACCCCAAACCCCAAATCCACAGACCTGAAACCCCAGACCCTTCCACCTGTGCTCCCATAAATGGGTACCGAACACCCATCAAACCCTTGTCAGATAAGGCTGTGAGCCGTCTAAAAGTAGTTAAAGAAGTAAACGTGGTTTACAAAAGATGTAAACACACGTGCGCCTCCACAAAAAGACGAGCCCCATAAACCGCTACCAATGGGTAGCCGTCTATGGTGCAGCAAGCATTGCGATGCTTCGATTCAGGCTTGGTAAACGATGGTCTGGCTCCCCGTTCCACAGTGGTTCCAGGCCCGACAAGGCTTCCAGAAGAGGTGAGTACATACTCACATCAACGGAAACGTAGAAACCTATGGGAGAAAAACGGGAAGAAAACTGTTCTTTACAGGCACAGGTTCCCGTCTATGGGATCAAAAAACCGGCTCCGCAACCTCGCGAGCAGCGCTTGTCGAGCAGCCAAGCCAATCAGCGACCGGAAACGATGATCTCTTCGATTTCGTTCACAGCAGTTTGAAATCTTCCGGGATCGCGGGCGAAGGGCTTTTTTGCACTCATGGGCCCCCTGCCTGTAGACAAGTTTTTCCGACTGCCTGCCCGCGCCTCTCGTCAGATTTAGCCTGTGAGCTGTGCACAGAGGAAATCGACACGCGTCACTTCACCGCCCCAAAGTCTTCCAACTTTCTACCTTTGAACCCGCCAACCGAAGAGCAATGCTGTGCCTCCGGGTCGCGAGAAGACATCCAGGAACGGCTTCCGGGGATGAACCGGGGGTCGGCGCCGTCCGCAACATGCGGCCGGCTCCTGAAGCGATCTGATGCACGACACGAGCCAAAGTGAAAATGCGGGCGCCCACGAAGCTCACCGCAACCGAATGCGAGCGATGATCCCGAACGTTCTCACCTTCGGACGCTTCCGAATCCTGTAAAAGCTCACCAACTAGACGAGGCCACCGGTATCGGCTCGCTGTGCGGGCAGCAACACCCGTCGGGATGCCGGCGGTCAAAGCCGCACAATCAAAAACCTGTGGTTCGCGCACGTTGCGCGATGCGTTTCCGAGCAGAATCAGGCGGATCACAGACGTACCCGCGACCTCGACGCTACGTGCCACGCTCGCCCGGCGAGCATCGCAACATCGGTGCGGCGCCGTCTGCGTGGTCGTGAAATGATTCCGGCGGATGTTTTCACCGCAGGCAACGCGTCCACGCCTTTTGTCAGACGGACCACGGGACCACACCACACCGCGGCGCGTTGTACCGGCTCAGGTCTCCCGGCGCATCACAGTTCATCGATTGGTTGCTGGGTCGAATGCCGCGCGCTGTGGCAATGCGATTGCGCGTGCCTCGATCGCCGTAAAACCGATGCGTGGTCGTTTATGGGAGGGAACCGTCGCTTGAACCGCGGCGACCGGCAACGTGATGCACAGGTCGACTGCTGCGGCTGTGATCGCGATGGGTCGGATGACGGGCAGGTCAAGCACAAGCCCGCCGGCAACACCGCCGACGAAACAGTCATTGGTACGTCGCACCGCACCGCGCTGTGCGTAAATTACCGATCCGCGTCACGGAAGCGTGGCTACATCGACCGTTTCCTGTTACCGCAACAGCGCGATACACAGTTCCAGCTGTCCTCCCGGTGACGGTCGAGCGATATTCACATCTTCTCCCATACGTGTATCCCAATTCTGCTGCCACGATGACGCCACATTTTTCGAGACGCGGTTATGATGCACAGGTCCCGATTGCGGCATGACGACCGATCGGGGCAGGGGCGGTATCTCGATGGTCTTTCAATCCGTGATAAACCAGAAAAGAGAGTTCAGCGATGCGAATCCAGATCAGAAAACTCACGCTGGCTGCTACGGCAGCCGCGTTCCTGTTCGGCTCGGCAGTTCCCGTGTTTGCGCAGACCGACGCCAGCGCGCCCGCCGCACAGGACGCCAAGGCGGCCAAGAGCCAGGCACGCAAGGCGGCCAGGGCCCAACACAAGGCCGAGCGCAAGGCTGCGCGTGCCAAGAACAGCGCCGAGCTGAAGAAACTCGAAGATGCCGGTTACAAGCCGGCGGCCAATGATCCGAACTATCCGCAGAACCTGCAAAACGCGGAGAAGAAAGCCGCCGGCGCTGGTCAGTAAGCGTCGTCCGGCGGCAAGCCGCGGGTCCGCGGCTTGCCGGGTGCGCCGCGGACCCGCGGCGCACATCGAAAGCAACCTTCCTGGTATCTGGTATCCACAACGGCAAACGTGTTCATACGCTTGCGTTATTTGATTCGCATTCCTGCATGTCTTGACGCGCACGACCGGTACGCAAACGCAGTCAGTACCGCCCGCCCGGCGCAGCCGCGTTGCCCGTTACCTTCAACCAGTCCTTGAACGCCCGCACCGCGTCGTCGTTCGCGCGTGCGGAGGCCACGTACGTGAAGTAGCGCCACGGCGGCAGCGCCGGTTCGCTGAACGGCTGCACGAGCCGGCCTTCGGCGATGTCGTCTGCGACGAGGGCGATCGGCCCCATCGCGATGCCGAGCCCGTCGAGTGCGCCTTGCAGCGTCAGATAGAAATGCTCGAGCGTGAGCGACTGTCGCGGCACGAGATTCGGATGTCCGGCTGCCGCGAGCCATTCGGGCCACATGCCGGGATAGGTAGCCGCGTGCAGCAGCGTGAAGCCGGCGAGATCGGCGGGCGTATGCAACGGGCGCCCCTCCAGCAGCTTCGGCGCACACACCGGCAGCCGGACTTCGGACAGGAATTCCTCGGCAACGTAACCGTCGACGGCCTGCGGGCCGCCGCGAACGATCAGGTCGACCTTGTCGCGCAGCTTTTCGATCGGCTCGTTCGACGTCGACAGCCGCACCTCGATGGCCGGGTGGGCGACCTGGAATGACGACAGCTTCGGTACCAGCCAGCGCAACGAAAACGTCGCGGGTGCGCTCACGCGCAGCACGCGCTGCTGCGCATGGCCGAAATGCTGCGCGGTGGCGAGCGCGATCCGGTCGAACGACGCGCCGACCTCGGCGAGATACGCGCGGCCGGCGTCGGTCAGCTCGACCCGCCGGTTATGGCGCTCGAACAGCGGCCGCCCGAGCCACGCCTCCAGCTGCTGCACGTGCCGGCTGATCGCGCCGTGGGTCACGCATAGTTCGTCGGCGGCCAGCGTGAAGCTGCCGAGGCGCGCGGCGGCTTCGAACGCGCGCAGCGAATTCAACGGAGGGAGTCGTCGGGCCATTGCGTCGTTTCGTGTGATATTTACTCACACGAAAGTTCAGGTTTAATCGTTTGATCGGGTGCTCAAGCTCCGCCAATATGGCACACAAACGGCCGGCTCGGCCGAAAAATTGTCTGAATTTCTCACACGGAGTGCGGAGCATGTCGAACGTGGTGGTCGTGGGCGCCCAATGGGGCGACGAAGGTAAGGGGCGCGTCGTGGACTGGCTGGCAGCACAGGCCGATCTCGTTGCACGCTACAACGGCGGCCACAACGCGGGTCATACGCTGGTCGTCGGCGGCAAGACGTACAAGCTCGCGCTGCTGCCGAGCGGTGTCGTGCGCGGCAAGCGCGGCGTGATCGGCAACGGCGTAGCGCTCGATCCGGAAGCGCTGCTCGCGGAAATCGGGCGGATGGCCGAGCTCGGGCTGTCGGTGACGCCGGACAACCTGTCGATTGCCGAGAACGCGACGCTGGTGCTGCCGATCCACCGGGCAATCGACCAGGCGCAGGAGCGCCTGCGCCGCGAGCCCATCGGCACCACGCTGCGCGGGATCGGGCCGGCCTACGAGGACAAGGTCGGGCGTCGCGGGCTGCGCGTCGGCGATCTCGCGGAACCGGGCCAGCTCGCCGCCAAACTGGATGTGCTCGTCGACCATCACAACGCGTGGTTCCGTGGCCTGGGGCTCGATGAGTATTCCCGCGACGCGATGCTCGCGACGCTGGTCGACCTCGCGCCGCGGATCCTGCCGTTCGTGCGCCCCGTCTGGGCCGATCTCAACGACGCGACCGAGCGCGGCGAGCGCATCCTGTTCGAGGGGTCTCAGGCCGTGATGCTGGACATCGACTGGGGTACCTACCCGTTCGTGACGTCGTCCGGCACCGTTGCCTCGGCGGCGGCGGCCGGTACGGGGCTCGGCGCGTCGAAGCTCGGTCACGTACTGGGCGTCACCAAGGCGTATGCGACGCGGGTCGGCGGCGGTCCGTTCCTCACCGAGCTGTCCGACGCGACCGGCGAAACGCTGCGCGCACGCGGGCAGGAATTCGGCGTGAACACCGGCCGGCCGCGCCGCTGCGGATGGCTCGATGCGGCGCAGTTGCGTCAGGCCGTCCGGATCTCGGGCATCGATTCGCTGGCGCTCACCAAGCTCGACGTGCTCGACGGTTTCGAGTCGATCGAGCTGTGCGTCGGCTACGAACTCGATGGCGTGCGGGTCAATCATCTGCCCGCGAGCCTCGACGCGCAGTCGCGCGCGAAGCCCGTGTACGAGCGGTTCGACGGCTGGCGCGGCACCGTGAAGGGGATCCGCGAACGTGCGGCACTGCCGCGCGCCGCGCAGGATTTCATCGCGCGCATCGAAGCGGTCGCGGGCGCACCGGTATCGATGATCACGACCGGCGCGGAGCGCGACGACACGATCGTGTTGCGCAACCCGTTCGATGCGGTCGCCACGGCGTAATGTGCGATACGTGACGTGAATCGCGAGGCGGCACCATGGTCGCCGGGTCGTTTTTGCCGATCCGGTGCCGTTCGCGTGCGGGGGCGTCCGGTCGCGTCGGCGCCCGGCCCGTACGCCGCGCGCACGGCGGCTCGGCGACACGGTTCGGCATCCGGATCACGCCGCTACGGCGAACTGGACACGTTCGCACTGCTGCTGTACTGTTCCGCACAATTCGCGCCAGACCGGCCTGCGCCGGAGCCGCCGGCACCATGGCCGCACGGTGGCGCGACGTGATCTCAATCCCGGGGACAGGTCGATGGACACGTTACAGATGATGCGCATTTTCGTCCGGGTGGCGGAGGAGGGCAGCTTCACGAGCGCGGCCCAGCGCCTGGACATCACGACGGCCTACGCATCGCGGTCGGTCGCGCAGCTCGAAACGCATCTGCGCACGCGTCTGCTCAACCGCAGCACGCGCCGCATCGCGCTGACCGATGCCGGGCAGCGTTATCTCGACCGCTGCCAGCGCATCCTCGGCTATATCGACGAAGCGGAAGCCGAGGCGGCCGACGCACAGGCAAAGCCGTCCGGACGGCTGCATGTCCATGCGACGACGAGCTTCGGCCAGGCCTACGTGGTGCCCGCGGTCGTGCGCTACCGGCAACGCTATCCATCGGTCGCGGTCGAGCTGACGCTGTCGCAGCACGTGCCCGACATCATCGACGAAGGCTACGACGTGTCGCTGCAGTTGAGCGCGACGGAGCTGCCCGATTCGGGGCTCGTGTCGCAGCGGCTCGGCGAGGTACACAGCGTGCTGTGCGCGTCGCCCGCGTATCTCGAGGAGCGCGGCACACCGCGCACGGTGCGCGAGCTCGACGGCCATGCGTGCCTGCAGATCGTCACGCCGGTATTTCCACGCGATCGCTGGCATCTCGACGGCCCGGACGGTCCCGAGACGTTCGACCTGCCGTCGCCGGATTTCCAGGTGAACATCGCCGATGCGCTCGGCGCCGCACTGCGCGCCGGCCTCGGCATCGGTTCGCTGCCGATGTCGTCGGCACTCCCCGCGCTGGCGAGCGGCGCGCTGGTGCGCGTGCTGCCCGACTACCGGTTGCAGAAGCTGACGGTCTACACGCTGTACGCGTCGCGTCAGTATCTCGATGCGAAGATCCGCACGTTCGTCGATTTCCTGCGCGAATGCGTGCCCGAAATGCTGGCCATCGACGAGGCTGAACTGCACGCTTCCTGCAAGTCCTGAGGTCGCCTCGTCGGCTGGTGAGCACGACGTTGCGCATCAATCGAACAAATAGTATGGAGTCCTGTCGGACCCGGGCAATGATGTCCAGGCAGCCTGCGTGCCCTTATGAAAGCGCTTGCTTTCCATATCGAACATCGTTGGTTCGATACGTGGCGCCAACCTTCTAGAATCGGTTCGACCGGCTTCATCGCATGCGTGCGCAAGCGGTATCCCCTTCATCGAACCCGATACGACATGGCAGACCAACACTCCACAACCCGCCGCCGGCTTCTGCATGCCGGCCTGGCGATCGCGGCGGGCGCCGCTGCGCATCCGGGCTTCGCGCTCGCGAGCACGGCCGGCGCGCGGACGTTGCGCATCGGCTATCAGAAAGGGCCGCTCAGCCTGCTCAAGGCGCGCGGCACGTTGCAGAGCAAGCTCGCGACACTCGGCGTGACCGTCACGTGGACCGAGTTTCCGTCGGGGCCGCCGCAGCTCGAGGCGCTGAATGCGGGATCGATCGACTTCGGCGATGTCGGCGAGGCACCGCCGATCTTTGCGCTCGCGGCTGGCGCGCCGCTCGTCTATTACGCGCAGACGCCGGCCGGCCCCGCGGCCGAGGCGGTGGTGGTCGCGAAGGATTCGCCGGTCAGGACCTTTGCGGACCTGCGCGGCAAGCGCATCGCGCTGGTGAAGGGATCGAACACGCACTTCCTGCTGGTCCGGCTGCTGCAGGCCGCCAAGCTCAACTATGTCGACATCACGCCGGTCTGGCTGTCGCCGTCCGATGCGCGGGCCGCGTTCGAGAATCGCTCGGTCGATGCGTGGATCATCTGGGATCCGTTTCTCGCGGTGGTCCAGCAGGCGTTCGGCGCGCGCATCGTCGCGGACGGCACCGGGCTCGTCGAGAATCGCGGCTACTACTTTGCGTCGCGCACGTATGCGCAGCGCAATGCCGACGTGCTGGATGCGGCCGTGTCGGAATTGACGGCGGTTCAGCGCTGGCTCGATGCGAACCGCGCGCAGGGCGCGGCCGAGTTCTCGAAGCTTTGGGGGATTCCGGAGCCGGCGGTGGCGCTCGCATTTCGCCGCGCGCGCTTCGGTGTCGAGCCCGTCACGCGCGACACGCTCGCTTATCAGCAGCGCATCGCCGACGTGTTCTACCAGGCCGGCGTTCTGCCGAAACGCGTCGACGTCAGCCAGGCTGCACCGCCCGCACTCGCGTGACGGGGCAGCCGGCCGGGGCAACAGCTCAACGGCGGAACGTTGGAACGGCGGCGTGACATCGTCCGGAATCAGGCGTATGCATGGCCGGCCGCCGCGCTGCTCGATCTCGTCGGGCAGCCATCCGCGCGCACTTTCTGTCTGCTGTTCCGCGACAGCACAGTGCTCGCGTCGTCGGCCGAATACTTCTTCCGCTGCATCGATGAAGCCGTGCAGGCCGAGCATGCGAATGCCGTCGGAACGAAACGCGGCACGCGCTCGCGTGCGCCGCGCGCGTGAGGTAACCGGCCTATGGCGCGACGCGGGATAGCGGCACCGCTGCGTCGCGCAGCTTCAGGACATCGCGGCCCGGCGCATCGCCGAACAGGCGTGCGTATTCGCGGCTGAACTGCGACGCGCTGACATAGCCGACGCTGCGGCACGCCTGCCGCGCATCCATCGCCGACAGGCACATCAGGCGGCGTGCCTCCTGCAGCCGCAGCACCTTCTGGCATTGCAACGGGCTCATCGACGTGACCGCGCGGAAGTGGTGATGGAACGTCGACGGACTCATGTCCACCTGTCGCGCGAGCGATTCGACCGTCATCGGATCGAGGTAGTGGTCGCGAATCCAAGCGACGGCGCGCGAGATGCGCTGCGTCGTCGAATCGCCCTGGCCGACCTGCGCGACCCGCGCACCCGACGGGCCGCGTAGCAGCCGAATGAGGATTTCGTCGACGATCAGCGGCGCGAGCAGGTCGATGTCGTCGGGTTGCGCGATCAGTTGCATCAGCCGCACGACGGCGTCGACGATTTCCGGCGGCGCATCGTGCGTGTCGAGTGCGCCGCAGTCGACGGCCTTCGGCAGTCCGCGCGGAAACACGCGTGGGGTGAGTGCCGCGATGCGGGCCGGGTCGAGTTCCAGTTGCATATAAAGGAACGGCTCGGCCGGGCTCGCGCACGTCACGCGGCCGGTGACGGGCACGTCGGCCGTCGCCACCAGCATGCGCGATTCGTCGATCTCGTAGGTGTCGTCGCCGACCCGTATCGATTTCGCGCCTTGCCCGACGATGCTTACGCACGCGTGATGCACGCCATGGTTCCAGTGCGGCGGCGACGCGGCCGCGCGCGCGACGCGCATGCCACGCACCGGAAGCTCGAACGTGCCGTCGTGCGGCGCGTAGGCGGCGATCAGCGCAGCGAGCCGGGCCGTGGGCGACCGGGGGGCGTGAGTGGGCGTGATGCGCTGTAGCGGCAGCGTTCGGGCGTCGATTTCCATATTGGGTGAGCGGATGGCGGAGTGGCCGGTGCAAGGTACGCGGCGGCGATTCCCGGTGGGTGTCCCGGCAGGGGGCCGGCACGGCGGTCACATCGTACGGCGAGTCGCGTGCACGCGATTGCCTAAACCTGTCGGAAATTAGCCCGATCATCCGGATCTGCACGGCCGGCGACCGCATGGCCCGTCGTTGCGCGGTGTGCGGCGCACAAATTCGGAAATTAAGGCAAAACAATCGGAGGATCGGGCAAGCGATTTTCCGGCGGTTTTCATACCATTGCACCTGCTGAAAGAAACGTATTCCAGTGCGCACGGGCGATGCGGGTTTGACCGTCGCATGGCCGGTGGTATCCGCCGGCATTGCCGTTGCGAAGCGCTGGAAAAGACTCAGGACTGCTACTCATCTGTTCGTGCATCGGGCCAGCCGAGGCCGGCTTGCGTCCGTTGCATGCCGGTGCGCGCCTGGCGCGAGCGTGGCACCGACCCGGCATAGCCGGCGTCGGGGCCGCCGCATTGGCCGGGCCGCTGCATGTCGGTCGCGACGCGGCGACGGGTGGAGGCTTCAAGGCAGGCGACCGCGCAGAGGAATCCGGACAAATGGACCAACTTCAATCGATTCGGGCATTCGTGACGGTGGCAAGGGAAGGCGGGTTTCGCCGGGCGGCAACCCGGCTGCGCGTGTCGACGGCGATGGCGAGCCGGCTGGTCGATGCGCTCGAGACGCGCCTTGGCGCACGTCTGCTTCAACGCAGCACCTGCCACCAGTCGCTGACGGAAATCGGCGAGCTGTATCTCGCGCGTGTCGAGCGGATTCTCGGCGCGATCGACGAGATCGACGGCCGTTTCGTCGCGATGGGCAGCAAGCCGGAAGGTGCGCTGCGCATTGCCGCGCCGGTCGCGTTCGGGCTCAGCCAGTTGAGTGCGTTGCTCGATCGTTTCGTGCACCGGTTTCCGGACGTGCGGCCGACCGTGACGCTGACCGATACCCATGTCGATCTGACGTCCGAAGACATCGATGTCGCGTTCCTGACCGATGGCATGCCGGTGTCCGGTGCACACGCGCTGCACACGCTGGCCGCATACGAATCCGTGCGCGTCGCGGCGCCGGGTTATGTCGCCGCGCACGGCGGCGCGGCCGCGTCGGGCGACTGGCCGGACATCGCGGCCGTGCGGCTCGATCTGCCGGCGGCCGGCGACGACGATGCGGCTGCGCTTCGACCCGATGCGACGCCGGGCGGCAGCACGGGTGTCGGCCATCTGGAGATGGCACGGCGGCTCGCTGTGGCCGGCATGGGTGCCGCGGTGCTGCCCGCGTATCTCGTCGACGCCGATCTGGCGGCCGGCACGCTGGTGCGCGTTGCACCGGTCCGCCCGCTCGCGCCCGTCACGCTGAAGCTCGCGCATGCGCGTACCGCGCGTCTGCCGGCCGCTGCGCGGGCATTCGTCGAATTCGCCGGCGCCGCGTTCCGGCCCGCGAGCTAGCGGCCCGGTTGGTCGCCCCAGCAACGCAGGCCCGCCAGAGTCGCGGGCTCATCGTTCTTTTTCCACGGAAGCAGTTCGACGAACGAACGCTCCACAGGGCGCAACGCACGCCCGACATACGCGACCGCATCCGCGGCAAACAGGAAGCGACAGCATTCCGGCCGCGCGTGCAGGTCACGAGGAGATCTGGTGATTCCCATTGAAGGTCGTCTATTTGTGAGAGGTCGCTCCATGCGCGTCGAACGGGTTCCATACCGCTTAATCACTGCTGCAACGGCTGCCGTTTTCCTGGCCGCGTGCGGAAAAAAAGAATCGGCACCGCCGCCGCAAACACCGGAAGTCGGCGTCGTCACCGTCCAGCCGCAGGCCGTGCCCGCGGTTACCGAACTGCCGGGCCGCACCAGCGCGTTCCTCGTTGCACAGGTGCGTGCGCGGGTCGACGGCATCGTGCTGCGCCGTGAATTCACCGAAGGCACCGACGTCAAGGCCGGCCAGCGTCTCTACAAGATCGACCCGGCGCCGTACGTCGCTGCGCTGAATAGTGCAAAGGCGACGCTTGCGAGGGCGCAGGCGAACCTCGTCACGCAGAACGCGCTGGTCGCACGCTACAAGGTGCTGGTGGCCGCGAACGCGGTCAGCAAGCAGGATTACGACAACGCGGTGGCCACGCAAGGCCAGGCCGCGGCGGACGTCGCGGCCGGCAAGGCGGCAGTCGATACCGCACAGATCAACCTCGGCTACACCGATGTCGTGTCGCCGGTTTCGGGCCGCGTCGGCATTTCGCAGGTGACGCCGGGTGCGTACGTGCAGGCGAGCCAGGCAACGCTGATGTCGACGGTGCAGCAACTCGACCCGGTGTATGTCGACCTCACGCAGTCGAGCCTCGACGGCTTGAAGCTGCGCCAGGACGTACAGAGCGGCAAGCTGAAGACGAGCGGCCCGGGCGCGGCAAAAGTGTCGCTGATCCTGGAAGACGGCAAGACCTATTCGGAGCCGGGCAAGTTGCAATTCTCGGACGTGACGGTCGACCAGACCACCGGCTCGGTGACGATTCGCGCGATCTTCCCGAACCCGGGCCGCGTGCTGTTGCCGGGGATGTTCGTGCGCGCACGGATCGAGGAGGGCGTGAACGAGAACGCGTTCCTGGTGCCGCAGATCGGGGTGTCGCACGACCAGAAGGGGCAGGCGATCGCACTGGTCGTGAACGCGGCCAACAAGGTCGAGACGCGTCCGTTGACGACGGCCGGCACCTACGGTCAGGACTGGATCGTCGAAGGCGGTCTGGAAGCGGGCGATCACGTGATCGTGCAGGGCGTCGACAAGGTGCGCCCGGGTGCGACCGTCAAGACTGTCGCGGCGCAGCTCGCGCCGGCGCCGGATGCAGCGTCCGGCACACCGGCAAGCGTCGCGCCGGCGAGCACCGCCGCCAATGCCGCCGCGCGTTCGACCGCTGCGTCGGCCGCGCAATAACAAGGAGTCCGTTTCATGGCCAAGTTCTTTATCGATCGCCCGATCTTTGCGTGGGTGATCGCGATCGTGCTGATGCTGGCCGGCGTCGCATCGATCTTCAAGATGCCGATCGCGCAGTATCCGACGATCGCACCGCCGACGATCCAGATCCAGGCGAACTACCCGGGCGCTTCCGCGAAGACGGTGGAAGACACGGTGACGCAGGTGATCGAGCAGCAGATGAGCGGTCTCGACAACTTCCTGTACATGTCGTCGACGAGCGATGACTCGGGCAACGCGA